>NZ_JAKUGG010000018.1:0-130265 GCF_022663835.1 Bacillus cereus group sp. BfR-BA-01347 | reverse complement strand
TACCATCTAAATATCGTTTCACCGCTTGGATTTTTTCTTTTGAAGAAAATTTAGCCATAAAAAATGCACCTCCAATTGTTAGACTGTGTCTAACAATTGGGGTGCACTTCAATCATATAGAGGGCTTTTATTTTGTCTAGCTGCAGCGGCTAGAATCTCTGGCCATTTCACACTCTCGGCCTGCGCCAAAAGTGCTTCTCGATCGAGCGTTCCAATGACCTGCGATTCTGAGCGAGCTGCCTCCGCTTTTATTACTATCCAGTTACGCCTCCTAGACCATTGCGTCTAAGAACCTTCCCTGCCAAAAGGTAAAAAGCACCTTTTGCAGGAAAGAACCTTAGCCACCGGGTCTAAACAGTCGGCTTCACTTTTATTTCACCCAACCGAGCAGCATTTCCCGCACGAATTTGCTTGCTGCGACTGGTGTTTGATCACTATGGTCGTAGACTGGAGCTACTTCTACTAAGTCTGCTCCAACTACATTTATATTTGAATTTGCAATTGCTACGATGGAATCTAATAATTCTTTAGATGTGATACCGCCAGCTTCTAACGTTCCTGTTCCTGGAGCGTGAGCTGGGTCTAATACATCAATGTCGATTGTGACATAGACTGGGCGTCCTGCAAGTTTCGGTAATACTTCTTTTAACGGTTCTAATACGTCAAACTTGTATAAGTTCATACCTACTTCTTTCGCCCATTCAAATTCTTCCTTCATTCCAGAACGAATTCCGAAAGAATATACGTTTTCCGGACCAATTAAATCACACACTTTACGAATAGGTGTAGAGTGGGATAAAGGCTCCCCTTCATACGATTCACGTAAATCAGTATGAGCATCCATATGGATGATTACTAAATCCGGATATTTTTTTGCCATTGCCTTAAAAATTGGCCAAGACACTAGGTGCTCACCGCCGAGACCTAGTGGAAACTTACCGGCATCTAAAAGTTTTGATACATATTCTTCAATCATGTCTAAGCTGCGTTGTGCATTTCCGAATGGTAATGGGATATCACCCGCATCAAAATATTTTACCTCTTCTAGTTCACGATCTAAATACGGACTATATTCTTCAAGACCGATTGATACTTCACGAATACGTGCAGGGCCAAAGCGAGATCCTGGACGGTAACTTACTGTCCAATCCATAGGCATCCCGTAAATAACTACCTCTGACTCTTCAAAACTTGGATGACTTTTAATAAATACTTTACCTGAATAAGCTTCATCAAAACGCATATTCTTTTCCTCCTTATGTGGAACTTAAGGTATCCCAACCTTTCATTATTTCTCAAATTTGGAGCGAGTTGCTCCTCTTTCTCGATTTACCGGGTCTTCTGTTTCATACAAGAAGACAATTTTCTTTACAGAAGTGTAAATAGCTAGCATGTTCAAGTCTTCTGGACAAACACCTTAAATGAGCTACTTACACTTTATTTGTTCGATACGATTCTCTTACTTAATTAGATCGCCAACAAATTTCGGTAATGCGAATGCTGCATTGTGTAATTCTTTTGTGTAGTATTTCGTTTCGATTTCGTGGAAACGCTCTTCACTTACTTCTAATGGATCATGTTTTTTAGATCCGATTGTGAATGTCCAAAGACCACTTGGATAAGTTGGAATATTCGCTGTGTATAAACGAGTAATTGGGAAAATCTCTTTTACATCTTTAAACACAGTTGTAATTAATTCTGGTGTAAACCAAGGGTTGTCCGTTTGAGCAACGAAAATACCATCTTCTTTTAACGCTTTTGAAATTCCAGCATAGAAGCCTTTTGTAAATAGGTTTACTGCTGGTCCTACTGGCTCAGTAGAATCTACCATAATTACGTCATATTCATTTTCGCTTTCTGCGATATGTAGGAAACCGTCTCCTACTTTCACTTCTACACGCTCATTATCTAATGCACCTGCAATTGATGGTAAGTATTGTTTAGAGTACTCAATTACTTTTCCATCGATTTCAACAAGAGTTGCTTTCTTTACGCTTGGGTGTTTTAACACTTCACGAATAACACCGCCATCACCGCCACCAACAACTAATACGTTTTCAGGGTTTGGATGTGTAAATAAAGGTACGTGCGCTACCATTTCATGGTAAACGAACTCATCTTTTTCTGTCGTCATAACCATGCCATCTAAAATAAGCATGTTTCCGAACTCTTCCGTTTCAACCATATCAAGTTTTTGGAATTCTGTTTGCTCCGTATGTAATGTGCGGTTAATACGCGCCGTAATCCCAAAATGTTTTGTTTGTTTTTCAGTGAACCATAGTTCCATCGTACAATCACGCCTTTCAATGCAAATTTATAATAGGGACATCATTAATGTCCCCTAACAAAAATAAAACAAAACATCCAAAATGTATAGTTAAAAGTACAAAAATACCGAAAATATATTTTAGTCAGAGGGTTCTAACATATGTGCAGAAAGGGTTTGCACCGTAAAAGGAAAGAAAACCCTTTCTTAAGAAAGGGCTTTTGTCTCTATTTCTACTGGTTTACGAATTGGAATTAGGATCATAATACAACCAACTAATACCACAATTCCACCTACTAAAAACGGACTTTGTGGTGAAACAGTATGACCGATAACTCCTGATAAAATCGGAGCAATTGCGCCCCCTAGCCAACGAACGAAGTTATAAACACCTGACGTAACAGATCTTTCATAAGGTGAAATATCCATTACATAACTTGTATATAATGCATTGTTTAAACCAGATGCCAATCCTGATAAAACGATAAGAGTAATTTGTAACCACATAATTTTCACAAAGAATAGTACAATTAAGAAAATCGCAAATACGAGTAAACTACCCTTCAATAATGTTTTTGGTTCATATTTCCCTTCTAGCTTATGTGCTAAAATTGCAGAACCGTAAGCTAACGCGAGTCCCCATCCGCAAAATACAAAACCTAATTGAATAGCTGATAAATGCATAATAAGTGGTGAATATGCTAACACGACAAAAAATCCGTAGTAGTATAGCATCCCTGAAATGGCACCTTGCATAAATGGTTTATACTTCACCAGGTTAAGTAATTCCCCTACGCCAGCAGCCTTACGCTTCACTTTTCGCTCTGGTTCTTTTACAAAAAAGAATACTAAAATAAATGCTAAGAAAATTAAAATACTCGTCGCGAAAAACGGATAACGCCAAGAATGACCACCTAATATCCCGCCTAATAATGGTCCGCCAGCCATGCCTAAACCGATAGCTGCTTCGTATAATCCTACTGCTTCATGAACTTCTTTACTTAATGCTATTAACAGCGTCATTGCTGTAGCAAAAAACATCGCATTTCCTAATCCCCATCCAGCGCGGAAAAGAGATAATTGAGCAATCGTTTGCGATATACCACATATAAACGCAAATACAGTCACAATCGCAAGACCGATTGTCATCATCCGTTTATCACCAAATCTCGATGCAAATATACCAGCTGGTAACATCATGATTGCCATCGTTAAAATATAAGCGGTAAATAACATTTCAACTTGCCAATGTGTTGCACCAATTTTCTCTGCAATAATTGGCAAAATTGGGTCGACTACTCCTATACCCGAAAAGGCAAGGAAGGTAGCCACCACTGTAATCAATCTCCCTAGTTTTTGTTTGCTCTCCATTTTGATTACTCTCCTTTTGTGCTCTCTAAAAATGTTACTGCACGATGTAAACTATCTTCGAGTTCTGCCTTTACACGTTGCATTTGCTCCATTTTTTCGTCTAACGTTTGCACTTGTTTTTCAAGCATATCTTTAATTTCTTGAATCACTTCACGATCACGAGGGTTCTCGCTATTTCTCCTTTGCTCCATTCTTTCTTTTAGTGATAAGAAATGCTGCATTTCTTGAAGTGTGATTCCTAGCACTTCTTTCGCTTCTACAATTCTTTTAATTCTGGCAATATCCTCATCAGTATACAGACGAATATTTCCCTCACTACGTTCTGGGGGATGAATTAAACCAATTTCCTCATAATAACGAAGTGTACGTTTTGTTAAACCGACTTGCTTTGTTACTTCATCAATTTTATACATGTTTATTCCTCCCTTCACTTGATTATTACATTTTACGTTAACGTTAACTTTTCTGCAACTGTTAGACTTTTGTAAATGTTTGTCATATTCAATTGTATTTTCCCTAAAGCAGTTCCATAATGAAAGAAATGAGATAATAAGGAGAATTTCACATGATTAAACCACTTATTTTCGCTCATCGCGGAGTAAAAGGAACACATCCCGAAAATACGATGATTGCCTTCCAAGAAGCAGAACGCATTGGCGCTCACGGAATTGAACTCGATGTCCACTTATCAAAAGATGGTGAACTTGTCGTAATTCACGATGAAACCGTCGATCGCACAACAAATGGCGTTGGACTTGTTTCGGAAAAAACGGTGGAGGAACTACAATCATTGGACGCTGGTAGCTATAAAGACCCTTCTTTCCATGAAGCAAAAATCCCAACATTGCGCGAGGTTTTCATTTGGCTTTCCACAACGAACTTACAACTAAATATTGAATTAAAGACAGATGTTATTCATTACCCAAACATTGAGGAAAAAGCTGTCGCACTTGTGCGTGAATATCATCTTTCTAATCAAATTGTATTTTCATCATTTAACCATGACTCTGTTTCATTATTAGCAGAAATTGCTCCTGAAATCCCAAGAGCAATTTTATATGATACACCACTTGCTGATCCAATTGCCGAAGCAAAACATAGAGAAGCAAATGGATTACATCCAAACTTCCAGTTATTAACGAAAGAATTTGTGCAGTTAGCACAAGAGCAAGGGTATGTTTTCCGTCCATATACAATTAATGAATACAAAGATTTACAAACTATGATTGATTATGGTGTAGATGTCATCATTACCGATTGGCCAGCACGTGCCTTTGAGCTCCTTTCTTAATGGAAGGGGCTTTTTTATTTTCGAAATTTCATTGTTTAAAATAAACGAAAACCCTCAATACTAATACAATAACGCTTGTATTAATGAGGGGCTGAAAAAAGATGGATCAAACTATGAATCCAAAACTTAAAAAATATAAACGTCTTTTCTTCACCGCAATGTTTTCTTGCGTCCTTTTCTTCGTTTTTTCTTTTTTTGTTATTATTATAGTTGCAAAAATTATGGGACCTCCTCCTGTTGCGGTCCCGCAAACAAGCGTCTTTTACGCAAATGATGACACTGTTATAGGACAAAGTAATGAAATGCAAAAACGTTACAATGTATCTCTTAATGAAATTTCATCTTATGTAAAAGAGGCGACACTATCTATTGAAGATCAACGATTCTACAAACATCATGGCTTTGATATGAAACGTATTGCTGGTGCCATTGTTGCCGATTTAAAAGCGATGGCAAAAGTCCAAGGTGCTAGTACGATTACACAACAGTATGCTCGTAACCTTTACTTAGATCATGATAAAACGTGGAAACGTAAACTATTAGAAGCAATGTACACAATTCGCCTTGAGGTGAATTATAATAAAAATCATATTTTAGAAGGATATTTAAATACAATTTATTACGGACATGGCGCTTATGGCATCGAAGCTGCGTCCCGTCTATATTTCGATAAAGCGGCAAAAGAGTTAACATTAGCAGAAGCTAGTATGCTCGCAGGTATCCCGAAAGGGCCAAGTGTCTATTCTCCCTTTTTGAAAGAGGATCGTGCGAAAGGACGACAAGCTCTCATATTAGATGAAATGGTAAAGCAAGGATATATTACGAAGCAACAAGCAGCCTTAGCGAAGAAAGAGCCACTAACTTTTGCCTCATTAGATACGAAAAAAGTAGCAGAGGTCGCACCATATTTCCAAGATGCTGTACAAGCTTCGCTCCTTCGTGATGTTGGATTAGACGAACAAGCTTTACAACGGGGTGGCTTGCGAATTTATACAACGCTAGACCCTAAACTACAAGCTGTAGCAGAACAAGCTGTAAAAGATCACATACCTGACACAACAAACATACAAACTGCTCTCGTCTCTATGAATCCAAAGACAGGTGAAGTGGCTGCTCTTGTTGGTGGAACTGATTATACTACGAGTCAATTTAACAGGGCTACACAAGCCATTCGTCAGCCTGGTTCTACATTTAAGCCATTTCTATATTATGCGGCATTAGAACGAGGATTCACGCCTGCTACACGCTTAAAAAGCGAATATACTGTATTCACCTTAGGTGACGGCGTTTCAAAGTATAAACCGAAGAACTATAAAGATTATTATGCAGATGATTTCGTAACGATGGCACAAGCTCTCGCAGTCTCTGATAACATTTATGCTGTGAAAACAAATTTGTTTTTAGGCGATGACGCGCTTGCAAAAACAGCGAAACAGTTTGGAATTACAAGTGCATTAAAAGATGTGCCTTCTCTAGCTCTCGGTACATCACCAGTAAAACCAATTGAAATGGTTAACGCTTATAGCATGTTCGCAAACGGTGGAAAAGAAGTAAAACCTACTTTCATTCGCCGCATTATGGATCATGAAGGAAATATATTATACGATGCTCATTTAGAGAGTAAACAAGTTCTCGACAAGAGCAAAGCGTTTGTAATGGAAGAAATGATGACTGGTATGTTTAATAAGAAACTAAGCAGCTATGCTGCTGTAACTGGTCAATCGATGTTATCCAAACTATCAAGAACATATGCCGGCAAATCTGGTTCTACTGAAACGGATAGTTGGATGATCGGATTTACTCCGCAAATCGTAACAGGTGTATGGGTCGGATACGATCAACCTAAATCTATTTCAAACGTAGCAGAACAAGGGTATGCGAAGAAAATATGGACTGATACGATGGAGAAGGGCTTAGATGGACAGCCTAAAAAAGAATTTAAACAACCAAGTGACGTCGTAGCGGTTAATATCAATCCAGAGAACGGTAAAATTGCTACAAAAAATTGTCCTATTTCTGTGAAAATGTATTTCGCTAAAGGTACCGAACCGACTGAATATTGTATGGATCACGTCGATGATAAAGAAGAATTTGAAAAAACGACTGAAGAAAAGAAAAAAACAAGTTGGTGGAAAAAATATCTTCCTTGGTAAAAAAAATAGCTGACGGGCACCCGTCAGCTATTTTTTATTCACTTAATAATGCACGGCGCAATTCTTCACTAGATTCGTTCCAAATCGCTTCATTATGTTCTTTTAAGAACATACCAAGTACCTTTTTAGATGACTCGTCCATATGGTCAACCATAATGTGACGCTTCAATGATTTATCCATTTTATTTACGTGCTCTGGAAGTGATTTATATCCGCGGCGAATCTCACGGTCAACTGTCATTTCACAAGCTGTTACACCTGCGTAATACGCACCCGTTGCAGTTCTTTCAATCGTTACCCAAACAAGCCAAAACGGTTTTCCGTTTGGAACCTCATCTTTATTTGTTAAAAACTTAATACCTTTTTCTACTGTACTACGCGCATGCATCGCACCGATATCAACGAATGCAGTCTTCTCTAGTACATCAACAAATACAGGTGAAATGTTTTCTAAGCTTAATGCTCCAACACCAAATCCACCATGTCCATCTGTTGAATCATTTTTCACGATATTAAAACCGATTTTTTTCTTTTTCTCTGTCATATGTAAAATCCTCCTCACTTAAAAATTATAAAAGGCCAAAAATAGGCGCAATGATGCTATCTAAAAATACAAATACATGCGGAATAACTACCTGAAAAATAGGTTGAATTGTGTAATTACTAAGCGGTGTAATAACGAGAATTAATAACGCAATTGCCCCGTATTTCTCATACTGTGTCATTTTCGCGCGAATATTTGCTGGTGCTAAATCTTCCACTACGCGATACCCATCAAGTGGTGGGATCGGTAATAAGTTAAATACAAGTAAAACGATATTCAGCATAATAAAAATCTGGAAAAATTGAGCTAACGTATCTGCCACTGCAGATGGAATTGAGTATAATACACCAAATTTTAATAAGCTATACCAAATAATTAAACCAATTGCGCTTAAAATTAAGTTACTAATCGGCCCTGCAATTGAAACTAATATACCTGCAAGACGCGGTCTTTTAAAGTTATATGGGTTAACAGGAACCGGTCTTGCCCAACCGAATCCAAGAATTAATACTGCAATCAAACCTATAGGATCTAAGTGTGCCATCGGTGATAACGTTAAACGGCCTTGTCTCTTTGCTGTATCGTCTCCAAATTTATATGCTACATATGCATGTGCAAATTCATGAACTGATAATGCGATAATAATGGCCATTGCTACCAAAGGAATTTGGTGCAACGGGTATCTAAATAACTGATCCATGCTTCATCTCCTCTTCCATATGTCAAAAAAAGAAATTATTTGTTTTTTCGATTGTTCTTCCCCATAATCCGCTATAATAAGAGTGTAACTTACATAAAAGGAGCGATTGTACATGCCATACGTAACAGTGAAAATGCTAGAAGGACGCACAGAAGAACAAAAGAAAGCTCTTGCTGAGAAAGTAACAGCAGCAGTAAGCGAAACAACTGGTGCTCCTGAAGAAAACATCGTTGTTTTCATCGAAGAAATGTCTAAAAACCATTATGCAGTTGGCGGAAAACGCTTAAGCGACAAATAATTTCAAGTTTTTTCATAAGAAGCAGCCATTAGCTGCTTCTTATTTCTTTCCTTCTAACAACTCAATAATTCTCTCTTTATATTTTCCTTTTCTTCCATCTTCATAGATTAAATCATGTGGATAGAATAGCTTTTGATCCGTTCTTTTCTTACCTGTAATCGCCTCAACAATATCCGACTCACGTGAAAGCTCTCTAAGCTCTCCGTTTGGCATAAGAAGTAGGATTGGTAGACGCTCTTCTTCTTCTCCTGCACGATAAAAGTCATACGGTAAGTCTGATGTTGAATCAACTACTAAATAATACTCCGGATCAAGTCCAATCTTTTTAAATAAACTACTTAATTCCATCCAATTATCTAAACCGTGTTTATCTGTAAACTCTACATATTTAAATAGATTTCGATTCATAAAACGGCGGCATAAATCGCTTAAAATTGGATCTTCTTCTTCCTGCCATACTTGGAAGTAGTAATACATAACGTTCTCGTCTAACTTTAAATAATCCTCTACTGTTACTTCTTCTTCAAATAAAGAATAGAAATGAACAGGATGATTTTTAAATGTATAATACTTCTCGTGCAGTGATTTCGCACGGTGTAAAATCTTCGTTAAAATAACTTCTGCACTTCGCGTTACCGGGTGGAAATATACTTGCCAATACATTTGATAACGACTCATAATGTAATGCTCAACAGCATGCATACCACTATTTTTAATGACTACTTGATTCCCATACGGACGCATTACACGCAGTATACGTTCCATATCGAAGTTTCCGTACTTTACGCCTGTAAAATAAGCATCTCTTAATAAATAATCCATACGATCCGCATCAATTTGGCTCGAAATCATACTAATCGCTAATTTATTAGTAGACGTTTTTGCAATTACATCTGCTACCTTTTGTGGAAACTCCTTATCAACACGACTTAATACATCATTAATCTCCGTATTGCCAACGATAATCTTTTGCGTAAATTTCTCATGATCTAATGAAAATACTTTTTCAAACGAGTGAGAAAATGGGCCGTGGCCGACATCATGAAGTAATGCCGCACATAAACATAACAATCTATCTTCAGCATTCCAATTTGGTCTGCCATCAAACACATCATCAATCATACGACGAATAATTTCGTATACACCTAACGAATGAGTAAAGCGACTATGCTCTGCACCGTGAAATGTAAAAAATGTCGTTCCAAGCTGCTTAATACGGCGCAAGCGTTGAAATTCTTTCGTTCCGATTAAATCCCAAATAACACGATCACGCACGTGCACATATTTATGTACTGGGTCTTTAAACACTTTTGTTTCGCTGAGTTTGTCGTTTAAATATACCACTTTCCGACATCCCCCTTTCTTTACTACATTCTTACTTTATATTATAAACGAAATGAGAAACAGAAAGAAATGAAAGACTATATTAATTCCCTTTATAAAAAGAAAAAATCACCTTTACCGAAGTAAAAGTGATTTCCTTTATACATTATTTACCTAAAACGAATTCAGCAACTTCGTCTAAGATCATATCTTTCCCTAGTGGGAAGTAACCTTTGTTTAAGTCTTCATTTTTAATTGTAAATACGTGGTTATTTTTAACAGCGTTCATGTTTTTCCAAATTGATTCTTCTTGGAATTCTTTTAAGCGCTGAGAACCGTCACCAGTTGTAAATACGAATAAGTAATCTGGGTTGTAATCGATTAAAGCTTCTTTTTGTACCTGTACTAACGGTTTATCAGTTGGTGTACCTTTAACTGCTGGTAGTTTTAAATCATTAAAGATTACGCTACCGTAACCGTAATCACCATATACGCGGAAAGCATTTGGATATGCAGCCATTTTCATAAATGTTGCTTCACCAGTTTTAGCGACGATTTTGTCATGTAATTTGCTTGCTTTTTCATCATACTTTTTGAACCATTCTTTTGTTTCTTTTTCTTTACCGAAGATTTGACCTACTTCTTCGAATTTTGGACGCCATTGATCTAATGGAGTGTTTAACATAACTGTTGGTGCAATTTTAGATAATTGGTCATAAATCTTTTCTTGACGATTATTTACAAGAATTAAATCTGGTTTTGCAGCAGCTACTGCTTCGATGTTAATTTTATCGCCCCAAGCAGAACCAACTGGTTTAACATCTTTTAGTTTCTTTTCAATATGTGCATCAATTTTTTCTTGAGATGTATTAGCAGTAATAACCGGTTTCATACCGAAAATTAATAATTCTTCTGTTGAACCACTAAGGTCAGCAATTTTCTTTGGGTTTGCAGGAATTTTAATTTCCCCTTTTGCATGTTTTACAGTGCGCTCTTCAGTCTTTGCATCTGCTTTCTTTTCTTCTTCTTTGTTAGAACAAGCTGCAAATAGTACAGAAGTCACAGCTAGTACCATTGCTAATAGTGCCATTTTAAAATTCTTCATGTTCCCACTCCTTCTAGCTGTATTTATCTTATAAGTTACAATGAACTATAAGAAACAAAGATAACAATTAATCAATATATGTTTATTAATTGTTGTTAATAACCCATTCTAACGGGCGTTCAACTTCCCATTCTTATATAAGAAGCTCAACGTCCATTAGAAGTCCCCCTCTTCACGAGGGGGGTTCTACTTATGCTTTTTTACGCAATTGATTACTAATCATCGCTAAATCATATGTTAAACAAATTGGCTTACAGTTTACTGGGCATGGAACGATTTGAGCTTCAATCTCAAATACGTTACGAAGTGTTTCACTTGTCATAACTTCATCTGGCGTTCCTTGTTTCATTAACTTACCTGCTTTTAATGCAATCATATGATCTGAGAAACGAGAAGCGTGGTTTAAGTCATGGATAACCATAACAATCGTTCTACCTTCTTCTTCATTTAACTTTTTCAATAAGTTTAATACTTCTAATTGATGGGCCATATCTAAGTACGTTGTCGGTTCATCTAATACGAGTAATTCTGTCCCTTGTGCAAGAGCCATTGCGATCCACACACGTTGACGTTGACCACCTGATAGCGCTTCTGCTGGACGATTCGCAAATTCTTTCATTCCTGTCACTTCAAGTGCCCAGTTAATGTAGCGATAATCCTCTTCTTTCAGCGTGCCAAACCCTTTTTGATGAGGGAATCTTCCATATGACACAAGCTCAAATACAGTAAGACCCGTTGGCACTTCTGCAGTTTGTGGTAAAATCGCCATTTTCTTTGCAATTTCTTTCGTTGGCTGTTTCTCAATTGCTTTTCCGTCAAGATAAACAGTACCTTGCTTTGCCTTCAAAATACGAGACGCCGTTTTTAATAATGTGGACTTCCCACAACCATTTGGTCCAATAATTGTTGTAATTTTGCCTTCCGGAATTTCAACTGTTAATCCATCAATAATTAAACCTTCATTATAGCCAACAGATACCGCATCCACCGCTAAAGTTGCCATACGAAAAGCCTCCCTTTATTTTGTCCTCATAAGTAAATAAATGAAATACGGTGCACCAATTACAGAAATAACAAGACCGACTGGTATTTCTGAAGTTGTTAGTACACTTCTTGAAATTACGTCTGCGAATAAAAGTAAAAACGTTCCTATTAGCGCAGCTGTGGGCAACATAATTTGATGTTTACCACCAACAAGGCGCCTTGCTAAATGCGGGGCCATTAAACCGATAAAGCCAATTCCGCCGGCAACAGCAACAGATGCACCTGCTAAACAAACTGCAATAAATAATAATTTACGTCTTTCTTTTTCTACGTTTACACCAAGGCCAACTGCTGTAGAATCGCCTAGGTTCATTACATTTAATATGTGTGCTTTACTTATAGCAAGCGGTAAGAAAATAACCATCCATGGAAGTACACTTAATACAAATTTCCAATCTGTACCCCACAGACTTCCCGCTAGCCAAATCGTAGCAAAACGAAAATCGTTAGATGTCATCTTCATAGAGAAAATTAAACTAACAGCTCCAAATCCAGCTGCAACGGCAATACCGACAAGTATTAATCGAGTCGATGAAACGCCATCTTTCCATGCTAGTAAATAAATAATTACCGCTGCTAATATCGCTCCAACTAGTGCGAAGAATGGAAGAATGAATACAGATAAAAATGTACCAGTCCCTACTTTCCCGAAGAAGAAGTAGACGAATATAACAACTGTTAATCCCGCTCCAGCATTAATACCTATAATACCTGGATCAGCAAGCGGATTTCGCGATAAACCTTGCAAAATCGCACCTGACATAGCTAAGGCAGATCCGACTAGTATAGCAATTACCATACGCGGCATACGGAATTCAAATAAAATAACAGACTGATCTTCAGCCCCTAGTCCAACCAATGACTTTAATACGTCCATTGGCGGGATTTTAAAAGTTCCTGTATTTAAACTAATAAGAAATATAGAAATGATTAGTCCTACTAAAATCGTTAATATAGAAATGTTCTTTTTTGTTAAGACACTCATCCTCACATCTTTCCTCTCCCTTCATTACGTGCTAAGTAGAGGAAGAATGGAACCCCAATTAGCGCTGTAATTGCTCCAATTGGCGTTTCAAATGGTGGGTTAATAACGCGAGATAACATATCTGCACATTCAATTAACAGCCCGCCTAAGACCGCAGAACATGGAATAACCCATCTATAGTCCGAGCCTACGAGGAAACGAGTCATATGCGGGATTACAAGACCGACAAATCCAACTGATCCTGCCATGGAAACTGCAGAACCCGTTAAAACAAGAACAAGTACTGTTCCGATAAATTTAATCAATGTCGTATTTTGACCAAGTCCAATTGCAATTTCTTCACCGAAGCTCAAAATTGTAATATATCTCGACATCATAATTGCGATAAAAAGACAAACAAGGCCAATTGGTACTAACATATTAATACTTTGCCATTTCACTCCAGCAACTCCGCCTGCATTCCACATGCTCACCTCTTGGGCAAGATTGAAATACAATGCGATTCCAGATGAAATTGCCCCTAATAAAGCACTAATAGCTGCACCTGCTAAAGCTAATTTCACAGGTGTTAATCCACCTGGTGAAGAAGACCCAATTCCATATACAATGCTTGCACCAAACGCAGCTCCAATAAAAGATGCGATTACAAACATTAAATAAGGTGAATTAGGGAAAAATGCATACATAATTGCAATTCCAAATACAGCCCCATCTGTAATCCCCATTAATGATGGTGAAGCAAGTGGATTTCGCGTCATACCTTGCATAATTGCTCCTGATACCGCTAAAAAGGCACCTGCTACTACGCCCCCTATTGCTCTAGGCATGCGAAGCTCTTGAATTACGTTATGATGTGTAATAGATCCATCAAACTGAAATACAGCTTGCCATACAGTCTTTAAACTAATATCTGCAGCCCCAAAAGAAATAGAAACTGCCATGCTTAAAGCTAACAAAATTGTACCCGCTACTAAAATAATAGAAGCGATGAGCGGTCTGCTCTTAATCTCTTTAACATTCTCTTCTTGCTGTTCTATACTGCTTGCACTCGCTTCCATCCCTCAACCATCCTAACCAACAACATATATTTATTAAAATGAAATTTATTCTCAAATAGTAATAAAAAAATTAGGTGAATTGTTATTTTCCTGATAATGATTCTCAGAATCAGACACTTCTATTCTACCTATCGCTTTAAAAGACTGTCAACCATTATTTTGAAATATAAATTTATATAAATTGGAATTTTAATACAAAAATTATGTCCATCCTTTAGAAAACGTTCGTACACACAAGATTACTTTTGCAGAATAAACCATTCCTCTTATGGGCATAAAAAAAGAAGAGTAATCTTTTCACTCTTCTTTTTCTTACTTATTTAACTTTGCTTCAATTTTTACGATTAACTCATCTTCTGTTGGAGCCGCAACTGGACGGTTATTTACAAATGCGAATGATTTTTTACGACCAGGACCACAGTAAGACTGACATCCAACTTCAATCGTTGCACATGAATCTACTTTTTTTAACTTCGGAACTAACGTTTTAACGTTCGTTGCCTGACAGTCATCGCACACGCGAAACTCGTTTCCCATTACATAACACTTCCTCTATTTTAAACTTTTCTCAAGTACATTTAAAAATAAACACTAAATGGTATTTTACCGCTCTTTGAAGCTCGTTGCAAGTTTCCCTACAAAGCCTATTCTCTACATAATGCTACATATTTATATGCTCTCCTACAGAAGCGCTCACCATTCATGGGAAAATTTTTACCTTTCATCGAAATCTACCATATTTTTAAAAGCTTTGTATAAAAGTTTATTTTTTTGCCCATTATAAAAATAGGAAGTTCATAAAAAGAAAGGGAGTTGAATCTATGAAAGTAAGACAAGATGCTTGGACAGATGAGGATGATTTATTACTGGCTGAAACGGTACTTCGTCATGTTAGAGAAGGAAGTACACAATTAAATGCATTTGAGGAAGTAGGGGATCAGTTAAATCGTACATCTGCTGCTTGTGGTTTCCGCTGGAATGCTGTCGTTCGCTATAGCTATGAACAAGCTCTTCAACTAGCAAAAAAACATCGTAAAGATAAAATGCGTGCTGCAAGCGGTGAACAAGCGAAAAAACGTTTACTTTATACACCACCAGTTTCAGATTCGATAACTAATTATGAAGAGTTAGTACAAGAAGATTCAATCGTACAATATAAAGAAGCTATTCCATATCAAGAATCTACTGCTGCAAGAAGCTCTATGACAATGCAAGATGTTATTTATTTTTTACAAACAGTCGGATCTTCAAATATAAAAGTGACAGCTCTTGAAAACGAGAATACGAGATTGAAACAAGAAATTAAAGCACAAATTCTTAGGAATGAGGAACTAGAAAAGAAACTAGAAAAATTAGAAAAGCAATCTCATACTGTACAAGAAGATTACGAAACACTTATGAACATTATGAACCGAGCTCGTAAATTGGCAGTCATGGATGATGAAGAACGTTCTCAAACATCTTTCCGAATGGACCGAAACGGTAATTTAGAAAAAATTGCAGAATAAAAAGGATGCATGTAATGCATCCTTTTTATTATTTCACCTCTAAGCTCCCCTTTATATGTGAGAAAACTCCATTCTTCATTTTTTGCTATAATAGAGATTGTCATTTTAAAGATAAGGGGTTAGTTATATGAGCAATTCCCGTTCCATTTTATCTCAGCCAGAGTGGCGCATTGTAGATCAATCTAGTTTGGGACCAACATTCCATGCACTTCAGTCATTCGCAATGGATGACACATTATGCACAAGCATTGGAAATGGCAAGTCAGCCGCAACAATGCGTTCTTGGGTTCATCACAATACAATTGTCCTTGGTATTCAAGATTCACGCCTTCCGCATTTAGAAGAAGGTATTTCTTTTTTAAAACAAAACAACTTCAATGTTATTGTTCGTAATTCTGGCGGGCTTGCAGTCGTGCTTGATGAAGGTGTTTTAAACGTATCACTTTTATTCCAAGAAACAGAAAAAGGTATCGATATTGATCTTGGATACGATACGATGTGGCATTTGATTAAGGAGATGTTAAAGGATTACGACGTTACTATCGAAGCAAAAGAAATTGTCGGCTCTTACTGTCCTGGTAGTTATGATTTAAGTATTCGCGATCAAAAATTCGCTGGTATTTCACAACGTCGTATTCGCGGCGGTGTCGCTGTCCAAATTTATCTTTGTGCTACAGGAAGTGGCTCTGAGCGTGCCGCACTCGTTCGTGATTTCTACAACCTAGCAATTCAAGGGGAAGAAACACGCTTTACGTACCCTGAAATTGTACCAAGTACGATGGCCTCACTCTCAGAATTACTTGACGAAACCATTACAGTACAAGATTTAATGATGCGTCTTTTAAAAACATTGCAGCAATTCGCTCCAAAGTTAACTCCATCTCAATTAACAATAGATGAGATTCCTTTATATGAGACGAATTTACAACGTATTATTGATCGTAATAATAAAGCACTTGGCTTAGAAAAATAAAGACCGTCGCTATAATAGCGACGGTCTTTATTTCAATTCATTATAGAATTAAAGTGCTTGAGCTGCTGTAATTAAAGCTAACTTGTACACTTCTTCTTCGTTACATCCACGAGATAGGTCATTTACAGGCATGTTTAAGCCTTGTAAGATTGGTCCTACTGCTTCGAAGTTACCTAAACGTTGAGCGATTTTGTAGCCGATATTACCAGCTTCTAAGCTTGGGAATACGAATACGTTAGCATCACCTTTAATTGTAGAACCTGGAGCTTTTTTCTCAGCTACAGATGGTACGAATGCAGCATCGAATTGGAATTCTCCATCTAAAGTTAACTCAGGAGCCATTTCTTTTGCAATGCGAGTTGCTTCTACAACTTTTTCTGTTTCTGGAGATTTCGCAGAACCTTTTGTAGAGAAGCTTAACATAGCAACGCGTGGATCAATGCCGAATAACTCAGCAGTTTTCGCACTTTCGATACCGATTTCAGCTAAATCTTGGCTGTTTGGTGCAATGTTAATTGCGCAATCAGCGAATACATATTTCTCTTCTTCACGTACCATAATGAATACGCCAGAAGTTTTTGTAACGCCTGGTTTTGTTTTAATAATTTGAAGTGCTGGACGAACTGTATCAGCTGTAGAGTGAGCTGCACCACTTACTAAACCGTGTGCTTTTCCCATGTATACAAGCATTGTACCGAAGTAGTTTTCGTCTTTAAGGATTTTGCGAGCGTCTTCTTCAGTTGCTTTACCTTTACGGCGTTCAACGAAAGATGCTACCATTGCATCCATTTCTTCGTATGTAGCTGGGTCGTAAATATCAACGCCTGCTAATGTTAAATTCATGCTAGCAGCTTTTGCGCTAATTTCTTCCTTATTACCAACTAAGATTGGTTTTACTAACTCTTCTTTTGCTAAACGCTCTGCAGCGCCTAAAATTCTTTCATCAGTTCCTTCAGGAAGTACGATAGAAATGCCTTTTCCTTGAACTTTTTCTTTTACTGTTGTAAATAAGTTGCTCACGAATAAACCCTCCTACATATGTTAAAAATACTCTATCTTTAAGAATACTGCTTTTCTTCTATATTTTAAACTTATAGCTCCCAAAAAATAGATAAAATAAAAATGATTATATTTTCATAAAATTCAGCCGTTAAATTCAACTTGCTTAAACACTTAAATGTGACAATTTTATGCGCCAAGGTTTTATATAGATGATTTTAAAACTATATATGCTATAGTTAACGTGTAAAACTATCATTAACTGAGGTGAATAGAATGAGTGAAGCAACAACAACGTTAGATGGCTGGTATTGTTTACATGATTTACGTTCTATTGATTGGGCTGCATGGAAAACATTATCTAGCGACGAACGCGGACAAGCAGTGTCTGAATTTTTAAATGTCGTTGAAAAATGGAACGAAGTAGCTACTGCGAAAAAAGGTAGTCACGCAATGTATACAGTTGTTGGCCAAAAAGCTGATATTATGCTTATGATTTTACGTCCAACAATGGAAGAGTTAAATGAAATTGAGACAGAATTGAATAAAACAACTTTAGCTGAATATATGGTTCCTGCATATTCTTACGTATCTGTTGTTGAATTAAGCAACTATCTTCCAGCTGATGAGGATCCATACCAAAACCCACAAATTTTAGCTCGCTTATATCCTGAATTGCCGAAAGCAAATCATATTTGCTTCTATCCAATGGATAAGCGTCGCCAAGGTGATGACAACTGGTACATGCTTCCTATGGAAGAGCGTAAAAAAATGATGTACAGTCATAGTAAAATTGGTCGTCAATATGCAGGTAAAGTACGCCAAGTGATTTCAGGATCTGTTGGATTCGACGATTTCGAATGGGGCGTAACATTATTCGCTGACGATGTTCTTCAATTTAAAAAACTTATATATGAAATGCGCTTCGATGAAGTAAGTGCTCGTTATGGTGAATTTGGAACATTCTTCGTTGGAAACATTTTACCAGACGAAAAAGTAGAGAAATTTTTACACATATAAATGGTGAAAAGGAACGAATTTCGTTCCTTTTTTTATTCTTCTCTATATTTATCCTCAAAAATCTCCTTTTTTCTGCACTTTTGAAGAAAAACCGACATTTTTTCAAATTTATTGTAAAATTGTAACCTTTTTATATGTAAAGATATGCTAAAATGATACGAGCTATATGCTAAATAACGATGCGAAGGTGATAATCTATATGAAAAAAATCTTGTCTATTTTACTATTGCTTGTATTGTCAATTTCTTCCTTAAGAGTAACAACATCCCATGCGGAAGAAAAAATACATATTGAGGCGGCGGCTGCACTTTTATTTGATGCAGATACAGGAAAAATACTTCACGAGCAAAATCCAGATGAATTGCTAGCTATTGCTAGTATGTCAAAATTAATTGTTGTTTATGCTGTTTTAGAAGCAATTAAAGAAGGAAAAATCACATGGGATACGAAAGTAAATATTTCTGATTACGCTTATGAAGTCTCTCGTAATAATGAATTCTCTAATGTACCGTTCGAAAAAGGACGTCAATATACTGTAAAAGAATTATATCATTCTATTGTTATATTCTCTGCAAATGGATCTAGTATCGCTTTAGCAGAACTTCTTGCAGGAAGTGAGAAAAACTTCTTAAATCTTGCAAATGAACATGCTAAAAAGCTAGGATTAAAGAAATATAAATTTGTAAACGCTACTGGCTTAAATAACGCTGACTTAAAAGGAAAACATCCTGAGGGAACTGATCTAAATGCAGAAAACTCTATGTCAGCTCGTGATATGGGTATGCTTTCAAAAGCAATGATTACAAAGTATCCAGAAATGCTAGAGGATACAAAACAAAGATTTAGAAACTTCCCAGACAATCATCCAAAACCAATTCGTATGGAAAACTGGAATTGGATGTTACCAGGAGCTGCTTTCGCTTATGAAGGTACTGATGGTTTAAAAACCGGAAGTTCTGATACAGCTGGATACGGATTTACTATTACTGCTAAACGTGGTGATGTACGTCTTATCTCAGTTATTATTAAAACAAAATCAATGGATGAACGTTTCACAGAATCTCGTGAATTAATCGAATATGGATTTAATAACTTTGAAAAACAAAAACTAAAAGTTAATAAGAACAATACAATCTCTGTAGTAAAAGGGAAAGAAGACCAAGTAACTGTTGCACCCGAAAAAGAAATAACAGTAATTGCGAAAAAAGGTAGCAAAGAGCCTTATAAAATTGGGACTGAATTAGATAAATCTCTTGCTGAAGATGGACATTTAGTTGCTCCTACTAAGAAAGATGCCAAAGTAGGCTCAATTACTTTAGAATCAACTGATAAATATGGTTTCTTAGACGGTAGTAAAAGTATGAAAGTTACTGCAAAAACGACAGAGGAAGTTGAAAAAGCAAATTGGTTTGTGTTAACAATGCGCTCTATTGGTGATTTCTTCTCAAACTTATGGTCTAAAGTTTTTTAATAAAAAAGCTGGCTCACGCTAGCTTTTTTATTTTCCACTCTCAATGTAAAACTTCGTTTGGTTGTCATATCTGAGTCCTTTTCCTCATACGTATGAACTAGTAATTGTTACACACTTCATCTAGAGATAAACCTCTTTCCAAAAGGTATTACAAAAAGAGAGGTGACACATAATGGGCGTTATTGCTTATAACGAAGCAGATGTAAAGTTGTTAGCTAGACTGATGCGTGCTGAAGCCGAAGGAGAAGGGCAACAAGGAATGTTAATGGTCGGAAACGTTGGGGTAAATCGTGTCCGCGGAAATTGTTTAGACTTTAAAAGCATTCGTAATTTACGTCAAATGGTTTATCAAAACCCCGGCGGTTTTGAAGCAACGCAAAAAGGATATTTTTATCAACGGGCACGTGAACAAGATATTGCCCTGGCGAGACGGACCATTCAAGGGCAACGTTTTTGGCCTGCCAATTTTGCCTTATGGTTCTTTAGACCTGAGGGTGCATGTCCGCCAACTTGGTATAACCAACAAAACTCTGGTCGCTTCAAAAAACACTGCTTCTTCCAACCATCTGGCGAAGACTGTCCTAGCGTATATTAAGAGATGAAAATGAGGAGGGATTTTTGAATGGCACAGCAACAAAATCCGTACTATGGAACAGGTTTTTATCAACCATCTGGAACTTATGTACAACCGCAACAAATGACTCAACAACAACAGCAAGCAATGCAACAACAATCAGCTCAAGCTGCACAAGCTCAATATGCAATTTCTCAAGGCATGTTACCTCTAGAGCAATCCTATATTGAAAATATCCTTCGCTTAAACAAAGGTAAGCAAGCTACGGTTGTAATGACTTATGAACGTGGCAGTTCCCTTGGTACACAATCTTATACAGGTATTATTGAAGCGGCTGGCCGTGACCATATCGTTATTAGTGAACCACAATCAGGAAAACGCTATTTACTACTAATGATTTACTTAGATTACGTAGAATTTCCAGAGGAAATTACGTATTTACCTAGTCAACAAGCAACTTATGCTCCAAGACCATAAAAAAAGCTGGCATATGCCAGCTTTTGTTTTTTTATAATCCTTTTACAACTGCAGTTCCGACTAAAATCCATGCCACAATAAATGCTACACCACCAAGAGGTGTAATTGGACCAAAGAACTTAATGCCTGTCGTACTTAATGCATACAAACTACCTGAGAACATAATAATCCCAGCTACCATTAGCCAACCAGCAGTAGTTAAAAGTGATGATTGGACCTTATCCATTAATAAAGCAACTACGAATAGTCCACCTGCATGAAACATTTGATATGTAACGCCTGTTTTCCACACTTCTAACATTTTTGCAGAAATTTTATTTTCTAAACCGTGTGCTCCAAAGGCCCCTAACGCAACAGATAGCCCCGCTGCAATACAACCTAGTAAAAAGAAAATTTTCATCTTAATTCCCCTTTTTTACCTTTATCATAAGCAATTTTTGCATATAAGCCAAACGATTTATCTTCTAAAAATCAAATAAAGAATTACCGTTTGCATCACTTTCTTTTATATATACTGGCTCCCCAGAAACAGGTGCAATTGGTTGCATAGTTGTTACTGGTTGTGATCCAATTACTTTCGATGGAATTTGTGGTTCTCTATATGTAGATGTTTCAACTTGTTCATCTAATAATAAGTCACATAAAGCGCGCACAACTAATAAATGTTCTTTTGACTTTTGTCCTTCACTACTTTTTGCCTTCGCAATTTCATTCGCCATTTTATTTAAAATCTTGTCGCTAGATATTTGCATTCCTTATCACCTCGTACTTTGTAATTCTTTCTCGAATTGTCCCAGTTTCTCTACTGAACCAAATACTATTATCATATCACGTTCTTTCAATTTTTCCTGCCCCGCTGGATTATGTATAATATTACCATTTCTTAAAATCGCTAATATTGTTACATCAAACTGATTCCTTACATTACTCTCTAGTAACGATTTACCAACTAATATTGAATCTTTTCCAACTAGAATTTCTTCAATGACAAATGACTGTTCCACTCCATACAACACTGTATCAATATAATGAACGGTTAATGGATTGGCAATACCTTTTGCGATATGAATACCTGCCATACTAGATGGATTAATAACCTTATTTGCACCAGCACGCCTTAATTTCTCTTCAGTTTCTGGCTTTTCAGATCTCGCCACAATTTTAATCGTATCGTTTAATCCTCTGGCTGTTAATGTAATAAATACATTTTCGGCATCATTTGCAACAATAGCAACTAAACCAGCTGCTTCTAAAATTCCGGCATTATGTAATACTTGATCTTCCGTTGCATCTCCATGTACAAATAAAAGCTTTTCCTGCCCCGATATACTTTCATCTTTATCAACAACGACAAATGGAATATTCTTTTCTTGCAATTCATGTACAACTTGAAGCCCCACTCTACCGCAACCACATACTATAATATGATTTTTCAACTGCGCTATTTGTTTATCCATCTTCTTCCTCCGTACTGCATGAAATAAATTCCCTTCAATAATCATAGCTGCCACTACCCCAATTGCATACGTAACAATACCTACGCCAACAGGAATAATAAGGAGCGCAAATACTTTCCCCGCTTGCGTTACAGGAACGGCATCCCCGTATCCAACAGTCAATACAGTAATCATCGTCATCCAAAATGCTTGAAACAAACTAATCTCTTCGATCGTCATAAATCCTATCGTTCCTAGAATTACAACAAAAGTCATACATATAACTGCTATCCATAATTGCTTACGTGCATTCATACCTTGTTTCAACTCTTTTCTCTATCTACAATCTTTGCCAGTGGAAATAAAATACGTATATACTAGATACGGAATCTATGAAAGAGGTTGATATAATGAAGACATTTCTTTCCGCCTTACAATGGGCACTATTTATTTTAGCTGGAAGCCTTATTGTACCAATTAGTGTCGCAACTAGTTATGGTCTTGATGGCGCTGAAGCTATCGCATTCGTACAAAGAACGTTATTTGTTCTAGGCTTTGCTGGTCTCTTGCAAGCTATATTTGGGCATAAACTTCCTATTCAAGAAGGTCCTGCTGGCCTTTGGTGGGGAATTTTCTCCCTTTACGCAAGTTTAGGTGTCGTATTATTTGGATCCAGCAATGAGACACTTAAAGTTCTTCAATATGCTTTCTTATTAAGCGGTATTATTTGTATTATTCTTAGCGTTTTTGGACTTATTGATAAACTTGTTCGCTATTTTACACCGACAGTCATTGGAACGTATTTATTTCTTCTTGTCGCGCAGCTTAGTGGCTCCTTCTTAAAGGGAATGTTTGGCCTTGATGGAAAACATACAGAAGTACAACCTAACGTATTTATTCTTTCACTCATTGTTATTTTACTATCCTTTTTCATCATGAAGCTACCTATTATTGGACAATATTCCGTTCTTTTCAGTATCATATGCGGCTGGATATTATTCGCATGCTTCGGATTATCTAATCCAATAACACCAGTGACAGACATAATCCGTTTTCCGTCCTTATTTGTTTTCGGAATGCCTCGTGTTGAATGGAATATGGTAATTACAGTCATTTTCGTTACACTCTTACTTCTAACAAATATGTTAGCAAGTATTCGCGTTGTACAAAAGGTTGTCTCTAAATATGAAGAAAATGCTGCATCAGATCGTTTTAAACAAGCTGGCATTATAACAGGAATCAACCAATTGCTAGGCGGCCTGTTTTCAGCTATTGGGCCTGTCGCTATTTCTGGATCAGCAGGTTTTATTGCAACGACTAATATTTATAAACGTCTCCCGTTTATATTAGGGTCAAGCTTTATTATTGTCGTTAGTATATTTCCAAAGATTACTTCATTCTTTGCAGCAATCCCTGTTGCAGTTGGTTATGCCGCTATTTATCCTGTATTCGCAAGCATGATTGGCCTCGCCTTTCGAGAATACGAAACTGTCCAGGATAAAGAACGATTATTTAAAGTAGCCGGTCTTTCAATCTTTACAGGAGTCGGAGTTATGTTTGTTCCAGCAGGAGCATATTCCACACTTCCACCATTTCTAGCATCGTTTTTAAGTAATGGTCTCGTTCTTGGATCTGTAATGGCAATCTTGCTAGAAATACTATTTTCTCGTTCCACAGCAAAACAAATATCGTAAATTGGAAAACTTCCATTATTGCACTCTACCTTTAGAGTTGTTACGATAAAATCAAACTTTAATCATTGGGGTTTTATTCATCCCCAATGATTATTAACCAATATTATGAGCAACACACTCATAATAATTTATCTACTTCTTTTCAAAGAGGTTTGATGTCTTACTATTATTCCTCAACATCTTCATGAACATGTATTTTGATTTCAATTAAAGAAAGGAATTTTCTATATGACTTATAAAATGATTGTTTTAGATTTAGATGATACTTTATTACGTGATGACCATACTATTTCACCTCGTACGAAAGAAGCGTTAATGACTGCACAAGAGCAAGGGGTAAAGGTTGTACTTGCTTCTGGACGTCCAACGTTTGGTATGCGCAATGTAGCCAAAGAGCTTCGTTTAGAAGAATACGGCAGTTTCATTTTATCTTTTAATGGTGCAAAAATTATTAACTGTAAAACAAACGAAGAAATCTTTAGTAGTACGCTATCTCCTGAAATCGTTCACAACCTATTTGAAATTAGTAAAACTGAAGATGTATGGATTCATACTTATATGGGCGATGATATCGTAACGGAAGAAAATAATCCTTATACTGAAATTGAGGGCGATATTACTGGTATGCCAATTGTTGTAGTAGATGACTTTAAAGCCGCAGTTAAAGAGCCTGTAGTAAAAGTATTAATGAATAAAGAGGCTGAACGCCTTGTTGAAGTTGAAAAGAAACTACAAAAACAACTAGAAGGCCAATTAAGCGTGATGCGTTCGAAACCATTCTTCTTAGAATTTACAGAAGCCGGTGTTACAAAAGGAACGAGCTTAAACAAACTGATTCAAAAGCTTGGCATTAAGCGTGAAGAAGTTATCGCAATGGGCGATAGCTATAACGACCAAGCAATGATTGAATTTGCTGGTCTTGGTGTTGCAATGGGCAATGCACCTGATGATATTAAAGAAATTGCAAACTACGTAACAGATACAAATATGAACGATGGTGTTGCAAAAGTTGTAGAGAAATTCGTTTTAAAAACGGATGTACTTGTTTAATATTTTCATTCACAAAACCTATTTGAAGTCAAATACTTCAAATAGGTTTTTATTTAAATTCTCATGCTTTTGTGACTATATTTTGAACTTTGCACTATTCTCGTAGTGTAAACTTTCTTTTTGTATATAATGAAACAAAATAGACTATTTTATTTTGAAAAAGAATACAAATTTACTATATACAAGCATACGTTAAAGGAGGCTACTTTATGTTATCTACACCAATCGGACGATTAAGAGCAATTGGACTAGTTGAGGGTATTTCTTTCCTATTACTATTATTTGTAGCAATGCCATTAAAATATTTCGCAGGATTTGCAACAGCTGTTAAAATTACAGGCATGGCTCATGGTGTTCTATTTATTCTATTCATCTTTGCAGTAATTCAAGTAACAATCGTACACCGTAAATCAATTTTATGGGCACTTGGAGCATTCGTTTCATCAGTTATCCCATTTGGTACTTTTGTACTAGATGCAAAATTAAAGAACGAGCAACAATGATAATAAAAAGGTAGTTAACGACTGTTAACTACCTTTTCTATTTATAAATTTGGAATTTCCCAATCAATTTCTCTTTCGCCCATATTAGCTAAAATCGTATTTACTTTAGAATATGGCTTACTACCAAAGAAACCACGTCTTGCCGATAATGGGCTTGGATGTACAGATTCGATAATATGATGATTCGGATTCGTAATTAACTTCTTCTTCGCCTGCGCATGGCGCCCCCACAATATGAAAATAACTGGCTTTTCACGTTCGTTCAACAGTTCAATTACACGATCTGTGAAGTGCTCCCATCCTTTTCCCTTATGAGAATTTGCTTCGCCTTCACGAACTGTTAATACGGTATTTAGTAGTAATACTCCTTGTTCCGCCCATTTTACTAAATAACCGTTATTCGGGATTTCATAACCATATTCATCTCGAAGTTCTTTATACATATTTAACAATGATGGTGGTGTTTTAACACCAGGTTGTACAGAAAAGCTTAAACCATGCGCTTGATTCGGTCCATGATATGGATCTTGTCCTAAAATAACAACCTTTGTATTTTCATAACTTGTATACTGAAGAGCGTTAAAGATATCTTCTACCTTCGGATAAACAACATGCATGCTGTATTCTTCTGTCAAAAAACTGGATAGAGTAAGATAGTACTCTTTCTCGAATTCTGGTGCCAATAGTGGCTCCCAATCATTCTTTAAAACATTTTCCATACTGTCACTTCCTGTCTAATTAATTCACCATATCCTGTCTTGTAAATACTACGAACGAAATAACAAGAGAAACAACTGCCCAAACAGTTAAATTCATCAAAGAAAACCCCATCGATAAACCTTGTAATGCAGGTAATTTTCCTGATAAATAATCCGTTAATGATAAATTCACACTAAAAATATACTTGGCGCCTTCCCAAGATGTTGCGAACGAGCTTAAAATACCACCTGCAATTAATGCAGCTAGCATAACGCCCATACCAGCTGGTGTATTACGAATTAAAACAGAGACCATAAATGATATAGTTCCAACAACGATAGCAACAAACCAGGCTAGTCCATACGCCATTAAGATGTATTGCCACTGCGGAATAAGATGTACAAAGTTCGTATTTAACGTTTCCTTATCAATGACGAATCCTGTTAAAACAGGTAAATTCCATCCCGAGTACCCAAATACAAGCCCTGATAATATGTAGGCAAACAAACCTACAAGAAACAGTATGAGCGAAATGAAAAATAACATCGTCACGTATTTACTAAGGAGTATTTTCCAGCGCCGAATCGGCCGCGTAAGTAACATCTTCATCGTCCCATCACTTCGTTCTCCTGAAACGATATCAATGGCGACAATCATTACGAGAAGCGGAATAAATAACGTAATTCCTTGTTCAATAAATGCTCTGACAAAAGTCGGTGCACCCGGTGCCATCGGGTTAATATCATGATCTAAATAATATTGTTGTTGCTCAACTCTTACCTTTAACCAATCACGCCATTCTTCTGGCAACCTAGAATTGTTCAATCGATTTTGAGAATCAACAATTTGCTGTTGTAATGAAACCTTCCAATCAGTTGTACCGAGTCTTTTTTGTGTCGTTTCTATTTCACGATACTGTGCGTACACAAAAAGCGGGATCAAGATTGCTAAAATAAGCATGACAACAAAAATACGTTTCTTGCGGTAAATCTTTTCTGATTCATTTAAAACTAGATTCGCAAATTCACGCATGCTGCTCACCCCTTGTGAGTTCAATAAATAAATCTTCTAGCGTAAATATGAGCTCCTTAACGCTATGTACATCTATTTCATTTTCAACAAAGTGTTTATTCCAACTACTTATAGATGCAATATCCATGCGGCATAGTAATCGCTCGCCTTCTACACTCACTTCTCTTATTTCCTCGGCCGCTTCTAGCATATCTTTCGCCTTAGAAATCGGTGTAACAATCCATTCTACACGATCGCTTGCTGTTTTAATTAATTCTTCAACCTTGGCAACTGTTATCATCTTTCCTTTATGAATAATAGCAACGCGATCGCATATCATTTGCACTTCACTTAGCAAGTGACTTGAAATAAACACGCTCATATTTTCTTCTTTTACAAGCTTATGTATAAATTCCCTAAGTTCTCTAATCCCTGCTGGATCTAAACCATTCGTTGGCTCATCTAATATGAGCAATTTTGGATTCCCAAGGAGCGCCTGCGCAATTCCAAGGCGTTGTTTCATACCAAGTGAGTACGTTTTTACCTTGTCATGAATTCTTTCATCTAAATGAACCATTTCAGCAATTTCAATAATACGTTCATCTGATATATCACCTAACATACGAGCAAATTGCTTTAAATTTTCCCATCCTGTTAAATATGTGTACAGTTCTGGGTTTTCAACGATACTCCCAATTTGACGCATCGCTTCTCTGAAATTTTCCTTAATCGAATAACCACCGATAGAAATCGTACCTTCTGTCGCCTTAATCAATCCGACTAACATTCGAATGGTAGTCGTCTTTCCAGCACCATTTGGTCCTAAGAACCCGAACACTTCTCCTTGCTTTACATCAAAGGAAATATTCTCTACAAGAGTCTTCTTTCCAATTATCTTCTTCAAGTCTCGTACAGAAAGTATCGTCGTCATTTTACCCCTCCTTGTTCTAGTTTTAATTTACTTACAACGTTTTGAACTAAACGTTCTGCCATATACGTATAACCTACTTCGTTCGGATGAAAATGATCAGAGTATAATAAATCTTTCCCGCGGTTTTGGAATAAATCAAATGTCGGTGTAATATACACATTTTTATCGTTTAGCGCTAACTTCTCTAAAGATGCATTCCAGTCCACAACAATGTTTGAAGACCCTTTTAAATCTTCTACATCTTCAAAAGGATTGTATAAACCAAGCCAAAAAATCGGACTATCTGTATTTAATTTACGAATTTCTTCTATAATTTTCTTTGCTTCATTTTGAAATGTTTCTGTGTCAGGACGATACGTCTCTAAATCTATTTTCCCAAGCGATTCCCAGCCCGGGAACAAATCATTCCCACCAATCGTTAACACGATTACATCTGCTTGCTTAATTGAATATTTAGCGCCATTACTTTCAATTTGTTTTAATAAATCGGGCATTTTTGCACCACTAACTGCTAAATTTGTTAATGCAATTTTTTGCTTATAATCTTTTTGTAAATCCTCTTTCATTCGCCCAACATAACCAATTCCTTCTTTATCACCAACGCCACGCGTTAATGAATCACCTAAACTAACGATTTGTAATGTTCCCGTTTTCCTTTTCTCTTTTGCTACTACATCGGTCTTTTTAATTAAATTTGAAGCTTTTGGATTTAATACATCATTTACACCTGAAACAAAGCCATATGCAAATAAACAGAAAGATGCAATTGTAATGAGTAGAATTACTTTTACTACTTTTGATCTCATATCAAAACCCCTTTTAGCCCTCATAGATTGTCCATAATTATACCAAACGAAATTTTGAAAAGCGATTCTCAGACCTTCTCAATTATGTCGTTTCTCTACCTACTAACTCTGGTAATAACTCTATATGCTTCACATCTAATTTCTCTTCACTAATCTTTTCATATAATAATTCAAACGCTCTCATTCCAACGTTTTTACTAGAATGCGAAATCGTCGTTATACCCAATATATCTGCCACCTCTTGATCATCACACCCGATAATCGTAATATCACCCGGAATACGAATTCCTTGTTTTTTTGCTTCTGTAACCATCCCCGCTGCAATATGGTTACAAGATACAAGGAACGCCGTCGGTTTTACTGACATATGAGCCCATTCTCTAATTACATTGCGTCCATCTTCCACTGTAAAACAACCCTCAAATTTCCAGGTCTCTAACGGTGTTACGGTACTCTGTTGAAGCGAATCTTCATACGCCTTCTTTCGTCTTTGGCTATTAACGCTATTACTTCTTCCAATACAATATCCAATACGTGTATGACCGGTATCTATTAAGCTTTTCATCCCATGTGAAAATACTTTGTAGTAATCGATATGGACACTTGAAATGCATTTTGAATCTATTTCTTCACACATAACAATCGGGCCGAATTTCGTATATTCTTCAAGCTTCTCCTTACTATTTGCCCGAGAACAAATAATAACCCCATCAAGCTTTTTCATTTTTAACATATTTAAAATTTCTAGTTCTCTTTCTTCGCTATAATTCGTCTGGCAAAGCATCATATTATAATTATTCTTTGCTGTTTCCTTCGATATTCCTTCAATAATAGCGCTATAATATTGATCATTTACGTGCGGTAATAAAACGCCAATTACATTCGTTTTTCCCTTCACTAAATGAATTGCATTCACATTTTGCGTATAATTTAATTCTTCTATAATTGCTAAAATTTCTTTTCGTTTCTGTTCATTCACATAAGGATGATTATTTAGTACACGTGAAACAGTTGAAATAGATACCCCAGCAAGTTCAGCAATCTTTCTTATATTTGTCATCTCATTTTCCCCTTCTCACAAAAATTCTCCCTTGACCTGGTAAGCTTTCCACAATATATCCTTTCCTAGCAAATACATTTTGAAAGGATATACAACTATGTTTCGATTCAAATTAGAATATATATTTTTCATTGGCGGTCTACTCATTCTCGCCATCGGTATTAATATGATGACGACCATTACTTCCTTTGGACTTAGCCCTTATGATTCCTTCTTTATTGCACTATATCAAAATTTCGGGATAAGTATAGGTTTTTGGATTTTCATGATTAACTTCGCTTTTACACTTATCGTACTCTTTTGGAATAAAAAACAAATAACAATTGGTACTATCGTAACGATGGTTCTTATTTCTCTTTTTGTTGATTGGATTGGTTCCACTACAACTATTATGGATGCTATCCGCTCTCTTCCAAAATATATAACACTTATTTGCGGAAATCTATTTGTTGGAGCTGGAATTGGCCTTTACGTCTCTACGAACCTTTGCCCAGCACCTCAAGAAGCTTTCGTTTTAACGGTTGCTGAGAAGAAAAAATGGACGTTTAGAAGAACAGAGATTTCATTAGCCTTTTTATTTTTAACGCTAAGCTTTTTATTAGATGGACCTATCTATTTTGGAACAATCATCTTATCCTTTACAACAGGCTGGATTATCCAAGCATTTATTCAAGTTGGTACGCAGATTTTAAATAGAAAAGAGCCTATTAAGCAAGCTGCTTAATAGGCTCTTTCTGTTTTATGGTAAGAGATACTACTTAGCATCCCCTTCAATTCGATAGTTCGCTTTCAAACAATCTATTTCTTCATACCCTTGCAACGTATGTAGAATATAATCATAATCAGCAAGAGACGCACGATGCGTTACAATTACAATTTCAGCCTTTCCTTTCTCTTCAAGCGGCATTTGAATAATTTTTTCAAAGCTAACTCCGCGCTCAGAGAATAATGAAGTGATCTTTGCAAATACACCAATTTCATCTTTTACATGAAGTCTTAAAAACTTCTTCACAACAATTTCGTCTGGCTCTTTTAGTACCTTTTGATATTGCGGGACTACAGCACTATTTCCTGTTACCCCTAATCTAATATTTTGCATTACAGCTACTAGGTCGGAAACAACAGCCGTTGCTGTCGGTAAACTTCCTGCACCTGGTCCATAAAACATTGTTTCTCCAACTGCTTCACCATACACATATACAGCGTTATATTCGTTTTGCACGGCCGCAAGAGGATGTGTATTTGGAAGTAAAGTCGGTTCAACTGTAACCTCTAATTTTTCACCATCTCGCTTCGCAAGACCGATTAATTTAATCGTGTATCCTAAACTCTTACTGTATTCAATATCTTCTTCTGTAATAGAAGTAATCCCTTTTACCTTCACATCTCCAAGCTCTACATTTGTAGAGAAACCAAGGGTAGCCAAAATTGTCATTTTTCTTGCTGCATCTAAACCTTCTACATCTGATGTTGGATCCGCTTCTGCAAATCCAAGTTGTTGGGCTTCTTTTAACACGTCGTTATATGCTCTCCCTTCGTCTGACATTTTCGTCAAAATAAAATTAGTCGTTCCATTTACAATTCCCATTACTTTCGTAATAAGATCTGAAGAAAGTCCTTCTACGATACTGCGTAAAATTGGAATTCCCCCTGCCACACTCGCCTCATAGAATAAATCAGCCTTATTATCTTTTGCTGTCGCTAATAATTCAGCTCCATGTAATGCCATTAAGTCTTTATTTGCAGTTACAACATGCTTTCCGCTTTTTAAAGCTTGTAAAATATATGATTTTGCATCATCAATGCCACCCATCACTTCGATGACAACATCAATATTTGGATTATCTAAAATTTCATGTGCATCTTGTGTTAATAGAGTAGAAGGTACCTCTACCTCTCTCTCTTTCTCAATGTTTTGCACTAATACTTTCGTTACCTTCACTGGACAACCTACTTGGTGTATGAGTCGTTCTTGATGATCCGTAATAATACGAACCACACCACTGCCAACCGTCCCAAGACCTAATAACCCAACTTGAATTTCTTTCATAGTACTTTCCACCCCTCAAAAATTGTGTTTAGATGAAATTATATGAGTAAAAAACCTGAAAAACAATGTATTTTGAACATTCGGAAAAATAAAGGTTAATCTTTACAAGGAAAACGTTACCACGTGTTACACAATCTTTCTTTACAATATATAAGGGGTTTCTTGATACACGTAATAATTCAGCCAATTAGAGAATAATAGATTCCCATGGCTCCTCCACCGTACAAGCGGCTTCTCATTTGGATTATTATGCTTAAAATAGTTTTTCGGCACATCAATATTTAACCCTTTTTGGCGGTCCCGGTCGTATTCTTGCTTTAACGTGTCACAACTATATTCACTATGCCCAAGCGCAAACACTTGTCTTCCTCCTTGCCCAATAACAAGGTGAACACCTGCTTCCTCAGAGTTTGCTAACAGTGTTAATTCTGTCACCTCTCTAATATCACTCTCTCGTACTTCTGTATGACGAGAATGCGGGGCAAAAAACAATTCATCAAACCCTTGTAACAGTTTCACATGTTGCTCGCAAACTTCATGTTCAAACACACCGAACATTTTTTCCTTAAGAGGATACTTTGGAACGCCATAATGATAGTACAAACCAGCCTGTGCTCCCCAGCAAATATGAAGCGTAGATGTTACATTCGTTTTTGAATACTCCATAATATGTTTAAGCTCTTCCCAATAATCTACCTCTTCAAAAGCAAGGGTCTCCACTGGCGCTCCTGTAATAATAAGCCCATCAAACTTTTCATTTTCAATATCACGAAACGTTTTATAAAAGCTTGTTAAATGTTCTTGCGTTACATTACGAGATAGATGTGATTCCATATGAAGCAAATGAACATCTAATTGTAACGGTGTGTTTCCAATTAAGCGAAGTAATTGCGCCTCTGTATCTTGCTTCGTTGGCATTAAATTTAATATAGCAATTTTCAAAGCACGTATATCTTGTGTTTCTGCCCGCTCCTTCGTCATTACAAAAATATTTTCTTTTTGCAACACTTTGCGAGCCGGTAAATCTTTATCAATTATGATCGGCATGTGTTTTGCCTCCAACTAGAGCTGCTTCTAAATCTGCAATAATATCAGAAACATCTTCTATACCAACCGATAAACGAATTAAATCAGATGTAACACCAGCTAAACGCTGATCTTCAGCATTTAATTGTCTATGCGTCGTACTAGCAGGATGTATAACGCAAGTTCGTGCATCAGCTACGTGCGTTACGAGAGTTGCTAGTTTTACATTTGCGATAAATTCTTTTGCTGCTTCTAATCCGCCTTTAATACCGAAAGTTAAAACACCACTAGCACCTTTTTTCAAATACTGTTGTGCTAATGAGTAATTTTCATTACTATCTAAGCCCGGATAATTCACCCATTCAATACGTTCATGATTAGCAAGCCAATTAGCAACTGCAAGAGCATTTTCACTATGACGTTCCATTCGTAAATGCAATGTTTCTAAGCCAATATTGCTAATATATGCATTGAATGGGCTCATACAATTTCCATAATCTCTTAATAGCTGAACACGTGCTTTCACAATATACGCTGCTGCACCAAAGTTTTGAACGTAACTTACACCATGATAACTTGGATCTGGTTCAACAAGTTCAGGATACTTCCCATTTGTCCAATCAAAGTTTCCACCGTCAATTACAATACCGCCTAAGGAGCTCGCATGCCCATCGATATATTTAGTCGTAGAATGAACAATAATATTGGCCCCATGTTCAAACGCCTGGCATAAATAAGGAGTTGCTAATGTATTATCAACGATAAAAGGTACCTCTAATTCTTTAGCGGCAGCTGAAAATTCTTTAAAATTTAAAACATTCATCGCTGGATTTCCTAACGATTCTGCATAGATAAGTTTCGTCTTGTCATTAGCAAGCGCCGTAATTTCATCTGCCGTTAAATTTGGATTAAAGAACGTAACATCAATGCCCAGTTTACGCAAACTCACTCCAAATAAATTAAACGTTCCCCCGTAAACCGTTGAAGAACAAAGTAAATGATCCCCACTACTACAAATATTTAAAACGGCGAGCATAATAGCTGCTTGCCCAGAAGCCGTTGCAACAGCTCCTACACCGCCTTCTAAATCTGATAACTTCTGCTCAAATGCGGCTAGAGTAGGGTTTCCAATACGCGTATAAATATATCCTTCTGCCTCTAAGTTAAATAGAGCTGCTAAATCATCCGAAGTATCGTATTTATACGTTGTGCTTTGATAAAGTGGTAAAACACGTGGTTCACCATTCTTTGGCGTATAGCCACCTTGCACACAAATCGTTCCTTTTCCCCATGATTCTCCCATCTCTCATTCTCCTTTCTTTTATACAAAATAAAAAACTGCCCCTTTCCTGAAAACAAGAAAGGAGCAGTTTGAAAACACGCTCTAAAGGCTCTTTCTTATCTCTCAGGATTACTACCTGCAGGATTTGGCACAATTCCGTTATACGGCTGTTGCCAAGGTTTCATCGGGCCTGTCCCTCCACCTTTTCTTGATAAGACTATGCAATTACCGTTGATTTTATAGCAATAATTTCCTAATGTCAAACAGTTTTTCTGAATGTTCTAAAATAAATGTTAACAGTTTCATATAAAGCAACAAAAGAATTATATTCCATACTAACTCGAAAAATACCTTAGAAAAAAATGATTCATGTAAAATAAACCCGAATCATCTATTTTCATTAAACAAACTGTTTTAATAGAGCGTATAATTCTTCAAAATTATGCACTTCATATGTCGGTATAATCCCACTATCATTTAATTTTCTTTCTGGATTAAACCAACAAGTATCAATTCCCGCTACATATCCACCTTTAATATCAGCGCTTAATGAATCCCCAATAATCAGCCCTGCTTCAGGTGCAAAGTTAGGAATCCGTTCAAAAACATAATCAAAATACTCTTTCATCGGTTTTTGAAAACCTGTATCTTCCGAAACAAAAACATCTTTAAATAATGAATGTAAACCTGCATTACGCAAACGTTTATCTTGCGTCTTAGAAACACCATTTGTCACTATATACAATTCATACTCTCCTTGAATTTGATTTATAAATTCAAACGCACCTTGCATGAGTTGATTTCCTTCTTCTAAGTAGTTACGATAATTATTTTCGAATAATATTCCATCTACTTCTTCTCCATACTCTTTAAACAACAGAGAAAATCGTGTATTTACAACTTCATTGCGTGATAGTTCTCCTTTTTCAAAAGCATCCCAAAGACCTTTATTTATTTTTTTATAACGAGCCTCTATCTCGTCTGTTAAAGGGATTCCCTTCTCTTCAAAAAGCACCCGTAAAGCCACTTTTTCAGCCCTTTGGAAATCTAGTAATGTATCATCTACATCAAATAACAATGTTTTATATTTTTTCATAAATTCATCACACTCTCTTTTCTACAAAAACAAATTTACATAAATCGTATCATTCCTTCTTGTAAAGATAATAGGAGATATCTCATACTATACATGGGGGGTGAAAATATGAAAATCAGCAAAAATGAGGAAGAAATTTATCAATACATGCGAATCCATCAATTCCATACCCTATTTTCATTTCATGTCTTGCCATATGTAGAGCTGCATTCTTTTCAAACGAAAGAGATGATATGTAGCGAAGGAAATGCTCTCCCTTATCTCTATTACTTAATTTCTGGGAAAGCAAAAATATATATGAGTCATCAAAACGGGAAGGTTTCATTAATTAACTTTATTCAAGCACCATCTTTTATCGGGGAATTAGGATTAATAGGAGTAGAAAATATTACTAAATCCGTTGAAGTACTAGAAGATTGTGTATGTTTGGCACTTCCTCTTAAAGATTGTCAGCAACTTTTATTACAAGATGCAACGTTTTTACAGCACTTATGTAAATTTATTGGAGAAAAGACAATTACTCGCACTGAAAATTACGCAAAAAACTATAGTTATCCTTTTGAAAATCGATTAGCTGCTTTTATTTTATTAACAGAGCAAAATAATTGTTATATAGAAAAGCATACCGAGGCCTCGGAATATTTAAATGTCAGCTACCGTCATCTTTTATATGTATTAAATCAGTTTTGCCAACAAAATTATTTAAGAAAAGAAGGCCGAACATATTATATACAAGATCGAAATACATTAGAAAAACTTGCTGATGAACTAAAAATATAAAAAACAGCATTAACATGTAAACGTTAATACTGTTTTTTCGAGTGACGATTATAATTTTAATTAAAATTCACTTGCTACTTTAGCTGCTTCTTCAAGACCTGCAGCGATGATTTCTTCTGCTTTATCTGGGAATTGGTTATGCCCTTCAATAACTACTGTTTCCATGTTTGTTGCGCCGAAGAAGCCCATCATACTTGCTACATATTTAACAGCCATTTCTACCTCAGCTGCTGGACCTTCTGAATATACGCCGCCTCTTGCATTTAATAATGCAATCTTCTTATCTCCGATTAGGCCAACTGGACCCTCTGGCGTATATTTGAACGTTTTACCAGCACGGTTTAAATAATCAATATATGTGTGCAATACTGCTGGAATCGTTAAGTTCCATAATGGGAAGCCGAAAACAACTTTATCAGCTTCTAGGAATTGATTTAAATACTTATCAGCAACTGCTACTGCTTTTGCTTCTTCTTCTGTTAAATCAAAGCCTTTACCTGCCTTGAATGTACCATTGATCATGTCTACGCCTACATATGGTAATTCTTCTTTATATAAATCAAGTTCTACTACTGTATCATTTGGGTGTGCTTCTTTATAGTTTGCTAAAAATGCCTCATATAATTTTACACTAACTGCTTGTTCCGCTGGACGGTTATTTGCTTTAACGAATAAAACTGTTGCCATTATTTATTCCTCCTAGTACTCACTCTTATGTTGTTATATGCTTTCAAAAAAGGTATCCCTTGTAATTGTTGTTTTGTTGCTTACAAACATATTCTATCTTTATATAAAGACAATTTCGTCCTCACATAGACGTATTTTTCCATAAAAAAAGTCCACCTTCTAAAGGCGAACTTGGTCTTACGACTTTCGTCTTATACAATTCCATTTTTCACTGCATATAATGCCGCTTGCGTACGATCAGATAAATTCAACTTACTCAAAATGCTACTTACATGCGCCTTAACTGTCTTTTCTGTAATAACTAAAACAGATGCAATTTCCTTATTGCTCATCCCTTTTGCTAATAGCTGCAATACTTCATTTTCTCTCGCTGTTAGCACATCCACTTGAATAGAAGGTTCTTCTTCCTTTTCTTCTACAGGTAATGTTTGAGAGAGAAGAGCATTTGCTATATCCGGATGTAATTGAATATTACCTTTATATGCGCTTCGAATAGCCTCAACAAGCTGATCCGGTTCTACATCTTTTAAAATATACCCACTTGCTCCAGCCCTTAATGCAGGTAACACATGCGCCTGATCAGAAAAACTAGTCAATACAATTACTTTCACATTTGGATACTCTTTTTTAATATATGCCGTCGCCTCAACACCATCCATTTCAGGCATATATAAATCCATTAATATAACATCAGGATTTGTTTCTCCTACTTTCACTAACGCTTCTTTCCCATTATTCGCTTCTCCAACTAACTCTAAATCTTCCTGTGTACTTAAGAAAAATGCTAATCCTTTTAAAACGACTGTATGATCATCAACTAACAATACTTTTATTTTCACAAACTTCCCTCATTTTCACATCATAATGGTACATTTACTTTTACGCGCGTTCGTTTATTACTACTTACAATTTTAATTGTTCCACCAACTAATTCTACTCTTTCACGCATCGTAGTCATACCTAGTGATTTCTTTTCTTTTATATTCTTTTCCACAAAGCCCTTTCCTTGATCAACTATTTCTAATGATACATTTTTCTCATTCACTGTAAAATAAATCGTCGCTTCTTTTACACCTGCATGCTTACTTACATTGTTCAGTGCTTCTTGGCCTATGCGCCATAAAGCTTCTTCTACTACACGAGGTAAATCACGAACACCCGTAACTTGCTCCCTAATTTTCAGTCCCAAATTTTCACCGTACTGCTTTAGAGCTGGCAATAATCCTTTTTCTAATCCTGCCGGACGAAGCTGCCAAATTAATGTCCTCATTTCTTTCAAAGCTCCTTGCGCAAGTTCACGCATCTCATGCAAAGATTGATCTACCTTTTCATTTTTACCTTTTAAAACTGCCTCGGCGCCTTTTGTCATGAAGGTTAATGAAAATAATTTTTGCGAAACAGAATCATGTAAATCTCTTGCTAACCGATTTCTTTCTTCCATTCGTACAAGTTCACGGCGCTGCTCATTTAACCTCAAATTCTCTATTATTAACGAAACATGGTTCGATAATGCTTGAATTACATCTATTGTATTAGCATCAAACTCTCCATTATTCAAACTAACACATAAAACACCAAATATATGGTTTTGAATATGTATTGGTGTAGCAATAACAGCTCGATTTAGATGTACATTATGTCCTATTTGATGTTTTATTAGAACTGGTTCATCTTGTTCTAACGCCTTCTTGGCCGCCTCTTTTACATCCTCTTGTAACTCTTCCTGAACGTAAGACGCTCGCAGAGATAATTCTTTTTCCTCCCTAATAAAAAGCGCTACTTGATTCCATTGAAATACTTCACCTACGTGATTTACCACCTTTTCAGGTAGTACATTAAACTTATGAATCATTTTTAAATCTTGAATGAAACGCTCTAATTTCACATAATAATGTGCTCTTCTCTTTTCATTTTCATATAATTTTGTTCGCTTTAAAGCCGTACCAATTTGGAAGGCAACCGATTGGAGTAATACTAATTCTTCTTCTGAAAAATGTGTTTTACCCGGACTTGCAACATTTAACACCCCAAATTTTTCTCCCCCAGCTTTTAAAGGAACCGTAGCATGATGAAGAATGCCCTCCGTATCCCCCCAATTATATTCAATTGCATTATTAATTCTTTTACATTCAATAATATTAACGGCTCTCTCTAATTTTCCATCTACAAAACCTCGTAAACACCAACATTCACCTTCGCACATCGGGCGTTTATTTTCATATGTAAGTGCCTCTGGTAATTGATAATCAATTAACTTCGTATACTTCCCATTTTCATCCGCAAGAAAAATCCATCCTGTCGTTAAACCTGTTACACTTAGCAATTTCTCGAGGACAGCTTGCAATACATGATATGTATCATTTGATGTATTTAATGTTTCTGCAATTTCCTTTAATATAACTAATTCATTCGTACGATTATCTCGAAACATACTCATTCTCCTGCATACAAGATTTTAAATAGCTCTTAAAATAAATCATCTACTTTTCACTTTGTACTTATTCGTAACATTGATATAATGGTGAAAACATAGTTTTCATTATATCACTCGAGGGGGCTTTCATAATGACATTAAATAAAGCACTTACTATCGCTGGTTCTGACACAAGTGGCGGTGCTGGTATACAAGCAGATTTAAAAACATTCCAAGAACTGGGCGTATACGGAATGACATCTCTTACAACAATCGTAACGATGGATCCACATAACGGTTGGGCACATAACGTATTTCCAATCCCAGCTTCTACATTAAAACCACAATTAGAAACAACAATTGAAGGTGTTGGCGTAGACGCTTTAAAAACAGGTATGCTTGGATCAGTAGAAATTATTGAAATGGTTGCAGAAACAATCGAAAAGCACAATTTCAAAAATGTAGTAGTTGACCCTGTTATGGTATGTAAAGGTGCAGATGAAGCATTACACCCTGAAACGAACGATTGCTTACGTGACGTTCTTGTGCCCAAGGCATTAGTTGTAACGCCAAACTTATTTGAAGCTTACCAATTAAGCGGTGTGAAAATTAATTCTCTTGAGGACATGAAAGAAGCAGCGAAGAAAATCCACGCTTTAGGTGCCAAATACGTACTAATTAAAGGCGGAAGCAAACTTGGTACGGAAACTGCAATCGACGTCCTATATGATGGAGAAACATTCGATCTTTTAGAATCAGAAAAAATTGATACTACAAATACACACGGCGCAGGTTGCACATATTCTGCTGCAATTACAGCAGAACTTGCAAAAGGAAAACCTGTGAAAGAAGCAGTAAAAACTGCTAAAGAATTCATCACAGCTGCTATTCGTTACTCATTCAAAATTAACGAATACGTAGGTCCAACTCACCATGGTGCATATCGTAAATTCGTTGTATCAAAAGAACTTGTCTAATATATAAATAAAAACACTCACAAGCTTCATACATTGCCTCTGTGAGTGTTTTTTATAAGCTTTATGTCTTCCGGTCATCTTATCTTTAAGATACAGAGCTGACCTTATTTCTACCATTTCGTTTCGAGTAGTATAACGCATCATCCGCCGCTTGAATAAATTGCTCTGATGCCCCTTCATACTCTGAAACCCCTACCGAAACTGTAATTTTTATTTTTGTTCCATCTAACAATTCAAATGAATGTTTTTCAACAGCTATACGAGTTTGTTCCCCAACATGAATTCCATAAGCTATTCCTTTCCTTGGTATCAAAAGCGCAAACTCCTCTCCACCCTTTCGAAAAACCAAATCCGGAAATGCTGACATTTCTCGCAAAATATGCCCTACTTGTTTTAACACTTCGTCTCCCGCTGGGTGCCCATACGTATCATTTACATGCTTAAAATGGTCAATATCTATAAGTAGTAAACAAAGTGAATCATTTTTCAAGTGTTTATTACTAATATGACGATTCATCTCTAAATCAAACTGTCTTACGTTTCCTAGACCTGTCAATGCATCTATCGTTGCGTATTGCTTCATCGTTTGAAATAGCTCATTGGATTGTAAAACATAATTTGCACTTATGAATGTTATGTAACCTGTAATAATACTAGAAATTAAATATAATCCCACTATGTGGATCTCTTTAATTAACCATATATATAACGCTGGGATTAGAATAGATAAAATATATGCGTGTAACCATACCCACTTTTCCCCTAAAGAAAGCTTCATACGCGAAATAAAGATACTCCCTATTCCTATCGCAATGATTGTATAAAAGGCCACTTGAGAAGCTAATGAATAATCCATAAACAACAGTCTAGTTACTAAAATCATAATAATTGTTATGGTACTCGCTATCGGCCCTCCAATAATAACAGCTAGAATAACAGCTAAGTAGCGTAAATCCAATAGGATGGTACCAACACGAACACCGAAATACATTAGTAATATACCTAGTATCCCAGTAAAAATGCCTACTACACATTTCTGCCCAAAAGAGAATCCTTCTTTTAACGGCTTATCTCTTAAAAGCTGACCTCCAACAAAAATAAAGGAAAGAATAATTGTTGTATTTACAAATAAGTCCTTTAACATAAAATGATCTCCTTACTTTTCTATCTATCCCTTTCCTTACTTTATTGTATACGAAATCCCTATAATTCCCAAAGTTTTTATTTATTTTTTGCTGTTCCACGTGAAACAGCAAAAAATAAAAAGGGCGAAAACTCGCCCTTTTTCATTAACAACAGCGTGATATTTTTCCACCCTTTGCGTTAAATCTTGCTTCTTGTGCCTCAGCAAAAAATTGCTTTTGACATAAAACCTCTTCTTCAGGATGATGCTTTTTCATATGCTCCACATATACTTCATAACTTGGTACCCCAACGAGCAAACTAATAAAGCGTTTTCTTCCCCTCCATACTTGCCACAGCTTTTTAAGCATAGTTCCTCGACTCACTTTCATCTCTCGGAATATATGGTGCCTCCTTTAACGGCATTGGCTTATTTCTTAATACTTGTATCCAAATTCGAAGTGCTGAAATTAACACAGCGATTACAACTATCATAAAAATCCCACAAAGCGCTGCATCAATATAATCATTGAAAATAATTTGCTTCATTTGAGCGACATTTTTAGCTGGCGCTAACACTTTCTCCTCATCTAATGCTCTCTGAAATACCTTTGCATGCGATAGAAATCCAATTTTAGGATTTTCATGAAATAGCTTTTGATACCCCGCCGTCATTGTTACAATCAGCAACCCGACAGTTGGAATAAGTGTTACCCAAACGTACGCCTTTTTTCCCATTTTGAACAAAATTGTCGTTCCAAGTAATAATGCAATACCTGCTAGCATTTGATTTGCAATACCGAAAAGTGGCCATAATGTATTAATTCCACCGAGCGGATCTATTACCCCTTGGTATAAGAAATATCCCCACCCTAATACACATAATGTTGTAGCGATTACATTCGCTAATGTAGAATCCGTTTTCCCAAATGGCTTATATACATGCCCTAAAATATCTTGAATCATAAATCGGCCGACACGCGTTCCGGCATCAATCGTTGTTAAAATAAATAGGGCTTCAAAGAGAATCGCAAAATGATACCAAAATGCCATCATGGCCGTTCCACCTATTACTTGTGAGAAAATATATGCCATACCTATCGCTAATGTTGGCGCACCACCTGTACGTGATAAAATCGTTTGCTCTCCAACATTTACAGCGAGATCTTTTAGTTCATTTGGTGTAATAGCAAATCCCCATGAGGAAATAACTTGAGCTGCCTGCGAGACATCTGTACCGATAAGTGCTGCGGGACTATTAATTGCAAAATACGTTCCCGGTGTTAATACACAAGCTGCAATCATCGCCATCGCTGCTACAAACGACTCCATTAACATTGCTCCATAACCGATTGGCTGTGCGTGTCCCTCTTGCTCAATCATCTTCGGCGTCGTACCTGATGAAACAAGAGCATGGAATCCAGACACTGCACCGCAAGCAATAGTAATAAATAAGAATGGGAATAAGTTTCCAGAGAACACAGGACCAGTTCCATCAATAAATTTCGAAACTGCTGGCATTTGTAAATCTGGTGCTACAATTAAGATACCGATTGCTAACCCTACAATTGTTCCAACTTTTAAAAATGTACTTAAATAATCACGTGGTGCTAAAAGCATCCAAACTGGTAATGCAGATGCAATAAATCCATATACAATAAGCATAATAGCAATTGTTTCACCACTAAATGTGAACATACTTGCAAGTGTTGGATTTTCTGCTACATACTGTCCTCCAACAAGAGATAAAATAAGTAGGATAATACCGATTACTGATCCTTCTCCAACACGACCAGGCCTAATATAGCGCATATAAACTCCCATTAAAATAGCGATAGGAATCGTTGCTGCTATCGTAAACATTCCCCAAGGACTTCCGATTAGTGCCTTTACTACGACCAACGCTAATACTGCTAATAAAATAATCATAATTCCTAAAATACCTATCATTGCAATTAGTCCTGTAACAGGTCCAATCTCATCTTTAATCATTTCTCCTAACGATTTACCATTACGTCTCATTGAAGCAAATAAAATAACAAAATCTTGGACAGCCCCCGCAACAACTACCCCAACAATAATCCAAATGGTCCCTGGTAAATACCCCATTTGTGCCGCTAAAATCGGTCCTACTAAAGGTCCCGCTCCAGCAATCGCTGCAAAGTGATGTCCAAACAATACCCACTTATTTGTTGGAACATAGTCTTTCCCATCATTTAATGTATGGGCTGGTGTTTGCCGATTATCATCTAAATTAAAAACCTTTCTCGCTATAAATCTACTATAAAAGCGATAAGCAACTGCATATACACATACGGCAGCTACTAAGAGCCATACAGCATTAATGGTTTCACCTTGTGATAAAGCTATTACCCCAAAAGCACCTGCTCCTACTGCTGTAATAACGCCCCAAAGTAAGATCGATTTCAATGTCTTCACATACAATTCCCCCAATACTATTTCTTAGTGGAGATTGTACTAAATTTTCCGAATATTTAACTTGAATCCTCCCTATCATGAAGGATTTTCAGTTTATCATGTTAAAATACTCTCATTATCTACTATAATTCAATATTATTTCGAAGGCGTTTTACATAATTACGACTGACTGGAATCGGTTGCTCATCATACCTATCTAAATACAAATTATACGTGCCATTATAATAAGGTTTCAGTTCTTTTACATATGACATATTAATTAAATAGCTTTTATGTACACGTAAAAAATCATATGCATTTAGCTTATTTTCTAATTCCTGAAGTGTATATGTTGAAATATACTGATTATTCGTTGTGTAAATTGAAACAGTTTTATTTTCTTTATTTTTACTTACATATACGATATCTTCTGGAAGAATATATCGTATGCCCTCTTGACTTTCTATCGGTAGTTTTCGCAAATAACTCTTTGCTTTCTCACCTTGTTCTTTACCTATTTTATATAAAAGAAATTGTAAATCTTCTTCACGAAATGGTCGCAATAAATAATAAAATGCTTGGAAACGAAAAGCTGTAATAGATTCTTCTATGTTTTCACCTACAAAAATAAATTTTGTATAGCAATTTATTTCTCGTAATAAACTTGCATATTCAAAACCAGTACCATCTAGTAATTTGGAACTTAAAAAAACAAAGTCTGGTATATGTTTTTTCATCATAAATAAAGATTCTGTTCCTGTCTTTGCTTCAAAACATTCTACATTTCTCATATTTTCAGTGAAATTTTCAGCTAACTCTTTTCTCTCTTCTGCCTCTTCCATAATCAGTAAAATTTTCATTTCTTCAACCACCTAATTCTTTGTCCATATGTCCTGTTGTATACATTCGCTTTTATAAGAAATAATCCCTTTTTCTTACTATACCATTATTTATCTAAAAAAACAGAAAAAAGGAAACCACTTCGGTTTCCTCTCTCCCTTTATCCTACACTAACTACCTATAAAGAGCTGAGTATTGTAGGGTAATAAATGATCAGGGATACGTTTAAAATTTCACTTTATACTAATTCTCGTTGCTTCGTTTCCTGACCAAGTATTATTACAGCAAATACCCCAATTAAAATTGATCCACAGAAAATCGTAAATATTAATGATAGTGAAGCTTCTGAGGCAACTAAATACCCCACTAATAATGGTCCAAGAATACCACCAATACGACCAAATGCTGCTGCCATTCCTGCACCTGTACCACGAATAACCGTTGGATACTGCTCAGGTGTATAGGCATATAATGCTCCCCAAGCACCTAAATTAAAGAAGGATAGTAACATACCTGCAACGATTAATACTGTTAATGAATCCGCAACCCCAAACAAATAGGCACTGCAAGCTGTCCCGATTAAATACGTAACCAAAACAAATTTACGACCGAGACGTTCAATAAACCAAGCAGCGGTGAAATATCCTGGAAGTTGAGCTAATGTCATAATAAGTACATATTGGAAACTTTTTATTAAACTAAATCCTTTTAGCACCATTACACTCGGTAACCAAAGGAACATTCCATAATAGGAAAAGACAACACAAAACCATAGAATCCATAGCATAATTGTTGCTTTACGATATTCCCCAGACCAAACTGATTTTATATTTTCAATAACAGATGGCCTTTTTTCAACTTTTTGGAACCTTGGGGAATCCGGTAAATTCCATCTTAAATATAAAGCATATAGTGCTGGAACTGCACTCAATACCATCGCAACTTCCCAACCATATTTAGGAATAACAAAATACGAGATAAGAGCTGCAATTAGCCATCCACCTGCCCAAAAACTTTCTAATAACACAACAATTTTCCCACGTTCATGCGCTTCAACACTCTCTGATACTAGTGTAGAGGCAACCGGAAGCTCTCCGCCAAGCCCCATGCCAATTAAAAAGCGTAAAACGAGAAACATCGCGAGTGTCGTCGTTAATGCAGTTAAACCACTACCGATAGAAAATAATAATAATGTAATAATAAAGACTGATTTTCGTCCTATTTTATCTGATAGTATTCCAAAAATAAGCGCTCCTACTGCCATACCGATTGAGTTAATACTGCCTATCCAGCCCATTTCCTGGCTCGTTAATCCCCAATCCTTTTGCAAGGCTACCATTACAAATGAAAGCATTCCAACATCCATTGCATCAAATAGCCATCCAAGCCCAGCTATCCCAAGTAGTTTGCGCTTCGAAATTTCTTTTACCTTGCCCACTAGAAGTCCTCCTTACACAGGTGTCTTTACACATCATTTTACATGTGTGAATTGTATAAGTAAAATACTTTTGTGTAAAAAATTCTCCTTCATCATTCCCAAAAAGTAAAACGTCTATCCTGATTGGTGCGGGCTAATAATCAGTGGGGATGCCTCACTGACTAAAGTTTCAATTTATTAAAAATGAACAAATAAAAAAAGCAGCGATATTTCGCTACTTTTTCGAACGCATTACTTCTTTTAAAAATTCCGCTAATACTAACTGACGACGCCAGCGTGTTGGATTACTGCATAATCTATAAAACCACTCTAAATGAATCGCTTGAATCCATTTTGGTGCACGTTTTACCTCTCCAGCCCATACGTCTAAACTTCCACCCACTCCAACAGCCATTTTCGTTTCTAAACGATGCTTATTGTTTTGGATAAAGTTTTCTTGTCTCGGGAAACCAAGTGCAACAAGTAATAAATCTGGTTTTGCTTCTTGAATGCGAGAAATAATATTCTCTTCGTCTTCTTGTTTAAAATAACCATCTTGTATACCAGCAATGGATACAGCTGAATATGTCTTTGTTAAATGCTCTGCTGCAGCTTGCACAACATGCGGCTTTGCACCTAATAAGAAAACAGATACCGGTTTGCTATCTTCTGATAACTTCGCTAGTAAATTACACATTAAATCAAAACCTGCTACACGTTCTTTTAAAGGTGTACCAAGCATACCGCTTGCTTTTACAACACCAATACCATCAGGTGTAATTAAATCTGTATTCAATAATGTTTGATAGAACTTTTCATCCTTTTTTGCACACATAACAATTTCAGGGTTTGCTGTTACTACCTGAAACGTATGAGTTCGCTCCGATTCTAGTTGTTCTTTTAAATATTGGACCGTTTCATCCATTGTCATTGTAGAAAAAGGAACGCCTAGAATATCAACTGTTTGTACTGCCATAGTTAACTATCCTCTCTATCATTACAAGTTTTTTGCTATTAATTGCTTATATGTTTCCTTTGTATCTTCATATAGTTTTTGAAGTGAGAAGTTCATAGTAGCATGCTCATAAATATGTTTACCCATTGCTGCTAACTCTCCAGTTTTCCACTTATCATACGCTTCTTCTAAAGCTAATGCCAATGCCTTTCCATCACCTGTCGGTACAATCCATCCGTAAGTTTCATCTACGATTAAGGGTTCAATTTCTCCAGCCCTAGTCACAATTGATGGTACGCGTTGATTTGCCGCTTCTAATAAAACTAGTGGGAACCCTTCACTATGGGAAGTTAATAAATTTACATGTGACGACGCAAATAATTGTTTTACATCTTGACGATGTCCTAAAAACTCTACTTTATCGTTAATCCCTTTTTCAGTAGCTAATGACTTTAGATTTTCTTCTAATGGGCCATCACCAACTAATAATACTATAATTTTCTCTAATTTTGTTTGTTGTAACGCATCAAATAAAACTTCATGTCCTTTGACAGGATGTAATCGTGCTACTTGGATTGCCGTAAATACATCTTCATCAATATTGAACATTTCTTTTTTATTATAGCCTTCTGCTTTTTCCTTATCGTATTCAATTCCATTATAAATAACATGCATCTTTTCATTTGAAATACCTAATGCTGCCAGGCTTTTTTTCAATCTATTTGTTACAACGAAAAATAAGTCTATATTTTTTAAGGCTTTCAAATTTAATTTCGTAAAAATCCAACCTTTTAAGCCCTGTTTAGTAAAGTCTTGAAATGGATCACTATGAATAGTCGTTACCCATTTTGCCTTTATTCTCTTTTTCATTAAAGAAACATAGAAATTAGCCCTAGGGCCATGCGTATGAACTACATCAAATTTTTCTTTATTAATAAATTTACTTATATTCTTTAAAATGGATAAATCATAGCGCGATTTTTGTGAAAACACATGGACTTTTATCCCTAACTCCCTTGCTTCCTTCGCAACAATTCCATCTTCAAATACTGCTAATTCTACTTCACCAGTTGGAAACTGATCGAGAAGTGAAATAATATGTGTTTTCCCTCCTCCATCTTCTGCTCCTGCATTCATATGCAATATTCTCATATTTTTTCCTCCTTTAAATCCTCGCTACGTTTCCATCTATTTTTATTTTACTGTACTAAAAAATAAAAGCTAACAAAAGTTAGCTTTTATTTTTATCATTCAATTTCTAGGTCTACTATTAGATAAGCTAACACCACTACAAAGTAAATCCCAACTCCTGGTGCTGTTAAAATATGTCCTGCAATATAAGCAATACCTAACGCTAACAATAAGCTTGCTGAAATCATTCCATATTTTATATTAAATATGTCCTTAAATCTCGTAGCAAATGCTAGTAGAATTCTTAGCCCGTAATAAATAAATGGAATCATTAGTAATACAAAGCCAATAATCCCGAAATCATAAAACCAATCATGGAAGTCCATTTCAATTAGTTTTGGATCTGGCTGCTTTTGTTCATTGTATTTAAAGTTACCTGCATAACCCATGCCTAATAACTTTTGTGACACTGGTGCTTCTTTAAAGAACTGCTTATGTCTTTCTTCATATACTTGACGTCCACTGAAAATAAGATTTTCTTGATTTTCTTTCTTTTGCTCTTTCTCAAGCTCTTTCTTAACTTCCTCTTCTATCTTCGCCTTTTCTTCTGGCTTTTCAACTTTATGATGATTTTCTTCTTTTGCTTTAAGTTCTTGCTCTTTTTTCAGCTTCTCTTTAATTTCTTTTTCTTTTTGACCTTGCTGTGCCACATTTTGCTCTGATAAATAATTATTGTGAATACCCATATTTTGTGCTAATGGCGTTTGTTTAAACGTTCCAACTACACCAGCTAATAGGACGATAGCAATTACTGCATTAAGCGCAAGGGATTTTTTGTTCGGATTTTTTCTATCAAATAATAATTGTAGTAAAATAATCCCGATTGCTGCCGCTAACGTAGCACCAATTGAGCCCATCCCTACTTTTGTACCAACTTGAATTAGCGAATAAATCATTAAAAGTGATGGAATCCAATATAAAATGTGTTTCCAGCTCTTTGTTTTTTGAATAGAATATAGTACTACAATAGGGAAAATAATAGCTAAGATTGAACCTAGTTCATTCCCTGCATAGAACCAACCTCGAGAACCCACTTTCATCCATTCATAACTACCAAAGTCAGTAGATGTTGAAATAGAAATAACCATAATTGCGTTAATGATTAATGTAGAATATACAATACTATTTCGAACCTTATCACTAATATTAACTGTCTTTTTCAATGATTTTAAAGCTAAAATGTATGATCCCAGCATGATATATATATATAATGCTTTCGCAACGAATTTAACTTCTTCACTAAGTACAATAGGATCCTTAACTAATTTGTTATTAATAAATCCTACTCCTAAAACTCCGGCTAATAATATAAGATAAATTAAAAACTTTCTATTTTCCTTCTCTTTTGCCTGAATTAAAATGTAAATGCCACCAACAGCCATAATAAGGAATCTTACTAAAATTCCAACGGTAGCATTTGACTTTAATAAAGTGATGCTAAGAGACGTTAATAAATCTAAAACAGGCTGTAAAATAATAAAAAAGAGCAAAAAATGCTCAAATCTAACCCTAGCTTGATTTGCTAACATTCCAAGACCTCCATACAAAATCTTAACATTATCTTTTAATCATAATTTATTATCGTTAAAACACACCTAGCAATTATAACATAACTCATATTCAAATCGAGAACTATTTTTCCAGCTAAAACTAGCCAGGACAAGTATTAATCAATAATAGAAATTACTGTCCCTTAGCTATAATCCCCTATTTTTACAAAAGCTATCTAACAACCATCCCCTTATTTTTGTCAGTATATACATATTTATTTATCAATTTATACAAGCATAAATAAAGTGCCTATCATTGTAATATTTCACCAAATAGGTAACATCAAAAAATGTAAAGTTAATCTTTTCATACCTTTTTCAAAATACTTTATGTCTATTTTCCAAACATTTTCAAACGCTTTCTTTATGTATTTTATCCGTTTTTCTACATGTAGCGAAAAGTAATTGTTATTTCCAATACTTTAGTGTATATTTTTTCTCTGGAACATCTTTAAGAGGAAGGGATTAAGGCCATGTTATTAATCGATATATTTACGTTTCTTGGCATTATCGCCGCTGCCATTTCTGGTACATTAGTTGGTTTAAAAAAAGATTTAGATTTATTTGGTGTCCTTTGTTTAGCTGTAGCTACTGCGCTCGGCGGCGGTATTATTCGTGATATCATGATTGGTAACCTGCCCCCTGTCGCATTTGTAAAACCCATTTACTTTTTCGTAAGTGTATTATCAGCATTATTTACTTGTATGTTTTTTGAGCGTATCAATAAACTTCAAGTCGTTATTATGCTTTCTGATGCTGTTGGCTTAGGCGTTTTTACAGCTATTGGTGCAAATGCGGCAATGTCACATCATGTTGACGCCTCATTTCTAGTTGTTTCAATGGGAGTCATTACAGGTATTGGAGGCGGTATTTTGCGTGACATTTGCGCTCAAGATATCCCTTACGTATTCCGAAAAGAGATTTACGCAATCGCTTCTATCTTAGGAGCAATTAGCTTCCTAATCACACACGCTATGGGGGCGCACGTATTAGCTTTTTATGTTTGTTTATTAGTAACATTTGTTATTCGTGTCGTCACTGTAATATATAATGTGCATTTCCCTGTTTTCTTTAAAACACATGCTAAAATTAATAAAGGCCATTAAGAGAATTCTATCTAGAATTCTCTTAATTTATATACTATTCAACGAACTAATATAGAGTAATTGTATATAAGCATATATAATTACTCTATATTAGTTTTAAAATTGAAAACGTTTTATATACAGGGGGGAAGAATGATGCTTGGGGTTTTCAAAAAAAGTATTAATAAAACAAATGCCAGTATAATCGAATTAAGTAAGGACCAACAAATAACTTTTAATGTCCCTACTAATTCTGAATTGAAAATTCAAATGGATATGCTACATATTTCAAAAGAAGATTTACAAGTTGTAAAAGTACTACAGCCTTTTATTTATGCAGAAATTGATTGGATTACTGAAAAATTCTATGCCAACATTACAAAACAACCTAATTTAATTACTATTATTGAACGTTACAGCTCTATTCCAAAACTAAAACAAACTTTAAAAACACATATTAAAGAATTATTCAGCGGCAATATGCATGAAGATTTTATTGAACAACGTGTTAGGATCGCCAAAAGACATGTACAAATTGGTTTACATCGAAAATGGTATACTGCTGCTTATCAAGAATTATTCCGCTCTATCATGAAGATTTTGCAAACAAAAATAACGACAATCGATGATTTTTCCTATTCTATAAATGTCATAAATAAATTATTCACTCTTGAACAAGAACTTGTTCTTGCAGCTTATGAATCTGAATATGAAAGAATGCAAAAAGAGCATGAAAAAGAAAAAGAACTAACTGCTATGACAATTACGCATATCGCAACAGAACTAGCTGCTGTATCTGAAAAAACAAGCTCTTCTATTCAAAAACTAACCGCCAAATCTGAAACTATTGTAGAGATCGCTAAAACAGGTACATCATTAGCTACAACATCTGAAGAAAAAGCGAATAAAGGGAAAGAACAATTAAACCAGCAGAATAAACGAATGGGATCTATTCAAATGAATATGGAAACGATTATTACAGATACTCATGAACTTCTTAATATTTCTAACAAAATTAATGAAATCATAGATATTGTTAAATCAATTGCGGAGCAAACAAATTTACTCGCACTAAACGCTGCTATCGAGTCTGCACGTGCTGGAGAATTTGGGAAGGGGTTTTCTGTTGTTGCTGGTGAAATCCGAAAATTATCAGAGCAAACGAAAGAATCTATATTTAACGTTACAAAGCTCGTCGAAAAAACAAATGAACAAATTACCCGTGTCTCGTCTTCCGTGAAACAAATTAGCTCTCTCGTATCGGAAGGAACGGATAGTATGTCGGCAACAGATCGATACTTCCAAGAAATCGTACAAGATATGTCTAACTCAAAAGAACAGAATAAGAAAATTGAACACGAACTACAAGCTATTTCACAAGTAATGAAAGGAATTCAAGATGACTCCTCACAAATGGCTCTAACAGCCGATAATTTGCAACTAGAACTAAATCGATAAGATAAAGTAAAACTTTAATCAGTGGGAGTTTTGTTCATTCCCCACTGATTATGAGCCCTCACCAATCAGGCTTTTACGAGCAGCAGGGTTCCCACCTAATTTCTTTGCTGTCGCTGAATTTTGAGATGGGGGTCTTACTGCCTAGAAAATAGCGGGATAAAATTCAGGTCAGGCATACTTTTCATCTACACTGACTACTAAATTTCATCTCCCATCAAAAAAGAATCCAGAATGGATTCTTTTTATTTTCTGAAAAATATTTTTTGACAATACACATAACTCATATAAACACCAAAGCTCTGCAAAATAAACAATGCTGGCATAATTACATTGTAATATGCCATATCTACTTGGAAGAGCTTTAACAATACGTAGCCACTAATGAAAAATAAGAACAACATATATCCCTCATTTTGTTGTTTCTTAATAAGGAAGTGTAATAGAGCTATAGTCATAAACAATATTACTGCTATATATATCAGTTTTTCACATTTGAAAAGAATAGAATTTATCCCCTCATCTGAAAACTGATTTATTATCGGTTCTAAAAGTTTAAACCTTTCTCCCTCAATCTCTTTTAACTTTTGATCAATATGCTCTGTTACACTTTGATTTTTTGATATTTTTTCCTCATGTTGGGTTTTTCCAATTAAAACAGATTGAACATACGTCTCATTTGCAATCGTATATTGTGACATCCCCATTGTTTTAATTCCATAATTCACACCAAAATGGGCACTATAAAATAGAATAAGTATCCCTATCATCTTTAGTAACACCTTTTGTTTCGTTGCTGATTGAAATACTTCGATTAATAATACATATACCGTGATAAAAATAGGAAGAAATAATCCCATTGGGAAAATCATATTACTAAATGCAAATAAAATTGCCGAAAACACCCACATATAAGGATGATCTAATCCTTTATATAAAAGTATGTAACAAGCAAAATAAAATAAAAATATTGCAAGTGACTCAGGAGTTAATACGGAACTCATGAATATATTTGGAATATACAGAGCATAAAATACGGAAGCAATACGACCGCATTCTTCTCCAAAAACCATTGCCGCAATACGATAAATAAAAAATGAGGTTCCTGCGCAAAATAACACATTAAATAGTTGTAAAGTGAATAATGTATCACCAAATATACGAATAATTATTGACTCATATATAATAAAAGGCAAATGAGTTACAGCCCCTATATTATTACCAATTGCAATCTGCTTTGCAGACTCATACATCACTTTCATATCACCAATTATTGGAGCATCTACAAATAACAGCATACTAAGCCTTACAACTATAGTTATACTTATAAGAAAAGTAAGAAATTGTTTATCTGTAAAACGATATTGTAGAATTGATGTCACTAGCAAAATGAGTATGACGAAAATTGCCAATATGATTGTTACACTTGTTGTACTTCCTCCAAAAAATTGCTTACTTGTCTCAAATGCTGCCCAACAACTATAAACAAAAAATGCGAGCATCGCACCGATCATAATTTTATTGAAGAAAGATGAAAAATTTGTTTGTATATGATTCATATGTCCATTGCACCTCTATTTCCATTCATAACAAAACGATTCTACCATGAATGGGTACACGGCTGATAGAGAATTTCTATGACAAATACATAGTCATTACTTTTTACTTGCAATGTAAGCGAATCCTCTTTTACACTACATTTTAGATAAAATAAATTTTCTTTCAGTTACATGAATACAAATACAGAAGTTTAAATAATCCTCTTTTGGAATACACTTTACTTCATTAAATATCTAATATGAGTAATCCACTTACACATATTATTCTGATTGAAAACAGACTATAGGGGCTGAATATATGGAAAAGAAATTCATGCGAGAATCTAAAGCAATTAAGACAACACGTGTTTTTCCTAACGATTTAAATAATCACCAAACACTTTTTGGAGGGAAATTATTAGCAGAAATTGATAGTATTGCTTCGATTGCGGCTGCAAGACATAGTCGTAAACATTGCGTAACAGCATCTATTGATTCAGTTGATTTTTTAACTCCAATTCACCAAGCTGATTCTGTTTGTTATGAAGCATTTGTATGTTATACAGGGAAATCTTCAATGGAAGTTTTCGTAAAAGTAATCGCAGAAAATTTATTAGCAGGCGAGCGTAGAATTGCCGCTACTTGCTTCATTACATTTGTGGCAATAAAAGATGGAAAACCTTCGTCTGTACCACAAGTACTTCCTGAAACTCAGGAAGAACATTGGTTACACACAACCGGTTCAGAACGTGCGGAAAATAGAAAAAAAGGACGTTTAAAAAGCAAAGAAATGGCTGAGGTTTTAACTTTAAATAAACCTTGGAATATTTAATACGATACTCTTCCATATACATGCACAGATTTTTTCTTCCTTGCATGTATTTTTTTATACAAAATATCACCTCTTACCATTTTATTCTCAATCTGCTCTCCTAAATCATGCACCAGCTTTTCCTTTATTTTGTTATACTGTTAATGGTATATTAAATAAAGTTCGTTTAAAAATAACCATAATATGATTAAGTATATAAGGGATGGTGCGGTAATGACTATTGAAGTACCAATTTCAATACCAAAAACGTTAATTATTATTCCAGCGTATAACGAGGAAGAAGCAATTGCAGATACATTAACAAGATTATTAAAACTAAAACAGCATTTTACAGGATTAAGCATTTGCGTTATTAATGATGGATCACAAGATAAAACAGCTCGAATCGTAAAAGATTTCCCTGTTCACCTTGTGAACTTACCATATAACCTAGGTATTGGCTCAGCTGTACAAACTGGATATAAATACGCATATGAGAACGGATATGATATTGCGATTCAGTTCGATGCTGATGGACAACATAATCCAGATGATTTATATAAAATTATAAAGCCTATTGCTGAAGATGAATGCGATATGGTGCTAGGGTCACGTTTTACAGAAAAAACAGCATATAAAGGTAGTATTTCCAGAAGGATCGGTATTTTTTATTTTACTGCTCTATTGAAAGTACTAACAAAACAAACATTTATGGATCCAACTTCTGGATATCGTGCTATCAATCGAGAAGTAATTACAATTTTTGCACACAACTATCCAAAAGATTATCCAGAACCAGAAGTTCTTATTCATTTAAAAAAGAAAAAACTTCGCATTAATGAAATATCTGTAAATATGCAAGAGCGACAAGGTGGACAATCTTCCATCACACCTTTTAAATCTGTATATTACATGATTAAAGTAAGCCTTGCTATATTGATGCAAAAAATCGTGAAAGGTTGATAATAAATGCCTATAATTACCTTTTCATTCATATTTATTTTATTATTATTATTATTAATTATTAATTCCATTCGCCGTGGAACTTTAGAAACGAAATATGCTATTTTATGGATTTTAGTTTGTATTGCAATGGCTATTTTAAGTTCTACTGATAAAATTATAAACTGGATTGGAAAACTATTAAAAGTAGAATATCCCCCTTCCATTTTATTCTTATTTGGACTATTATTCTGTTTCATCTTAATTTTTGACCTAACACGAAAAATTTCTAAACAACATCATCAACTTGTAACATTAACGCAAGATTATGCGTTACTAAAGCAAAAATTAAATGCAACTGAGACAGACAAAGACTAACCTAATATTTCAAAGCTAACATAAAAAACCTCTTAATTTATTTCAAAAATTAAGAGGTTTTTTTATTCTCAATAATAATTTATTCGCCTTCACAATCGTTATGATAAATACATCCTACTTACTAATAAGTTAAAATGATATGAATAAGAACTTATATGCAATAGACATGTTAAAGCTGTTTGAAATACAAGAATTAACCAGAAGAATCTCACTTCCCGCCACCTTTTTAATAGAAAGTTGATTTACAAAGTTTATATGCGTTAAACTTATACAGATGTTCTTGTAATCTTCTTCCTTTCCAAAGGCTTGTATATATGATGCAAGACATAAAAAACTTGAGGAGATAAAAATTCTATGATGGAACAAAAGCAACTTGTTTCTGTTGTCATACCCCTGTATAACACGGAAAAATATATTGAAGAAACGATACAGTCAATACTAGATCAAACATATAAAAACATCGAAATTGTAATTGTAGATGATGGAAGTAAAGATCAGTCACCTTCTATCGTAAAAAACCTTGCTGAAAAATACCCAGGGCAAGTAAAATACGTTCATCAAAAAAACCAAGGTGTTTCGGTAGCCCGTAATACAGGTATCGAAAATGCTAGCGGAAAATATATCGCTTTCCTTGATAGTGATGACTTATGGCATCCAACTAAAATTGAGAAGCAAGTCAAAAGTATGCATAAAAACGAAATGGACGCGTGCTATTGTGGTTATATGAATTTCTACGAAGAAACAGGCGAGAAGGTTGAACATACAACAAACTTTATTAAAGGTGATATGGCAAAAGCATTCCTAACACATCAAGTTGTTGCTCAAACAAGTACTTGGATTTTCAAACGATCCATCGTAATGGATCATAACATTCGTTTTACACCAGGATGTAGTTGGGGCGAAGATTTAGAGTTTTTATTTAAACTTATGAGTGTGACAAATGTATGTTATGTCGATGAATACTTAACTTATTATAGAATTTTATCAGAAGGAAATCTTTCTTCTAAGTATAAAGATTATGAATTAAAAACGACAAAAGAGTTGGAAGTATTCAATCGTATGAAAGATTGGGTACATAATAAATCTCAAGATTTCATTACAAAAGACCCTCAGTCACTGATTGAGATTCTTGAGACTTATTTATTCCCTTATACAGTCATCAATAACGCTTGTATATATATTAAAGAAAACTCTCCATTAGATAAATCACAAGTTCAATTAATCAAAAAAGATATAAGGAAATATTGCCGTAAAATCTATTCAAAGAATGGAAAGCGTAGTAAAAAACTATATGCAATGCTTTGGTTTGTACGAATTAAATTTCTGTTTTCTTAAACTGAAAATATAACGATACTCTCTCTTTCTGTGAACAAATCAAATTTACAAATAGGACAAGCTAACCGGGTCCTAAAGAATAGAAAGGTCTTTTCTCATGAAAACAAATAAAATTCTAAAAAACGCATCCTACCTGTTTGTGGGAAACATTACTGTACGTTTTGTACTGGCTATTGCAACAATTTTCTTTGCAAGATATGTTTCTCCAAGTGATTACGGTATGTTTACAACTGCGTTAGCAGTTTCAGCTGTTATTTGTTACTTTACAGATGCAGGTTTGACACATACCTTTATGCGTGAAGGAACGAGAAGCGATGCCAATATTAGTGTGCTAATAAGTAGTTATTTACGTATTCGTTTAATATTAGCTATCGTAATTTCTGTACTTTTCGCTATTTTTGCCCAGTTCTTCTATCCCGATGCTTACTTACGTGCGATGGTATATTGGGTTGTTCTACCAACAATGTTCGGAGCAACCTTACAAGGTGTTGGAATGGCTTACTTCCAAGTAACAGAACGCATGCAATTTACAGCTATTATTTCTGTGCTACAAGGTGTAACAGCTGCTGCTGCCCTATTACTAGGGATGTCTTTCCAATGGTCACTTATGATGGTTGCTGCTATGTACGGGGTATCTAGTCTTGTAACAGGTGTTATCGCCTTTATAATGACAATACGTTATACACAAGTTCATAAGGGTTGGGATAAAGGCATTTTAGATCAATTACTTATTTTCACAATCAACGGAATCATCATTATGCTCTTACCACAATTGGGCCCTATTATATTAGAAAAGGTTTCAACATATAATCAAGTTGGATTCTTTGGTGCTGCATCTAAAATACCTGCTGTACTATATCAAATACCTGGAGTAATTGCAGCTGCCTTTTATCCAAGGCTTTTTGCTTTTGGTAATGAGAAAAATATTGAAGAACATAGAAAATTATCAAGTTTTGAATTAAAACTTATGTCTTTTTTAGGAATGGGAATTTCTATCCCCTTTATTGCTGATCCAAGTTTCTGGATTGTTAGTTTATTAGGAGAAGAATACGCTCCCGCTGGTAACGCTCTTGCTATTCTAGCGTTTATGGTTATTTTACAATCAATTAACTATCCACTAGCCGATAATTTAACAACGATTGGCCAGCAATGGAAACGTGCAACAACAATGACTATTGGATTAGTTGTTGCCATCATAGGTTATATTGTATTAGGTAGTAAATATGGAATGATGGGGGCAGCTGCCGCAGCTATCCTTACCGAAATTACACTATTAATCGGATTTACCCTCTTTATTCGTAAAGGCATGCAATTATTAGTTAAAGGAATTATATTTAATTCCTTAGCCTTTATTATTAGTTACGGTATATACCGAATTGCATTAATCGACTTACCACCATTAGTTGCTTTAACTCTTACTGGTATACTATACGGTATGATCGGAATTGTAATTGATCCTCAAATACGTGGATTTGTTTTAGGGTTTATAAAACAAAAGTTCATTCGCAAACACGCTTAAAAGCAAAAAGCTTTTCCATTTTTAAATAGGAAAAGCTTTTTGCTTTTTTTTATATACTATCATTTTTCTTCAGTAAAAAAATGCTATATATTCCAGCTCAAATTGACTTACTTTCTGAGAATGCCTTATACTAAATTACATGTAAACTATGAACTCCAACGCTTGTAAAAATATATATGCTTCAACAAAAATATATATTTTCTCATGTTAAAACTAAAGAACACACCTTTAAAAATTGGTGTGTTTTTATATGCTACCTAAAAACTAGTTGTTACATGTAACGACTTTCAAAGGAGGATTATCAATTTTTATGAGCATAAAGCCGAATAATAAATTCTTTTCCAAGAAAACAATGATAATTATGCCAATATTATTATTGTGCGCTTTTGCTTTTCATTATTTCTTTTTAACATCTAATCAAGCCTTTTCTGGTACAGGGGATGCGTTACGTCAATTTGGCTTCTTTACGTTTCTTCTACAACATGCCTTTAAAGATGGCAACCTTTTTTGGTCCTTTGATTATGGGTTAGGTGGAGATTTATTTGGAGAGTTTAGTTATTATTACAGCACATCACCATTTTTCTGGATTACACTGTTACTACCTAAACTAAGTCTTGAGCAAGTATATGACGTGAAATTATACATGAGTATTTTAAAAAACTTTTTAGCTATGGTATTCATGTATGGTTCTTTACGTTACCATAATAAAACAGCATTCTCATCTTTTGTTGCTGCTATTATATATGGTGGCTGTATTACTTTCATCCGCCACTCTTTACTATGGGATTTCATGGCTGATGCTATTGTATTTTTACCATTAGTAATATGGGGGCTTGATAAATATATTATCGAAAAGAAGCGCGGACTTTTCCTAATTGCTGCTACTTTAATGTTAGCATCAAACTTTTATTTTGCTTTTATCACAAGTATTTTCATATTCATTTATGCATTATTCCAATACTTTGCGACACAACAAAATAAAACGATTGTCTCTTTTCTAACTTATTATATTAGAATCGGTTTATTGTATGGATTATCACTCGGTTTAGCCGCCGTTTGCTTCCTCCCATCAGTTAATGCCGTATTTAGCGCTGATCGATTATCAAAAAAGTTTGAGATACCATTATTATTTGAAGATAAATTTTATAAAGATTTAATGGAAAATATTTTCTTCATGTATAATGCTGAAAATCATCAATTAGCTTTACCAGCTTTAATTTTATTCTTAATCGTATTTGGAATGTTTATACGTGATAAACTCATTAAAAATAAAGTATTCTTTACGTTATTCATGTTTATTCTGTTTATGCTTCCATATACATATTCTGTGTTTAATGGTTTTTCAGCAATGCAATCTAGATGGTTTTATTTATTTGTATTTGTAATTTCCCAAACAATTGCATACATTCTAGATTGGATGATTATTCATAAGAAAGACTACAAATTACCTTATTTAATAAGTTTATTAGTGTCTATTGGATTATTCATTTATGCATTTTATAGAAAAATAAATATAAATGTAACTGATAAACCTTTACAAGACGTTGATAACATTTTACTCGGAACTGTCGTTCTTTCTGTTATTACAGTATGTCTATGGCGTTATATTTCTAAACCCTTCATACAATTTTTAGTTGTATTGAACGTACTCGTTAGCACAATTTCTATGAATTATATGTATGCGAATAATATACTTAGCACCGTTTACGGACAGAGTCAAATTTCAACTGAAAAGTTACACGAACCAGGCTATGATAATAGCGAAGAAATTGCTGCAATTCGCTACATACAAGAAAATGATAAAGACTTTTATCGTATTCTTAATCCATATAGCGAATATAACACACCAATGCTACAAGGATATCATGGCGTAAGTACGTATCAAAGCTTGGTTAATTATTATGTCCATGACTTTATGAAAAATAAATATGGCGTATTCCAAATGTACGATACACCTTCAATGTTTTATCAAACTGACAGTCGACTACTACTTGAAAATATGCTTGGTATAAAATATCGCGTATTAAGTGCTGATACAGATCCAAAGAATGTACCTTATGGATATAAACTATTACAGCAAGTAGGACCATATAATATTTACAAAAATGACTATTCCTTACCGTTAGGATATGTATATGATTCGGCTATAAGTGAAGAAGAGTTTTCTAAATTAAACTTCGCTCAGCGTGATCAATTATTATTACATGCTGTTGTCGTTAATAATACAAAAGAATTTTCATTAAATCATTTTAATAAACAAGACCTTAAATCAAAGGCAGTATCTATTAAAACGGAAAAAGCAAAATTCGAAAACATGGAAAAAGAAGGAAAAAAACTAATTGTTCATGGCTTTGGAAATATGATTGTACCTATCAATTATCCTAATACGCCTGGTGATCTACTGATAGAATTAAAATTGAAAAATACAGGTACATTCAATGCAACTGTTAATGGAAAAACAATAGGAAAAGGTGACGATGCTGGTGCATACTCGTATCCGTTAGAAAGATTTGTTTACAATTTAGGCAATGATCGTCCAGAAAACCTAACTATCTCTATTGATATGGCAGGTGAGTATGAATTAGGTGACTTACAAGCAAATATCGTAAACTATGAAAGTGTACAAAAAGAAACAAAAAAATTAACTGAAAATAGGCTTAAAAATATTTATTATAAGAACAATTATTTAAAAGGGGATATCAACTCAAATAAAGACGGGCTCCTATATTTATCTGTTCCATATAGTAAAGGTTGGACTATAAAAGTTGATGGAAAAGAAAAAGAATTTACGAAAGCAAATTCTGCCTTTATCGGTGTTCCCATTACAAAAGGCTCACATGTAATCGAAATGACTTACGTTACACCTTACTTCAAATTAGGTATGATTATATCAATCATCTCACTAATTATTTGTGTAGCTTTACTAATTTTCACAAATCCAAAAACACGACGGAAATTTTCTTTTAAAAAGCAATAATGAGCAATCAATGAATCATGAAGCTATCAAATTGGATAGCTTCATATAAAAACGCATAACATTGTTTTAACCTACTACAAACAAGGAGTGTCAAAAATGACTCTTTCAATCGTTGTACCATGCTACAATGAAGAAAAGGTGCTTCGAGCCTTTTATTCAGAGACTTCTCTTGAAATTCATAAATTAACTACCGATTATGAATTTGTTTTTGTTAATGATGGTAGTAAAGATGATACATTAAATATTTTACGTGATTTAGCTAGTTCAGATTCATCGGTACATTATATATCATTTAGTCGAAACTTCGGAAAAGAAGCAGCAATGTTAGCAGGTTTAAAATATGCTACAGGCGATGCAATTGTTATTATGGATGCTGACTTACAACACCCTCCTACGTTAATAAAAGAACTGTTAGAAGGATATAACGAAGGCTACGACCAAGTCATTGCAAAAAGGACAAGAACTGGTGATTCACCCGTTCGCTCTTTCATCTCTCGTCTTTACTATAAGGTAATGAATAAGTTTGTAGATATTGAATTAGTAGATGGTATTGGTGACTTTAGACTTTTAAGTCGAAGAGCAGTGGATTCTTTAGTGTCTTTAAGTGAATACAACAGATTTTCAAAGGGTTTATTCTCTTGGATCGGTTATAACGAATTAATCATTGAATATGAAAATGTATTACGTTCTGAAGGAGAAAGTAAATGGACCTTCTCAAAATTATTAAATTACGGAATTGATGGTGTAATTTCATTCAATAATAAACCGTTACGTCTATCTATATATCTTGGATTACTAACAACCATTTTAGGACTTTTATACGTAATCACTACGTTCGTTCAAATCATCCTTGGTGGTGTGGAAGTTCCTGGTTATTTTACTCTCATTTCCGCTATACTATTTATTGGTGGTATTCAACTCATATTCCTCGGTGTTATTGGTGAATATATTGGTCGTATTTATTATGAAACAAAACGTAGACCGCATTTTATTGTAGCTGAAAAGAAAGTTAGTGAAGTTAAACAAAAGGCATAACCAAAAAGTTACTTCTGTAGGTAGAAGTAACTTTTTTATATACTAACATTTACAAACACTTCTTTTGAAAAAATATACATTTTGAAATGATGGCATTATATGAAAGAATTTAGTATCATGATTCAAGGTACTATTTCAAGTTGGACGGAGGATACTATGAGCTTATTAACAGTTGAAAAATTAGGACATACATTTGGCGATCGTACATTATTTAAAGATGTATCTATGCGATTATTAGCAGGTGAGCACGTTGGATTAGTTGGTGCAAACGGTGTTGGTAAATCAACATTCATGAATATCATTACTGGTCAGCTTATTCATGACCAAGGTCGTGTAGAATGGACACCGGGCACACATTACGGCTACTTAGATCAGCATACTGTTTTAACACCTGGGCGTACAATCCGTGACGTACTAGCGGATGCATTTTTACCGTTATTCGAAAAGGAAAAAGCTTTAAATGAAGTTACAGAAAAAATGGGAACTGCTACACCAGAAGAACTAGAAGAACTTCTTGAGCAAATGGCAGAAATACAAGATGCACTTGAAGCAGGTGGTTTCTACTTACTAGATATGAAAATTGAAGAGGCTGCACGTGGTCTTGGAATTGATGCAATTGGTTTAGATCGTGATGTTTCAGCACTAAGTGGTGGACAACGTACAAAGGTATTGCTTGCAAAGCTATTACTTGAACAGCCAGAAGTGTTATTGCTTGATGAACCTACTAACTATTTAGACGTTGAACATATTCATTGGTTAACAAATTATTTAAAAGAATACCCACATGCATTCTTATTGATTTCTCATGATACGGAATTTATGAACAAATGTGTTGATGTTATTTTCCATCTAGAATTCACAAAAATGACACGCTATACAGCGACATATGAAAAATTCCTAGAACTAGCAGAAATCAATAAAAATCAACATATAAACGCTTATGAAAAGCAGCGTGAGTTTATCAAAAAACAAGAAGACTTCATTGCAAAGAACAAGGCTCGTTATTCAACGACAGGTCGTGCAAAGAGTCGTCAAAAACAACTTGATCGCATGGAACTTATTGATCGCCCAGAAACAGCGATTAAACCTGAATTCTCATTTAAAGAAAGTCGCGCAAGTAGCCGCTTCGTCTTTGAAGGTGAAAATGTAGAAATCGGATATACGCATCCTCTACTACCAAAGCTATCAATGACGATTGAACGTGGTGAAAAAATTGCTATTGTTGGATGTAACGGTGTTGGTAAATCAACGTTACTAAAAACAATCTTAGGTAAAATTAAACCTTTAAGCGGTAAAACAAGCCTTGGTGACTTCTTAGAGCCTGCATACTTTGAACAGGAAGTTAAAGCTGATAATATAACACCAATTGATGATGTATGGAATACATTCCCTGGTTTAGACCAGCATCAAATTCGTGCAATGTTAGCAAAATGCGGATTAAAAAATGAACATATTTCTCGCCCATTAAGTCAATTAAGTGGTGGAGAACAAGCAAAAGTTCGTTTATGTAAGCTAATGGGTGAGGAAAGTAACTGGCTATTATTTGATGAGCCGACAAACCATCTTGATGTTACAGCAAAAGCGGAACTTAAGAAGGCTATGAAAGCATATAAAGGAACAATTCTCCTTGTATGTCACGAACCGGACTTCTATGAAGATTGGATCACAAAAGTTTGGGATGTTGAAGAATGGTCTCAAAACAGTAAGTAGTCTTTAAGAAAAAACTCCTTGTGTAGACAAGGAGTTTTTTACTTATTTTTATTAAGAATTTTTTATATTGTAGTATCCTATAAGGCGTAATTGAAATTCTTTTAATTCCGGATACGCCTCTAAGTTTGCTAACATACCTCTAATTACCGGAATTCTTGGATTAAGCAATCGTATTTCAGCCTCTAAAACATCTAACGTTACTAACAACTCATCATCCTCTAATTGATCAGCTAAATTACGCTTAAATACAATAATTTCTTTTAAAAAATGCTCTTTAACTTGTTCCTTAATGAGCTCGGATTTACAAAGAAATTCTCCAAGCTTTTCTTCATGTAAAATAGGTTCTTCCGAAGATTCTACTAAGCCATCTACTAAATGATCTACTCTTTTTAAAATAAAAGCAGCGACATACGATAAATCGATTTCTGGTGCTTGTAAAATAATTAATTCTAAATACCCACGGCATATGCCTTCTACCATAATTACTAAATCCAATAAATATGGCATAACCTTTTCACCATAAATGGACAATAAACTATTCCGATAAAATGCATGAGACTCTAACTTCATCCGCATCATAAATTCTTCTACTTCTTTATTAAACGGAATCGCATTTTCTCTCGCATGCATAATAATAAATTCTTTATGCTTTTGTATATCATTAAACTGACAATGTAATTGTTTTGCAAATTTTTCACGTGGTAATAAAGACTCTTGTTCAATATCCAGCATTTTCTTTTGGATTTTGTCATAATAATATCGAAGTGTCGCTAATAAAAGCTCATCTTTCGATTTAAAATATAAGTAAAAAGCTCCCTTAGATATACCACTAGCTGTCACAATTTCCTGCACTGATGTCGCATTTACACCCTTAGTAGCAAATAACTTCATAGCCGATTCTATAATTAAACGCTCTTTTTCTTTCATATCTTCTCTCCTAAATTTAATCTCGCATCTTATTATAAATGTATTATACCATCTCTTTTTATTGACGATTGACCGAGCGGTCAGTTATATTATGTGTTAGACTGACCAGTTGGTCAATATAATAAAAAGGGAGCGCAAACATGAACAAAATCATCAATTTCTCGTTAAAAAGTAAGTTCGCAGTTTGGCTACTAACCATTATTGTTACTATTGCCGGGATCTACTCTGGACTCAATATGAAGCTGGAAACAATTCCTGATATTACAACACCGATTGTAACAGTAACTACGGTCTATCCTGGTGCTACACCAGAAGAAGTAGCTGATAAAGTTTCAAAGCCGATGGAAGAACAACTACAAAATTTAAGCGGTGTTAACGTTGTAAGCTCATCATCTTTTCAAAACGCATCTTCTATTCAAATAGAATACGATTTTGATAAAAATATGGAAAAAGCAGAAACAGAAATTAAAGAAGCTCTTACGAATGTGAAGCTCCCAGACGGTGTTAAAGACCCTAAAGTTTCACGAGTAAACTTCAATGCTTTTCCTGTTATTTCGTTAAGCGTAGCAAGCAAGAATGAATCTTTAGCTACCTTAACTGAAAATGTAGAAAAAAATGTTGTACCAGGATTAAAAGGACTTGATGGTGTTGCATCTGTTCAAATTGCTGGTCAACAAGTAGACGAAGTACAGCTCGTCTTCAAGAAAGATAAAATGAAAGAACTAGGACTAAGTGAAGATACTGTAAAAAATGTAATTAAGGGATCGGATGTATCTTTACCACTTGGCTTATACACATTTAAAGACACGGAAAAATCAGTTGTTGTAGATGGCAATATTACAACGATTAAAACATTAAAAGAACTCAAAATCCCAGCTATACCTTCCTCACCTAACGGTCAAGGTAGTCAAAATGCTGGCGCTGGTGCACAAACGCCGCAAATGAATCCAGCTGCTATGAACGGGATTCCAACAGTTACATTAGACGAAATTGCTGACATTAAAGAAGTTGGGAAAGCAGAATCCATTTCTCGAACAAATGGAAAAGAAGCAATTGGAATTCAAATTGTGAAGGCCTCTGATGCAAATACAGTTGATGTTGTAAATGCAGTAAAAGATAAAGTAAAAGAACTTGAGAAAAAGTATAAAGACTTAGAGATTATTTCAACATTCGACCAAGGTGCACCTATTGAAAAATCAGTAGAAACAATGCTGAGCAAAGCAATTTTCGGTGCTATCTTTGCGATTGTTATTATTATGCTGTTCCTACGAAATATTCGAACAACGTTAATCTCTGTCGTTTCAATACCACTTTCTTTATTAATTGCTGTTTTAGTCATAAAGCAAATGGATATTACGCTTAACATTATGACACTTGGAGCAATGACAGTTGCTATAGGCCGCGTTGTCGATGACTCAATTGTTGTTATTGAAAATATTTATCGACGTATGTCGTTATCAGAAGAGAAATTGCGCGGAAAAGATTTAATTCGTGAAGCTACGAAAGAAATGTTTATCCCGATTATGTCTTCTACCATTGTAACAATCGCTGTATTCTTACCGCTAGGGCTTGTAAAAGGTATGATTGGTGAAATGTTCTTACCATTCGCCTTAACTATCGTCTTCGCTTTATTAGCGTCGTTACTAGTAGCAGTTACAATCGTACCGATGCTAGCCCATTCCTTATTTAAGAAAGAGAGCATGAGGGAAAAAGAAGTACATCATGAAGAAAAACCAAGTAAATTAGCAAATGGTTATAAACGCATACTTGCATGGGCTTTAAATCACAAAATTATTACATCAAGTATCGCTGTCCTTCTATTAGTTGGTAGTCTTGCACTTGTACCAGTTATCGGTGTAAGTTTCTTACCTTCTGAAGAAGAAAAAATGATCATTGCAACATACAACCCTGAACCAGGTCAAACGTTAGAAGACGTTGAAAAAATTGCAACAAAAGCTGAGAAGCACTTCCAAGATAATAAAGACGTCAAAACAATTCAGTTCTCATTAGGTGGAGAGAATCCAATGAGTCCTGGTCAATCAAACCAAGCAATGTTCTTCGTGCAATATGATAACGACACGAAAAACTTTGAAAAAGAGAAAGAACAAGTCGTTAAAGATTTACAGAAGATGTCTGGCAAAGGCGAATGGAAAAACCAAGACTTCGGAGCAAGTGGCGGTAGTAATGAAATTAAACTATACGTTTACGGAGATAGCTCAGAAGACATTAAGCCTGTCGTAAAAGATATTCAAAATATCATGAAGAAAAATAAAGACTTAAAAGATATAGATTCTAGTATTGCAAAAACATATGCAGAGTACACTTTAGTCGCAGATCAAGAAAAGCTAAGTAAAATGGGCTTAACGGCTGCTCAAATTGGAATGGGACTTTCTAATCAACATGATCGCCCTGTTCTGACAACAATTAAAAAAGACGGTAAAGATATCAATGTATATGTAGAAGCTGAAAAACAAAATTATGAAACAATCGATGACTTAACAAATCGCAAAATTACAACACCACTTGGTAATGAAGTAGCTGTGAAAGATGTTATGACTGTAAAAGAAGGTGAAACATCGAATACAGTAACACACCGAGATGGACGTGTTTATGCAGAGGTTAGTGCCAAATTAACATCTGATGACGTTTCAAAAGCATCTACTGCAGTACAAAAAGAAGTAGATAAAATGGATCTTCCTTCTGGTGTAGATGTTTCCATGGGCGGTGTTACTAAAGATATTGAAGAATCATTCAAGCAACTTGGCCTAGCGATGTTAGCTGCGATTGCCATTGTATACTTCGTTCTTGTCGTTACATTTGGCGGTGCCCTTGCACCATTCGCAATTTTATTCTCACTACCATTCACAATCATCGGGGCTCTTGTTGCCTTATTAATCTCTGGTGAAACATTAAGTGTCTCTGCAATGATTGGTGCGCTTATGTTAATCGGTATCGTTGTAACAAATGCAATCGTGCTTATCGACCGCGTTATTCATAAAGAAAATGAAGGTCTATCAACACGTGAAGCTTTATTAGAAGCTGGTGCAACACGCCTTCGACCAATCTTAATGACTGCAATTGCAACAATCGGTGCTCTTATCCCGCTTGCATTAGGATTTGAAGGTAGTGGCTTAATTTCTAAAGGACTTGGTGTAACGGTAATTGGTGGATTAACAAGTTCAACTTTATTAACACTTCTTATTGTTCCAATCGTCTATGAAGTATTAAGCAAATTTAAAAAGAAAAAAACAAAATAACAAAAAAATAACCTCGCTAACTGCGAGGTTATTTTTTATTTCCAAACAAGATTAGGAAATCGCCATAGCCTTCTTTCTCTAATTCCTCTTTTGGAATAAATCGAAGAGCTGCGGAATTAATACAGTAACGAAGGCCATTTGGTCCTGGACCGTCTGGAAATACGTGCCCAAGATGTGAATCTCCCTCTTTACTTCTCACTTCTGTACGTGTCATATTATGACTCACATCCATCTTTTCTTTCACACTTGCTGACATAACTGGTTTTGTAAAACTAGGCCATCCACATCCACTATCAAATTTATCTAGAGAAGTAAACAACGGCTCACCGGAAACGACGTCTACATAAAGACCTTCCTCTTTATGGTTCCAATACTCATTTCGAAATGGTGGTTCTGTACCATTTTCCTGTGTTACATAAAACTGCATCTCATTGAGTTTTTCTTTTAAATGAGCATTATCCTTTGGCCAATGTTGCTTAATAAAAGCATCTCGTCCTGAGCCTTTACGATATAACTCATAGCGGAATGTGTTTTTCTTATGATATCCTTGGTGATATTCTTCAGCTGGATAAAATGTAGCTGCTGGTAGTATTTTTGTCGCAATTGGTTTTGAAAAGCGCCCACTCTGCTCAAGCTCTTCTTTTGAGGCCTCTGCTTTTTTATGTTGTTCTTCATTATGATAAAAAATCACTGTTTCGTAAGACTGTCCGCGGTCGTGGAATTGCCCACCTACATCAGTCGGATCAATTTGTCTCCAATATATATTTAATAACTCCTCATACGGCATTTTATTTGCATCAAATGTAATTTGTACCGCTTCATAATGTCCTGTTGTTTCCGAGCACACTTCTTTATACGTTGGGTCCTCTTTATGACCGCCTGTATACCCTGAAACAACCTGTATAATTCCCTCCATCTCTTCAAACGGAGAAACCATACACCAGAAACACCCTCCAGCAAATGTAGCTAATTCTACCTTTTCATTTAAAGCCATTACTTCACCCCTATTCTATATTCTCCTTACAGTATGGCATAAGAAACATAATGTTATAAAAGAAAAAGCATCGAACATCGATGCTTTTTCTTCACTTCACTTTATTTTGTTCCAACATCCTTCTCAATTTCATCACTTGTTACGTCTAAAACATCTAGTAAGAAAATGAAGATTGGAATACCGATAATTAATCCCCATACACCTAAAAAGTGCTCTGAGAAAATTAATACCATAAAAGTATAGAAAATCGGTAAATTTGTTTTTTGCGACATAAACTTCGGATTTAATACGTAACTTTCAAGCGCATGAATCACTGTTACGATAACTAAAATATAAACAACGTACATAATACCGCCAATATTGTAAGCAATCATACAAAGTGGGAATAACGAAATGATAACCCCCGCTACTGGAATTAAGCCAAGCAAGAAAATCATTAACGCTAAACCCAATAATTGCGGGAATCCTAATATCCATAATGCGATAACTGAAAGAACACAGTTAACAACAGCAATTAAAAATTGTGCTTCGATTACCTTTCCAAATGAACGTGCAAATTTCTTTCCGAAGTACTCAATTTCAGTATAGAAAATTGCAAGCCTGCTTTCTTTAAACTTTGCAGTAAAACCAAAAATACGAGATTTTTCTAGTAAGAAAAACAAACTCAAAATTAAAGAAAGTAAAACTTGAAGGCCGAATTTACCAACATTTGTAATCGATTTATACAAAATGTCTACGCCTTGTCCTACATATTTAGAAAGCTCCATATGATTGACAGCATTAACTGCATACTTAATTAGTTCACTATCTGGTGGGTTTCTTAAAAATACATTGAATTGGTAAATCAGTTGTGAAATTTGTATCGTCAATACTGGTAAATATTTAAATAACGTAATAGCAATTCCACCAATTAACATTACATATAGAAATGCTATAATAATTTTTCGATTAATAGGCATGAAATGATCTAATTTGCGGGAAATAAACTTTTGGAATCGATCCATTAAATACGTGAGAATAAACGTAATTAATATTAAATTCAACATACTTTGCAGCCCGTATAACACGAGAGCAAGTATTACTAATACGAGTAACCTCTGAAATCCTTTGCTTTGAAACAGGTTTTTTATTTGCATAATCGACGAATACTCTCTCCTGTCCTATAAACTAAAACGTTAATAAGTAGATTTCTCTCTCTTTTCTACTTTTAATTATTCATTCATATTAAGATTTTTATAAACTCATTATATGCCTACCTTAACAGGTATATAAGTAGCTTACTTCTTATTTTACAATACAATGCCCTAATTCAAAACGTATTCTACATAGTATTAATGAAGATTTAAGGAAACTTCCATTTTTTTAAATAGGTCTTACCACTACTGTAACATAAAAAGCAAGCTATCAGTAGAAATCTGTCCTACAAATAGCTTGCTTTTCTTATTTTTTAAGTCAGTTTTACTATCCAATGAATGGCATAAACATTGGGATGACAACTACTGTTACAACCCCAACTACCGTTACAGCAATACTTGCCATCGCTGCCTCTACCTCACCCATTTCAATTCCTACTGCAACTCCTAATGCATGGCCCGCTGTTCCAAGTGCTAAACCTTTTGCAATCGGATGTTTCACTCTAAATGTTTTTAAGAATAATGCCCCTAATGCGTATACGATAACTGCGTTAAAAATAACTGCAAAAGATGTAATTGCTGGAATACCACCAATACTTTCTGAAATTGGTAACGCAATTGCTGTTGTTGCTGCTTGTGGTAACATTGAATTCATTACTGCTGTATCTAAACCGATTGCTTTTGCAACAATAAACACGACAATTACTGAGCAAATAGATCCAACCACGATAGCCGATAAGATTTGCCACCAATATTTTTTTAACTTATCTACTTGTTTATATAGTGGGATAGCGAATGCAATTGTTGCTGGTTCTAAGAAGAAACTAATCATTTTTCCGCCAGTATTATATTCTTCAAAAGTAAAGTTACCTACCTTTAGAAAGACAATCCCTAATACCATCGCTACGAATAATGGTGTAAATAAAAAGAATCCTTTTGAATGCTTGAATAATAATGTTCCGATCCCGTATGCGATTAATGAAACGACGATTCCGAAATATGGAGTCATTGTGCTTGCCATGTTTATTACCTCCTAACAATATATAAATGTAGTGGTTACGCAACCTTTCCGTGCTTGCGTCCTTTATTTACTACTTTCAATTCTTTTGTATCTTCTGTTTCTTTCTCATCTTTTCCTAAAATGAATTGTGCAAATAATCCTGTTACAGCGAGTAAAATAACTGTTGCGACAACAATTACAGTTAAAATTTGTACAAAGTACTGCCCCATTACACCAAGAGAATTAATAACTGAAATACCTGATGGGACGAATAAGAATCCAATAATACCTGTTAAAGCTGTTCCAAGTGATTCAACTTGCTCCAATTTAATAACTTTTAAACATAATAGACTAAATAAAATAACTAACCCGATTACCGATGAAGGCATTGGAATTGGTAAATGTGTTGCAATAATATTAGAAATTAACATAATAGCTGAGAATATGAATGCTTGTGATAAGAAACTATATACTTTTTTCGTACTCATTTTGGCCACCTCTTTCGATTTGGTACCTTTATTGTATAGGATGTAAACGAATAAGTAAGCGTTTACATAACAGAACGTCAAATATACAGAATCAGTTACAAATATAAAAGGATGAAATACAAAAGCTGCTTCTTAAATACGAAGCAGCTTCTTGAGTTCTTTTGCATATGTACGGCTAACAGGTACTTTCGATCCTTCTTTCATAATTAAATTATAAGTAGAATTGAACCATGGCTGAATTTCAGTAATATGATTAATATTCGCAATAAAACTACGGTGTACACGCATGAAGCTTGCTTGTGGTAACTTCTTCTCTAAAATTACAAGTGTATCATGTGTTACATACGTTTCCCTCATTGTTTTTACTGTTACTTTCCCATCTACAAGCCCTACATATATAATATCTTCAATATTCACAAGTACGATTGATTCTTCAATTGGTAATGCTAATTTATGCATCTCTGCTGTTACATCTGTCCCCTTTATTTCGTGCTTCGTTTCTGTTTGCGCTTGTTTTTGTTTTTTATACTTCTTTAATGTCTGCACAATACGCTCTTCATCAAATGGTTTTAAAATGTAGTCTAACGCATCTACTTCAAATGCTTGCAACGCATATTGATCATAGGCCGTAGCAAATACAATTGCAGGTGGATTTTTCATCTTCTTTAATATATTCGCGATTTCAAATCCGTTATCATCGGATAATTGAATATCTAAAAACACAATATCTGGTCTACTTTGCATTAGTTCTTCTAATGCGTCTTCCACACAATCAGCCTCACCAACTATCTCAACTTCTTTCGTCCTCTCTAATAGATACTTTAGTTCATCACGTGCTAACATTTCATCGTCAACTACTAATACTTTTAACACCCGGTTCTTCCTCCCCTACTTTTTTTGGAATAATAAAGGTAATCTCCGTCCCTTTATTTAATTCACTTTCGATATGAAGCATCGTTTCTTTCCCAAATAAACCAATAAGACGTTCGTTAATATTATATAAAGCTGTTCCAGTCCCTTTCTTTGACGAAACTACCATCTTTCCTAATTGTTCTAAACGTTCTTCCTCAATTCCCTGTCCATTATCTTTTACTTCAAAGTGAACCATACCCTCTTTTTCAAAAACATGCACTTCCACTTCGCATACTGGTTGCTTCTTCGGAAAAGCGTGTCGCAATGCATTTTCAACCAATAGTTGAAGAACAAATGGTGGTACTAAAATTGTCTTTAGCTCATCCTCAATATACATCTTTACCTCATACTTATTTGGGAACCGTGCTTGTTCTAGTGATAAGTATGCCTGTACATGGTTTAATTCTTGTTCTAGCGGAATCAATAACTGACGTGCTCCTTGCAAATTACAACGGAAATACACGCTGAGCTGTAATAATAACTTCCTTGCTTTTTCTACATCTGTTCGGCATAAAGCTGATACTGTATTAATCGCATTGAATAAAAAGTGCGGGTTAATTTGCGCTTGTAATGCTTTTATCTCCGCATCTTGAAGTAATTTACTTTGCAACTCAGCTTCCCCTAATTCAAGTTGTGTAGAGAATATTTTTGCTAACCCTTCTGCTAATTCCTCTTCCACACGACTTAACTGGTTAGGATTTTTGAAATACAGTTTTAATGTCCCTATCGTATTTCCATGCGAAGTTAGTGGAATAACAATCGCCGCTTGCAAAGGGCATCCTTCATGTTGACAATTAATGACCTCACGTGATTTTGCTTTCATTATTTTCCCTGTATTTAAAACTTCTTTCGACAAACCAGTTATTAAACTATGTGAAGGAATATGATGATCTGATGCTAATCCAACGTGCGCTAATATTTTCTCTGTATCTGTTAAAGATACCGCATCCGTTCCTGTAAAGCGGTGAATAATTTGTGCCACATGCTTACACGATTCTTCTGTTAAGCCTTGCCGAAAATACGGTAACGTTTTATCAGCAATACGCAATACTTTATGAGTCTGAAGCGCTTTTGCATTCTCCTCCTGACGCAAAATAGCTTGTATCATAGAAAGTAAAATAAAACTGCCAAAACTATTTACAAGAATCATCGGTATCGCTATTGTTTTCACAACGCTAATTCCATCCTCTATAATTAATAAAATCATAAGCATTTCTAAAGATACGATAAAAATACTTAAAACTGCTGAAAACTTAGGAGTAATTGTACGATTATATTTTTTGAAAATATATCCGATATAACCAGTTATAATCCCAGCTAAAATAGAAGAGATTGCGCAGCTTAACGCTGTCGTACCACCAAGCATATAACGATGAATACCAGCAAAAAATCCTACTCCAACCCCTACAATAGGGCCACCAAGTAAGCCGCTAATACCAACACCCATAATACGCGTATTCGCAATTGTGCTTGACGAAGAAACACCTTGTAACCAGTTTTCATTCATAATCGTATTTCCTGCTATTTCAATCCCAGTGTAATTGCTTACAATTGTAAATACCGAAAAAATACAAATAAGCTTAAGCTTATCTACATAGCCATCCTGTTTATGAAGGAGGCGTCTGAAAGTTTTAATATGAGAGAGTAAAAATCCTAAAATAACTATAAGTCCGACTCGTTCAATCATCATGAGTACTAAATTTAGCATCTTTGATTCATTCCTTTTTATTTAGTTAGTTTTATTATGGGAAAATAATGAAGTCGGCGTCAAGAAGAACGAAATGTTTTTTGAAATATTTTACACATAATAACTTTCTCTTTATTTGACAATACAATAGAAGAGTGCTAAAAATAAAGTAATATAATACAGTCCTTTAACCCAACCCCGTGAGGTTGAGAAGGAAGTCGGAATACAATATACGTATGTTCTTTTTTGGGGATACGTATGCTTTTTTGGCCTTCTCATCATATCAGGTGAGAAGGCCTTTTGTTATTCTTCCATAGCGACTGTAGAAAATAAGGAGGAGTAATAATGAACGTCACTACTGATGTACAACAAACAACAGAGGAGACGAAAGCGAAAAGATATAAAACATTATTTGGTTCTGCGCTAGGATATGCAGCAGAAGGTTTAGATATGTTGCTATTATCTTTCGTACTTGTCTATATTTTAAAAGAGTTTCACTTAAGTCCTGTTGAAGGTGGAAACTTAACATTAGCTACCACAATAGGGATGTTAATTGGTTCTTATTTATTTGGATTTATTGCTGATTTATTTGGCCGTATTCGTACAATGGCCTTCACAATCTTACTGTTTTCACTAGCAACCGCACTCATTTATTTCGCAACAGACTACTGGCAATTATTAATTCTGCGCTTTTTAGTTGGAATGGGAGTTGGTGGTGAATTCGGAATCGGAATGGCCATCGTAACAGAAACATGGTCTAAAGAAATGCGTGCTAAAGCGACATCTGTTGTTGCACTTGGATGGCAATTTGGTGTATTGGTTGCTTCAATCCTTCCAGCATTTATTGTCCCGCACTTTGGATGGAGAGCCGTTTTCTTATTTGGATTAATTCCAGCTTTACTAGCTGTCTATGTCCGCAAAAGTTTAAGTGAACCGAAAATATGGGAGCAAAAACAACGCTACAAAAAGGAACTATTGCAAAAAGAAGCTGCAGGTAAATTAACAACTACTGAAGCAGAACAACTAAAACATATAAAAAAATTCCCACTTCGAAAGTTATTTGCCAATAAAAAAGTAACAATTACAACAATCGGTCTTATTATTATGTCGTTTATCCAGAACTTCGGATATTACGGAATCTTCACATGGATGCCCACTATTTTAGCAAATAAATATAACTATACATTAGCAAAAGCAAGTGGCTGGATGTTCATTTCTACCATCGGTATGCTAATTGGAATTGCAATCTTTGGTATTCTGGCTGATAAAATTGGTCGTCGTAAAACTTTTGCAATCTATTATATTGGTGGTACAGTATACTGTCTCATTTACTTCTTCTTATTCACAGATTCAACATTATTATTATGGGGAAGTGCATTGCTTGGATTCTTTGCAAATGGAATGATGGGAGGATTTGGAGCAATTTTAGCTGAGAACTATCCTGCTGAGGCTCGCTCTACCGCAGAAAACTTTATTTTCGGTACAGGACGTGGATTAGCTGGATTTGGACCTGTTATTATTGGCTTACTTGCTACAGGTGGCAACCTACTTGGAGCATTGTCCTTGATTTTTATCATCTACCCAATCGGGTTAATTACAATGCTACTATGTGTACCAGAAACAAAGGGGAAAGTATTAGATTAAACGTAAAAGAGGAAGCATCTCATTTAAGATGCTTCCTCTTTTACGTGTTTATTTATTTTGATTTACTAGCCTTCTGAAATAAGAATGCAGTTTTATCTTCTTCTTTTACAATACCTTGTTTTAATGCTAATTCTCCCGCAACTTTAGGTGCTAACCATAGCATTGGGAATAATAAAATTGATACCGGAACTGCCGTTACTACGATAAACGATTGTAGAGCATTAATACTTCCTTCACCCATATATAAAAGAATTGCTGCAACTGCCCCCATAATAAGCGACCAAAAAATTCGCAAACTAATTCTAGGATCTCCGTCTCCAGTCACTGCCATTGAAATGGAATAAGCCATTGAATCTCCTGTTGTCACTACAAATAAAATTGTTAATAAAAGAAATGCTGGTCCAATAATATTAGAAAGTGGCAATTGCCCTGTAATTGCAATCATAGCTGCCGGCATACCAGATTCACTTAATGCGTCCGAGATAGACCCAGGATTCATCAACTCATAAAACACGCCTGATCCACCTAATATAGTAAACCAAAACGTTGTAATAATAGGTGCGATAATTCCAATTGCAACGATGATTTCTCGAATCGTTCTCCCTCTTGAAATTCGACTCACTAAAATTGCCATCATTGGTCCGTATCCAATAAACCATCCCCAGAAAAAGATTGTCCAAGATCCTAACCAACTTGTATCACCACGGTATGTGCTCATCGGTATAAACTCATTTACATAAAATCCAAACGAAGAAACAAACGAATCAATAATAAATCCACCTGGCCCAAATAGTAATATGAATGCCATTAATACAATTGCTAATCTAACATTTAAATTACTTATAATTTGAATCCCTTTATCAATACCTGTTACTGCCGATATGGTAGACACGGCCACCACACAAACAATAATTGCTAATTGAGTAGTAAACACATCAGAAATTCCAAATAATTCTTGTAATCCATAACTTGCTTGTAAACCTAAAAATCCAATTGGGCCAATTGTACCTGCAGCTACTGCAATAATTGCAGCTGCATCAATTATCGTTCCAAGCAGGCTCTTTCTTAATTTTTCCCCAAAAATAGGATATAAAAGCGTTCGAGGTTTTAGCGGCATATCTTTATGATAATGTCCATACATCATAACTACCGCACTAATTGTACCTAAAATCGTCCATGCTAAAAATCCCCAATGCATATAACTTTGTGCTAAAGCAGGCATGACTGCTTCTTTCGTTCCAGCAGATATACCATCATGTATTGGTGGCACCGTCATCAAATGATACATTGGCTCTGCTGCTGCCCAAAAAACGCCACCTCCGGCAAGTAATGTAGACATAATAATAGCAAGCCATTTTGCCGTACTAATCTCAGGTTTTTCTAATCCTCCAAGCTTAACTCTCCCATATTTGGAGAACGCCATACACATCGCAACAATAAATGTACCTAATAATAAAACTTGCCAGAAGGCACCGAAATATTTAATTGAAAAAGCGAAACTTTTATTAATCGCACTCTCTACATAATCCTTGTTCAAAAAAACTGCAATTACAAATAATAAAAGTGAACCACCACTAATAATAAATACAGGCCAATCAGTTTTTCGACTCTTCATCCTCATTTACACTTCCTCCTTCCTCAGCAATCTAAAAAAACAACTTTATTATGTTTTATTGTTTAAAACCAAAACACAATAATTATATATGCATAACATTTTATCGACTTCCCACATACTTATGTTGTCCCTAAAAATATGCCAAATCCCTTATTAAAAAGAAAAAATCTCTTCCTCTTACAAAAAAAGTAAAACAAAAGACCTTATATTTCTATAAGGTCTTCGAAACAGAAATTTGATTATAACATAAGGAACTCCTTGGTTCAAAAAGCCTCTTCCAAAAATAACCGAGAGTAAAGGCTTCCATTTGCTACATAACAGTAATTTAAAAAAATTATATTTCACAGAAAAAACCTACACTAAATATTATTTATGAAAGAAATTTGGCTTCAAAATTTCTTTCGGATACGGTTTATGATAAATGTGGGTGGTAGCTGGAGATAATGGTGGAATAAGCCATACCCAATTACCTGTTACAACACGACCACAAGCAGCTTCTTGCTTCTCAAATTGCTGAAATTGTTGTGCAGCGGTATGGTGATCAACAATACTAACTCCATGTTTTTTAAAGGAGTGTAGTACAGCAATATTCAACTCAATTAACGCCTTATCTTTCCATAACGTACCATTTCTCGATGTATCTAAATCCATCATTTCCGCAACAGCTGGAAGTAAATTATAACGATCATGATCTGCTAAGTTGCGCGCCCCAATTTCTGTTCCCATATACCATCCATTGAACGGAGCGGCTGTATAAGAAATACCGCCAATTTCTAAGCGCATATCTGAGATCATTGGAACCCCATACCATTTTACTCCAAGTGATGAAATAGGGTATTCTGGGTGTTCAATTGGCACTTCTTTTACTTCTTCTCTCGGAATTTCTTTATATGTAGGCGCCTTCCCGTTTATAGAGAACACAAGTGGCAATACATCGAAATTCGTACCTTCCCCTTGCCAACCAAGCTCCTGACAAAAGTCTGTAAATGTAGCGGAATGAGAGTCACCAATCACTCCCGTCTCTGTTTTATATCCTGCATATCGAATCAATTGGTGATTATAAATTCTTATATTATTTTCCTCACCTTGATATTGCTTAAAAATCGTAATGGTTGGTTTAACTTTCCCGTCGTTCGTTGCATATTTAATATGATGAATTAATGCATTATATACACCCTCTTCATCATTTACTTCGCGCGCATCTAATATGTGCATCTTACTCCAAAATAGTCTTCCAATACATCTATTACTGTTACGCCATGCCATTCGTGAACCATGAACAAGTTCTTCAAATGTATGCTCATATGTCCCTGTCTGCTCTATCTCAATTTGAATTTCTTTTATACGTTCTTCTATCAATTGTTCTTTATGAAGCTCCTTATAACAAGTCGTAATAAAATTACTTGCTTCCTCTATTAATTGTTTCGTTTTACTCATAAACAATCTCCTTCTATTTCAACAAAACCCTGCTACTTTACAGTATAAGCAAAAAGGATAGGAGTCACAAATGAAAGTGAGAGTGTTACTTTTATTGTAATATTTTTCAGAAAATTAATAGACTTACTATTGACTTATATGGAAAATGGGTGTATTTTTGACTCAGGTAAAGTATTTTTACCTAGACCAACTTTTTAAATCGAAAGGAGGTAATGTTATGTCTTCATTTCAATTGCCAAAGCTTTCATATGACTATGATGAACTAGAGCCACATATTGATAGCAATACACTTTCCATTCATCATGGAAAGCACCATGCGACATACGTAAACAATTTAAATGCTACTTTAGAAAATTATACTGAATTACATAATAAATCTTTAGAAGAATTGCTATGTAATTTAGATGCTTTACCGAAGGAAATTGTTACAGCTGTACGAAATAACGGTGGTGGTCACTATTGTCATAGTCTTTTTTGGGAAGTGATGAGCCCACGAGGTGGCGGTGAGCCTAATGGAGACGTTGCAAAAGTAATTGATTATTATTTCAATACCTTTGACAACTTAAAAGATCAACTTTCCAAAGCAGCTATTAGTCGTTTTGGAAGTGGCTATGGATGGCTTGTTCTTGACGGTGAGGAACTCTCTGTTATGAGTACACCAAATCAAGATACACCTTTGCAAGAAGGGAAAATCCCCTTACTCGTAATTGATGTATGGGAACATGCTTATTATTTAAAGTATCAAAATAGGCGCCCAGAGTTTGTTACCAACTGGTGGCATACAGTAAACTGGGACCAAGTAAACGAGAAGTATTTACAAGCAATTCAATCACAAAAACATTAGTCGTACGTATAAGGTAAATTTGGTAATGTAAAATCAGTATTGTCGAAATCCTCCAGAATCCCCCGGATTGCCACCGGGGGATTTATGATTACTTCATTGTATTTATATAATGTTTTAAAATATTTTTTATTTCTAGTTTCAGCTCTCGGAACAAAAATCCAAATTCACGAGCCTTTCCATTATGTAACGTACAGTTAGTTACCTCATTATAAGGAGCTATATTTTCCCCACCTTCCTGAATGAGTGCTTTTATTCCCGTCCTCTCTTCTATAAAATGAATAATTTCTTCCGTAGAAACTACACCATTACTACATGCGTTAATTGGTCCTCTCACATTTTCCATTCCGCACCAAGCTAGAAACTCTCCCGCTTCTTTTTCATGTATAAATGACAAAGTTCCATCTACATGATCCATAGCGATAGGTTTTTGGTTCACGATACATTCAACGTAAAATTGTAACCTTTTCGTATAATCATTTTCTCCAATAACAACTGGAAAACGTACTGCAACGACTGGGAATGTTGCATATTGAAATAAAACCGCTTCGGCTAATCTCTTTCCTTCACTATAATTAAAATCATTCCTATCTCCATATGTAATTGCATATTCATTTGGATTAAAGTCCTCTTCTAACAAGCTTAATGCAGGTTCATAGACAGCCATTGAAGATGTCATAACGTATTTCTTCGTTTTCCCTCGTAACACTTCACATACTATCTTTGCTGCATTCGAGCTATAGCATAAATTATCGTATACAATATCATAACTTTTTCCTTCTAGACGCTCTTCTAGTAGCTTTCCATCTTCTCTATCGACAATTATTCTTTTTACTGCATTACCAAAAGAATCTTCGGTAATTCCCCTCGTGGCAATTGTTACATCGTGTCCAGCTTGCAAAAGGTACTCTACTAAATGTTTACCAAAAAATCTTGTTCCTCCTAGCACCAACACTTTCTTCAATTTCATCATCCCCATTTTCATGATTTATAAGATACCACCTCTTTTATTATAAAACGCTAATATATAAAAAAGCATGAAATCAGTTTAACGATTCCATGCCTTTATGCAGATAATATATTAACGTACTCGATATTTATAAATACAATAACAGAAGTACAAAATAGAAATTACTGATACATAAACCCATAGTTCATATACAAATCCCTCTCCCCACACTCCCATAAAATAAAAGAGTGAAGGTAAAGTCAATGTTACCCATGATTGTACGAAGGCAATCCTTCCAAGATATTGATTAATGTTCTTCTTTTGTGTATTTAATACAAAGAATAAATACCAAAGTAATGCCCACATAAACCACGTTAACGCATTAACAACATCATGGAATTGAACAAATGAAACAACCATATAGAATAAGGCTATAATTGCTACCCAAATACAAAACCATCCTAGACCACTACTATCCATTCCTTTTATAAAAGTAACACCTACATATAAATAAGTTAATCCAAATAAGAAAGTAGCCGCATATGAATACACTGTCCAATTGCTTTGGTCAGAAATCATGATCAAATAAAACGGAATAATAATTTGTAGTGCACCCACAAATAAATTAAAAACACCCGCACTTTTCATCTCTGCTTTCCCTAATATAACAAGACTATTTAAAAATAAAGCTGCCCCTGAAAGTAATAATCCTACATAACCCATATATATTCGTGTGAAAATCTTTACCTTTCACACTTTTAACCTCCCCACACTATAAAGTGATACTTATATTATTTTTCTTCCCATTTAAAACTACATACATAATTTTTCATCCAAATAAGTCAGACCTCCTACCTCGAAAAGGAGCGAACTTAAAACGCTTTCAATAATAACTAATCCTATTAAAACATGAACTAGGATTCCTTGATTATAAACGGACTCTAGCAATGATACAAGTGTTGGAATACTTTTCAATAATACGCTTTCAATTTCTATAAAAAATTAATAAAATAATACATTCCTCTATCTCATTCTACTACCTTCTAGCATACGATATTGTAAAATCATATCATTTAAAACAGCGAACGTTCTTTTCTAGGTTCGCTAATAAACTTAATAAAAAATGACCTCTTGCTTTTATGCAAAGGTCATTTTTTTATATTCATCATTAAACTTCTAAATAGCCATTTTTATTATTTGATTGCCATTTCCAAGAATCTGCACACATTTCTTCTAATCCGCGTGTTGCCTCCCAGCCTAATTCACGCTTTGCTTTCGATGCATCAGCAAAACATACTGCCACATCACCTGGGCGACGCTCTGTAATTTTATAAGGAACTTTCTTGCCCGAAACTTTTTCAAACGTTTCAACCATCTCTAGTACACTATAGCCCATGCCTGTGCCCAGGTTATAAGCATCTACTCCTGTTGTACTCAGTACTTTCTCAAGCGCCTTTACATGACCATTTGCTAAGTCCACAACATGGATGTAATCACGGACTCCTGTTCCATCTTTCGTTGGATAGTCATTTCCGAATACGCTTAATTCTTTTAACTTACCTACTGCTACTTGCGTTACATATGGCATTAAGTTATTTGGGATTCCATTTGGATCTTCTCCGATACGCCCACTTTCGTGTGCACCAAATGGATTGAAATAGCGAAGTAATGCGATACTCCATTCTGCATCTGCAAATGCTACATCACGCATAATTTGCTCAATCATTAATTTCGTTTGACCATATGGATTTGTTGCACTTAATGGAAACTCCTCCGTAATCGGTGACGTTTCTGGGATACCATATACAGTTGCAGATGAACTAAAGATCATCTTCTTTACATTATGTTTCTGCATTACTTCACATAGCACTAACGTGCTTGTAATGTTGTTATGATAATATGTTAATGGAATCGCTACTGACTCCCCTACAGCTTTAAATCCTGCAAAGTGAATAACTGCTTCAATTGCATTTTCTTCAAAAATTGCGTCAAGCGCTTCGCGATTTAAAACATCTTCTTTATAAAACTTAAATTGTTTTCCTGTTATTTCTTTCACTCGATTTATAGATTCTACCGAGCTATTCGAAAGATTATCCACTACTATAACTTCGTAACCGCTATTTAGTAATTCTACACATGTATGACTACCAATATATCCTGCTCCACCTGTTACAAGTATTGCCATAATTATAGTCCTCCATATTTCATTCATTATAAACTTCTCAAAGTATATCACATATTTCTTATCCTATGTTTAACATGCGAACACAGAAACTTACATTTTATCCCATAATAATTTTATAACATATACGATTCTAATCAGGTAATAAAAAAACGCCACATAATAAAAATTATGTGGCGTTTTTTTATTAAATTACGTAACAATATACACTTAGAAAATGCGCAAGACTACCTAATAATACAAAAACATGAAAAATTTCATGATGCCCCATATATTTAAACTCTAACCATTTTGACTTTGTTCCATAAATAAATCCACCAATTGTATAAAAAATGCCCCCAAGTACTAAGAAAATAATGCCTCCTGTACTTAAATTCTCAGCTAACGGTGCAAAAAATAAAACAATTAACCAACCCATCGTAATATAAATTGCTGTCGATAACCATCTTGGACAATTAAACCAAAACATTTTAAATACAATGCCACAAATCGCAGTTGCATAGACTAAACAAAATAATAGTAAACCACTTGCTGAATTTAATGTAATTAAGCAAAAGGGTGCATATGTACCTGCAATTAATATAAAAATCATAGAATGATCTAACTTCCTAAAGAAGTAAATAACACGCTCATTGGCCACAACACTATGATATACAGCTGACGCCGTATAAAGGACCATCATTCCAATACCAAATAAAATAACAGCTGTAATTGCAGCAAATGATGGCATCTTGATAGAAACTTTCACAAGCATAGCTAATAAGGCAATAAATGATAATATCGCTCCACCTAAGTGAGTAAATGCATTAACTGGTTCCCTTACATAAGCATTCATAATAACACCCCTCATATAATTACATGTAGTTTTGATAACTACATGTAATTATATACACATTTCTTTTTAAGGTCAACATTTACAATTCATTTGTTTCGTAATACCATATTTAAAGATATATTAATTAGACATTAAGTTCCGCTAAGTTATAAAAGTGAGGGATTCTACGTGGAAAATATAAATGAATTACTTGAGACATTGCATTTAGAAAAAAATATTAAACTTGAGGATATTCCAAATGTTGACTTATATGTAGATCAAGTTGTCCAACTATTTGAGAATACTTATGCAGATACAACGAGAACTGATGATGAAAAAGTATTAACAAAAACGATGATTAATAATTACGCAAAAGGGAAACTATTCATCCCTATCAAAAATAAAAAGTATTCAAAAGAACATATGATTTTAATTAGCCTAATTTATCAATTAAAGGGAGCTCTCTCCATTAACGACATAAAAAGTTCATTAGAAACTATAAATGACTCCTTATTAAATGATGATTCATTCGAATTAAATACGTTATACAAAAATTATCTTGCTCTTACTGAAAGCAATGTCGAAAGCTTTAAACAAGACGTAAATAACCGTGTTACAGAAGTAAATGAGATTTCTTCCTTAGAAGATACAAAGCTAGAAAAATTTCTACTACTAACATCCTTCGTGACTATAAGTAATATGTATAGACGTTTAGCGGAGCAACTAGTGGATAATTTAAAAGAATCATAAATAAAAAACTATCCACCTATTAAAGTGGATAGTTTTTTATTTACTTAATTGCTTCATGAACTTTTAGTTGTTTCCCTTTAATCGTTGTAGTCTTCATGACTTTCAAGACAAGTGGTCCTTTTCCATTTAATATTTCAACGTAAGAAACGTTATCTTGTATCGTAATAATACCTATATCTTCTGCTGTAACACCTTTAATTTTAGCAATTGTACCGACGAAATCTATCGCCCTAATTTTCTTTTTCTTCCCGCCATTAAAGTACAGCTTCATAATGCCTTTGTTGATGTCTGCATTTTTATCTTTCTTTATAATTGGTTTAGCATGTATCTTTTCTTCAAATGCAGCTTTCTCTTTCATAACTTCTTCTTTTGAGGGTCCAATCGCCTTTGGAATTTCAAATCCAATATACTCCTCAATCTCTTCTAAAAATCTATTTTCATATGGTGTTATAAATGTAATAGCTTTTCCACTATTTCCAGCTCGTCCCGTTCTTCCGGTACGATGTACATAGCTTTCTTTTTCAAGTGGAATATCATAATTAATAACATGTGTAATATTATCAATATCTATTCCTCTCGCAGCTACATCTGTTGCTACTAAATAACGGAATTTTCCTTTTCTAAAATCATCCATGACTTCAAAACGATCTTCTTGTACCATACCACCATGTATTTTGTCACAAGGATAGTTAGCTCGTTTTAATTGTCTATATACATGATCTACATTTTCTTGTGTACGACAGAAAATAATACAGCTATCAGGATTCTCAATCGTTGTTACATCTTTAAGTAGTGAAAGCTTCTCATCTTCTATCACCTCAAAAAGAGTATGTTCAATTTTATCCGTCGTAATCCCAGCTGCTTTAATTTCAATATGAGTTGGTGAATTCATATATGTACGAGACAATTTCTCAACATCTTCTGGAAGTGTTGCTGAAAATAACATTGTCATTCTTTTTGTAGGTAATTCATCAATAATTGCCTCTACTTGATCGATAAAGCCCATATTTAGCATCTCATCTGCTTCATCAATAACTAAATACTTCAAGCACTCTAAAGAAAGGGTACCCTTCTCAATATGATCCAACACACGACCAGGAGTCCCAACTACAATATGTGTCTTTTGCTTTAATTCTAATTTTTGACGTGCAAATGGAGATTTCCCATAAACTGCCGCAGCCTTAATCCTTTTGAATCGACCTATATTTGTAATATCTTCTTTTACCTGTACTGCAAGCTCTCTCGTTGGTGCTAAAACTAATGCTTGTGGTTTATTCTCTTCCCACTCCACCATTTCACAAAGTGGAATACCAAATGAAGCGGTTTTTCCACTTCCAGTCTGGGACTTCACAACAAGATCCTTCTTTTGTAATGCAACTGGAATAACCTCTCCTTGTACTTCTGTTGGATGATCATATCCTAACCCAGTAAGTGCCCTTACAATTTCCTTACTTAATTTATAATTAGAAAAACTTTTTTTACCCATATATTAACCTCATTTTATTCTGTATTATTTTCTTTTTTATCTTTTGTATACGTTACTATCACCCTACTTATTATACTTGAAACCTCACATAAAAGGTGAATCATGCCAGATTCATCTTTTTATATAGAAATAAACCTTTTCATTTCATATATTGTTCAACTACTTGATAACATCTTTTGCTCGTATTGTTAGCATTAACCTTTTCATAGTATCCTATATCCACTCAAAAAAATAAAAAGAATACATACAACCTTGTATAATTATCTTAATTTTTCAACTTTTTTCATAAACGAACAATACAAACGAAAAAACGTTTTAAATTCGTTTTTAACGTTGTTTTCCAGATATAAAATCTACTTTTTCAAAAAATGTTAAGAAATCCTTTGACTTCTTAATAAAAATAATGTAAATTATCCTATGGACGAACATTTTTAATTAATAAAAATAAAATATTCGTATTTTAGGGGTGTAAATGATGGAAAACGTATTCGACTATGAAGATATTCAATTAATTCCTGCAAAATGTATTGTAAATAGCCGCTCTGAATGTGATACAACTGTCACTTTAGGAAAACATAAATTTAAATTACCTGTCGTGCCTGCAAATATGCAAACGATTATTGATGAAAGAATTGCAACTTATTTAGCTGAGAACAACTACTTTTATATCATGCATCGTTTCCAACCAGAGAAACGAATCTCATTCATTAGAGATATGCAATCACGTGGGTTAATCGCTTCTATCAGCGTTGGTGTAAAAGAGGACGAATATGAATTCGTACAACAATTAGCTGCTGAGCAACTTACACCTGAATATATCACGATTGATATCGCACACGGTCATTCTAATGCTGTGATCAACATGATTCAACATATTAAAAAACATTTACCAGAGAGCTTCGTTATCGCTGGAAACGTTGGAACTCCAGAAGCGGTAAGAGAATTAGAAAATGCTGGTGCCGATGCAACAAAAGTTGGTATTGGACCTGGTAAAGTTTGTATTACTAAAATTAAAACAGGCTTCGGAACTGGTGGTTGGCAGCTAGCTGCACTTCGCTGGTGTGCAAAAGCTGCAAGTAAGCCAATTATCGCTGATGGTGGTATTCGTACACACGGCGACGTAGCTAAATCTATTCGCTTTGGGGCAACTATGGTCATGATCGGTTCTCTATTCGCTGGTCACGAAGAGTCTCCGGGAGAAACAATTGAAAGAGATGGAAAACTTTATAAAGAATACTTCGGTTCTGCTTCTGAATTCCAAAAGGGTGAGAAGAAAAACGTTGAAGGTAAGAAAATGTTCGTTGAGCATAAAGGTTCTTTAGAAGATACGTTAATCGAAATGGAACAAGATCTTCAATCTTCTATCTCTTACGCTGGTGGAACAAAATTAGATGCTATTCGTACTGTAGATTATGTTGTCGTGAAAAACTCGATTTTCAATGGTGACAAAGTATATTAATTCTTAAATTAACTCGAAGGACAAGCATTTTCATGCTTGTCCTTCTTTTTTGTATATAAAAATGAAAAATATTTTAATTCAACCGAATTTTCTATCATTATATTTTTAGATAGTCTTAATAAGGAGGATATACGACTTGAAAAATGTAATAGAAAATCGTCTTAATCGCGCAGAGGTACCTGCTGAACTAACATGGAATTTATCCGATTTGTATAATTCTGATGCCGAATGGCATACTGCATTAAACGCATTGGAAAATGATATACAGAAACTTGATTCATTTAAAGGGCATTTACATACTAGCTCCCACACTTTATTAAATTGCCTACTTTTAGAAGAAGAGCTTTTAATGACGTTAACAAAACTGTACTCATATGCAAATTTAAAAGAATCTACTGATCGTACAAATCCAAGTATTCAAGCGAACTCTTCCAAAATTTCTGCTTTATGGACGAAAGTACATACTGCACTATCCTTTATTCATAATGAAATCCTCATATTCGGCGAAGGAACAATTGAAAAATATTTAACTGAAGAAACAAAACTTGAACCTTTCCTTAAATCGTTACTAGAAATACTACAAAAAAGGCAGCACACACTGCATCTACTGCAGTAGCTCAAATGATTAAAGAGGAAGGACAACCTGCTATTGATCGCTGGTGGTACAATGAAACATGCCGGAGTAGATATGTCAAAACCAGATGCAATCCGTAAAGCTGTTTCTTACGTTGGTTCATTACTTGATAAATTAGAGCATTCTTATCAAGTATAAAAAATAAGCCCTCGCTTTATGAGGGCTTATTTCATATTTACTTCCCAAACCGTTTGCGATATCCACATTTCCTGCAAAGTTCTTCAACCGCAACTCTTTTCGAAAATCCATCGACAATGTTTGTTGCTCTTTCACCTTCGATAATGTTAGAAAATGAATCATTATTAATATTCCCAAGGTTAATAATCCCTTCACCATCTAAACAACAAGGAATAACTGTTCCATTCGCTAAAATACCCGCTTGATTACGAAGTCCATGACAGAATCCTTTCCCATCATCCTCTTCTTCATGTAATGCTGGCCACTGGAATTCATAGTCTTGATTAATAAAGACACGTTCTGCAATTTTTATACCTTTTCCTGGTGTAAGCTTCTCTTCAATTTGATAAGATAGATCAAATTCATTTTCAATTATAGATAATAACTCTCTATTTTTCTGGATTTCAGCATTTGTTTTATTATCCTGAGTTAAATTCCATAACCTTAACGATACAATTAAATCTGATTGACTTGTCGCTTCCCTAATGAAGGAAAGTATACTCCTTACATAGCCCTCTTTATCTTGCGAACCTGGATGTCCATCAAAACTATGCAGTGAAAAATTCATTTGTCTTAACGCAGGTTTATTTAACAGCCTATGTCTTCTCTTATTAATTAACGTTCCGTTCGTTGTAATATTAACTTTAAACCCTTTTTCATGACTTAAGTCTAATAGTTGATCTATTTTCGGGTGGAGCAACGGCTCACCCTTCACGTGCAAATAAATGTAGTCTGTGTGAGGTTTAATTTGGTCTAATCTTTTAGCAAAATCCTCCACAGAAATGAATTGCTTCTGCCTTTCCGTCGGCGGACAAAAGCTACACGCAAGATTACATACACTCGTAATCTCCAAGTAAAACTTCTTAAACTTCTTCACCTTTAATTCCTCACTTCTCTAACTACTTATACTTTTTCCTCTTCATATTACAGCATATTTTTATGGAAATAGAAACATACTTATTTTAGGAAATCTACATACCATCTAATAATATTTAAAAGACCATCGGTAATTTTTGTCCAATGGTCTTTTTATCCTTTTATATGCAAAGAATAAATTTATTTATGATACGGTTCATCATAACTATTCTAAATAAGCTTATTTTTTATTATTTTTATAATCAAATTTAACAAAAAAAGTAGTGCCTTCCGATCCTGTTTGAATTTCTACTTTTGCATTATGGCGAGCAGCAATGGCATAACATATACCTAACCCCAATCCAGTTCCATTCTCTTTGGTCGTGTAAAATGGCGTACCCAATTTCTCTAATACTTCAGGCCTGATACCTTTTCCTTGATCCCGCACTGCAAGCACCACACAATTTTGACCTTCTTTGTAAGTGCTAATGGTTAGAACTTTCCCTGTACTCATCGCTTCTAAACCATTACGATATAGATTCATTAATAATTGCCTTATCTCATTACGATTTAAAAGTAATTCCGGAATGTCATTTGTATCGACTTGAATATATTTATTTTGATTATGCGTATCAACCTTTATTAAAGGAATAATATCGCGGATAATTGAATTTAAATCTAACATCTGCAAATCTAATTTCCTTGTATTACCCATTGAGAGAAATTCAGTAATAATAGAATTGGCACGGTTAAGTTCTTCAATCATTAAATGAAAGTACTTATTATGTTTCTCATAGATATTCTCTTCTTTTAATAACTGTAAGAATCCTAGTACTGTTGTCATTGGATTTCTAATTTCATGGCTGATACCTGCTGCCATTTGCCCTATTAAATCTATGTTGGATAATCTTTTCAATTCCTGTTCATATTTCTTTTTTTCCGTTATGTTTTTAAAAATACAACAAATACCATCATCATATGGGTATGCAATAACTTCGTGCCAATATTCATCTGCAGTAGAAAGAAATTCGAAATGAACTGTAGTTCGCTCTGACATCGCACGATGAAATTCCTCATACATAATTGTGTCGATTTCACTCGGGAAAACATCCCATATATTCTTTCCTAATACATCTTTTGCTGTTTTTCTTTGCGGAAAATATTGGTGCTTATTTACGTACGTAAATTCCCATTTATTATTTAAAATAAAAAATCCATCCGTAATGCATTCAATCACACTTGTAACTTTTTCATTAGCAGCAGCTAGCTCTCTCGTTCGTTCTTCCACTATGCTTTCTAGTTGATCCATATATAACAAATTCGAAAACGTAGGGGCTGTGGCATCAACGATAGATTTTGCTAGTTGAAGTTGAGAATGATCATAATTGTGAACTTTTCCTTCTTTGCCAACGACGATTACCCCTAATACTTCTCCCATTGAAACCAATGGAATCATCAATAGACCCTTACTATCTATATTTTTTGTTTGAATAACCTCTTGGATCTTGGCTTCATAGCTTTTCTCTGTCCAATCCGCTTCTGTCCAATCACAGCCCTTACTTAATTTCGTTGTTTTGATTGTTGTTTTGTCTAGCGGATCTAGAAGATGGGCAGTCATATTTTTACTTTCTAAAATCTGTTCTAAGTAAAAAAAGCATTTATCAAAACTCTCCTGTATCGAGGAACACATTGATAAATCATGTGTAACATTTAATAATAGCTGCTTCTCAGCAATAAGGCTTTCCTTTTGTTTTAAATTATTTGCGTTTTGAATTGCAACCGCAGCCATATTTACATAAGCTTCAACACTTTGAATTTCTGAATCTGTTAAGTTCATCGGAATTCCATAATCAAATAAAAAAACCAGACCAAATAACTCTTGCCCAAATGAGATAGGCAGAGCTAATAAGGACTTAATTTTGAATGCATCAACCGGTCTCGGATCCGGTCGATGATCCTTTGAGGTATCAGGAATATAGATGGGTTTTTTCGTTTTAATAACTTCTTTTGCCAGTAAGTCTATTTCAGGATCAATTACTTGAGTATCAAGCGTTACGCCGTTTATAGTCTCTGGTTTTCCTGCAAACCCTCTAAATGTTCCATCTTCCTGGGGTAAATAAATTCCAACAGCATCGCACCTAACAATTTCCTCTGATATTGCCATTGTCACACGCTGCAATACTTCACGTAGTTCTAATTTTGTATTTATTATTTTTGTTATATTTGCGAGCCTAGAATATCTCGTCTGAACACTTACCATTCACATAGCCTCCAGTTATAGGCATAATAAAATAAATATGATAATATCAGTGTTTTACATAAATACATTACTTATGATACGGTTCCCCACGATTAATCCGAAACGCTCTATACACTTGCTCAAGCAACACTAATCGCATTAATTGGTGTGGTAATGTCATCTTTGAAAAAGAAAGTGATTCATTTGAACGCTTCATCACTTCTGAGCTTAGTCCAAGTGAGCCACCAATTACAAATGCGACTTTACTCTTTCCGTATGTAGCAAGGCGATCTAGACTTACCGCAAATTCTTCTGATGACTTTTGCTTTCCTTCTATAGCTAATGCAATCACATGCGTGTCATCAGAAATTTTATCCAGTATACGTATACCTTCTTTTTCCTTTACAATTAACATTTCTGCTTCACTTAAATTTTCTGGCGCCTTTTCATCAGGCAATTCAATTACTTCTACTTTTGCGTATGCAGATAATCGTTTTAAGTATTCTGCTATACCTTGTTTCAAATATTTTTCTTTTAATTTCCCAATTGAAATAATCGAGATATTCACACGCACCCTCCACCTTACAAACATGTTATCCACAAAACTTATCCACATATCCACAAATACTACCCACATATTGTGTGAGAATCTGTGTTCGATACAACATATGTCGCCTCATTTTGACAAAATTCACATGTTTTTTTCTCTTTTTCTGAGTTATCCATATTGTTGATAACTGGCGCAACTTCACACTCATCCACAATAATATCTAACGCTAATTCAACATGTTCTAAACAACAAGGTAAATGCATTTTCTTCGCCTCACTTTTCTACAATAGAAAACAGGAGGTAGGCCCTCCTGTTTTTAATACTTTTGAATGCCTAATTTTACTGTTGTTGTTACTCTTTTTGTACCACGATAAAACGTAAGAGTCATTTTATCATTAATTTCCTTATCATATAAGGCCATACGGAATCCAATAATATCGCGAATCGGTTTTCCATCTACCGCCACAATAACATCATGTTCTCTTAAACCAGCATCCGCACCTGGCGAAGGACTTTTCACATCCAAAATACAAACTCCCTCTGTTACAGTACCTGGTAAATGTAATGTTTTTGACCAATAATAGTTTGGAATTTCATTTAATGACCTAAGTTCAATCCCAACATACGGTCTTCTTACTTTTCCATACTTCTCAAGTTCATTCATAATCGGAACAGCTCTATTCACCGGAATAGCAAGGCCAATTCCTTCTACTTCTTTTGCAGCAATTTTCATTGAATTAATACCAATTAATTGTCCTGCTGCATTTACAAGTGCACCGCCACTATTCCCCGGATTAATCGCTGCGTCTGTTTGTAACACTTCTACTTGCCAATCATAATGTCCATCTTGATCTAAATCTACAGGGACAATACGTTCATTAGCTGAAATAATACCTTGTGTAACTGTTCCAGAAAATTGCAGCCCAAGTGGGTTTCCAATCGCAATGACTGGCTCTCCTCTACGAACAGTATTAGAATCGCCAATTTCAATTATTTTTTTCACATGCTTTGCATCTATTTCTAATACTGCTAAGTCTGTGACTACATCGGTTCCTAATACTTTTCCAGGAACCTTCTTACCGTCACTTAGACTTACTTCAATACGATTCGCTCCAGCTACAACATGATTATTCGTTACAATATAAGCTTGACCATCTGTCTTTTTATAAATTACTCCTGATCCTGTACCGGCCTCTGAATCTGCCTCTGAAAAGTTATCTCGTTGAATGTTAATAACACCCACAACAGCTTCAGATGCACGATCAACAGCATCTACAAAGCTAATCTGTTTAATCCCTTGAGCTTCCGCCATATTACTTCCGCTTGCTTCAGCTTGCGGAAGCGTATCAGCAGAATTTGAAAATAAAGGCGCTCCAAACGCAAATAAAGAAGCTCCTACAATTGTTCCCGCTATACTAGAAAGAACTATACCTTTGTGCTTCTTTTTTCCTGCACGTTTCATACGATAATTTTCTTCATCAATAAAGGACATATTTGTTCACCTATCTTCCTGAAAACAACTATATTCACCTTTATTGTTTACTAAAATGAAGAATTATACGTATTGAATTTTTGTAGGCATTTTTGGATCTGTATCGTGAATTTCAAAGGATTCACCCACTCCAAATCCTTTTTCCTCTAATACTTGTGATACTGACATACGCGCTAGTTCTTTCATGTTATTATCTAAGCTTAAATGGGCTAAATAAATATGCTTTGTCTCATCTGTAATTACATCTGCCATCGCTAATGCAGCATCCTCATTACAAACATGCCCAACGTCACTTAAAATACGTCGTTTAATGCTCCATGGATAACGTCCCATACGAAGCATTTCTACGTCATGATTACTTTCAAATACGAAAGCATTAGCTCCCTTAATAACGCCCTTCATACGGTCGCTTACGTATCCCGTATCTGTAATAAGTGCTAATTTTCTATTATTGTTATGGAAAGCATAAAACATCGGTTCTGCTGCATCATGAGAAACTCCAAATGACTCGACTTCAATATCACCAAATGTTTTCACATCCCCAACTGAGAAAATGAACTTTTGCTCAGTTGGGATATTTCCTATTAAATGTTCCATTGCATTCCATGTTTTCTCATTCGCATAAACAGGTAGATCATATTTACGTGCCAATACACCTAATCCTTTAATATGATCACTATGCTCATGCGTTACAAGAATACCTGATACATCATTTATATTCAGTTCTGCCTGTTTAAATAAAGCCTCTGTTGCCTTACCACTTAAACCTGCGTCGACTAGTAATTTTTTTTCATCGGTTCCTACGTATAGCATATTTCCTGTACTTCCACTTGCAAGTACGCTAAAATGCAACCCCATTCTTTCTCACTCCAGTATGTTCTTCCACCACTTGATTTTCCTTTTCCCCTAATTCCATAACTTGTCCTTCAATTGCATTCACAAAGAAGTCCTGCTTCTGCTCCGTTTTTAAATTCCACGTTGGAGCAAGTACTTGGTTATTAGAAGTAGATGCGGTAAGAGTGGCATAACCAATTTGTGCTTCTTTAACATGCGTATTTCCATGAATTTTATTTTTTAAATACAAATTTTCTAAAGCTGTTTGAGCCGTAATAATTTCTTGGTCTTTCGTTTTTTCACCTTCGCCCATTTCTTTTAAATCAGTTAGCATTGTCTGCGTATATGAAACAAGTTCATTTTTTTCATTTAATTCCACAACAATCATCGCCTGATTATTATAGAAAATAGGCTTATCTTTATATTTTTGAAAGAAATAAATTTTAGAGTCTTTCACCGCTCCAAATTCATACTTTTGTCCATCTAATACATAGTTCTTCAAAAATTCATTATACTTATCTTTTGATAATGATTTCGTATTTAAAAAAGGCTCTTTTAGCTTACTTTCTATCTTATACATATTTTGTATATGCACCGTTTGATTTTTCAAAGACTGTATATCTTCTTCTTTAAAGGCTTTATTTTCCGCTCTAATAAACGACTCTTTTTTCGGTTCTTTAGGGATATTCCCCATAGTAATTTTGTTTGCTTTTAATTCTTGATCTATCTTTGTTTCTGCAATAAGCTCCAATTGATTACTATCTTGCTTTTGAATGAATTGAAAAATGAGAAAGAGGTCCAAAACAAAAAAGGTCACAATAAATATGGTTTTAATCCGATCCCAATCCATTTAGTCCTCCCTCACTCCACTCATAGATTTTCTGTTTACCTGTTTCACCTTCAACAAGCTTTACATACCAAATTGGTTGTAGTCGAACTACTTGCCCATCTAGTGATAACTTGTATCCAATGCCAATATCCTTAATTACTTGTTTCTTTATCTCTGGATTATTTTCTAGGGATGCTATTACAACATGCCCTGACGGAAGAGTAACCTTCTGTTCTATACCTTTAGTATTTAAAGACAGCAGCGGTCTTTCATATTCCATTACTTCTTCTGATCCCCATATTTGTCTCAATTCAGCTAATCCATCTTCATTGAATACTGAATATCCATCTTCATTTAAACGAAATACTGTCTCTCCTTTATTCATATAGTCCAAACGATATGAATCCAAACTCCCACTGTGACCACTTACGAATTCAAAGCTTTTTTGTAAAAGCATTAAATTATCTATCGTTTTCTCAGTTAAGACAGAAGAGTTTTTATACTTTAGCATGTGACGATCGTTTTCAATTTCCATGGATCTAATACCATCTGTAAATGTTTCTTTCGACATCTCGGTAATCGGACTTAAATAACGAGGATCACTAAACAGAGCATTCTTAAACGTATCAACTGCTAAATTAGATGAAATATATGTTATATTGTTTAACTCTGTCGTTCCATCTGGTAAAAATAACTTTTTCATATCATTGAGTTGATAATCAAAATAAGGCTTTGCTGATACTATAAATTGATTTTGGGCATTTACAATATCTTTTAAATACACACCACTTAGTTTTGCCTCATATATTTTAAAGTTATCACCATCAGAAACAAAGTTAATTTTAATTTCTTGATCCTTACTTCGAGAAGGATCGAGGAGAATACGATTAAAGTGTTTAGGCTTATCTGTACTCTTCTCTTTCATGTTAAACATGGATTTAACTGCATCAAATGGGATGTCGGTAGGGAAAACCAGTTCAACTTTCCCTTCACCATGCACATATGAAAGGAAATCACCCTTAGTGATTGATATCTCTCTAAAATCATGTAGTTCCCCTACTTCCAGAGGCTTATAGATTGATTCTATATCTGCCTCTCTTCTGCTCCCATAATGATTTTTATCTTTATGCACGATGATAGAAGTAGGACGGACAACATCGGAAATTTTAGTTTGGTTCATTCCTTCATTCCCCTGTACAAATTTCGCGTTTTGCATGGATGTAGAATCTGGCACATACGTCCATAGGTTAAAAGTAAGAAATAGGCTAATTACAACTAGGTTAATTAAAACTATTGTTTTAAAGTTTTCCATACTCATTCCCAATCGTCCTCTTCATCTGCTGCCATTGGTAACGTGAAATAAATAGTTGTCCCTTTTCCTTCTTCACTCTTCGCCCAAATAGAGCCACCATGTGCCTCAATCATTTCTTTTGCAATTGCTAATCCAAGTCCCGTACCACCCATTTGTCTTGAACGAGCTTTATCTACGCGATAAAAACGTTCAAAGATTTTATCAACGTTTTCTTTTGGAATACCCATTCCTTGGTCACTTACGCTAATTTCTAATAAATCACCGCGATCACGTAAACGATATGTTACTGTTCCACCTTCTGGTGAATACTTTAATGCGTTAGAAATAATGTTATACAGCACTTGAGTAATTTTGTCAGTATCCATATCAATAAACCTAGATTTTTTAGAGAAAGATCGTTTGAAACTTACATTTTGCTCTTTAGACATTTCAAAGCGATCAATAACATTATTAAAGAAATCAGTAAAGTCGACCCATTCTTTCATTAAACGGTGCTCTGTACTATCAAGTTTAGATAGCTGTAACAACGCATTTACAAGTCTAATCATTCTTTCTGTTTCTTCTTGTGTAACCGTTAAAAATTGTGGTGCAATATTCGGATCCTGCCACGCTCCATCTGTAAGTGCCTCTAAATAACTGCGCATCGTCGTTAATGGCGTCCTTAATTCATGAGAGACATTCGCCACAAACTCACGGCGTTCCCGTTCTATACGCTCCTGCTCTGTTACATCATATAGTACAGCAATTAAGCCATTTGCCTTCCCTGTTTCTTTTTGAATAACAGAGAAGCTAGCACGTAAAATATATGGTTCGTTTCTCGTACTAAAATCTAATAAAACAGAATCTGGCTCTTCATATAAATGATCGAGCGTAAATTCTTCCTGTATCCCTAATACCTCTAAAACAGATTGATCGAGCGCTGTTTCACGAGAAACATTTAACATCTTTTCCGCAGGGTCATTTAGTAAAATAATATCCCCTTTTCGGTCAGTAGCAATTACTCCATCTGTCATATGTGATAAAACAGATGATAATTTACGCCTTTCACTTTCCGTAGAAGAACGAGCTTGTTGTAATTTTTTTGATAAATTATTGAAGGATAATGCCAGTTGTCCAATTTCATCATGGCTATGCACTTTTACTTTTCTCGAATAATTTCCTTTTGCCATTTCGATTGCTTGTCTCCGCATATCTGAAATTGGTCTTGTAATTGTTTGAGCCAATAAAATTCCAAGTACGGCCGTTACTAATAAAGCAATTACTGTTCCAGTAGCAAAAATTTGGTTTATATCCTTCATTTGTTTATATACATCTTCCATAGATGCCACAATGTAAATAACACCAAGCGCATCCTTACCGTTATCATCTAGAATCGGAGTAAGCATAACTTGAACACGATGACCTGTACTACCATCCTTCTCAATTTTCACTTCCGGCTTTTTTTGTACTAACACTCGCTGAACAGCTATATCAGTTGATGTTCGATTCACCTTATTCTGCTTTGATTCATCTGAAATAGCCAGTAACTTTCTATGCGAATCAAATACGCTTACCTCTTGTATAACTTTCTTCTGATCAGAGGCAAATTTTCGAATTGAAGTTTTAATCGTTTCATCTGTTGACTCTGTTTCTGCTTTTGTATAACTTTTTTTAAACTCTTGCTTCAAATTATATGATAATAAGTTTGTTTGCTGCGTTAAAGAATCCCTAAAACCTTGTACTAGGCTCTTCTCTAATTCCCTTACGAAATACACTCCAATAACTTGCATCGCTATTAATATTAATAGCATATATATAAGCACAAATTTTAAATGAATAGATTGAAAAAAACCAACTTTCTTCATATACTATTCCTGCTCTGGGTCACGCAAGTAATACCCTACTCCACGTCTAGTTACAATTAAAGTAGGATGGCTTGGATTATCTTCAATTTTTTCACGCAAACGACGTACTGTTACGTCTACTGTGCGCACATCTCCAAAATAGTCATAACCCCAAACTGTTTGTAATAAATGTTCGCGTGTCATAACTTGTCCCAAATGTTTCGCTAAATAATGTAGCAACTCAAATTCACGGTGCGTAAGCTCGATGTTTTCCTCTCGCTTCGTTACACTATATGCATTTGGATTAATTACAATTGGTCCAATAACCATTTCTGTATTTTCCTCTTTTTCTGCAGCACCACCTTGTTGATGACGGCGTAAATTCGCCTTCACACGAGCAAGTAATTCCCTCGTACTAAATGGCTTCGTTACATAATCATCTGCCCCAAGCTCAAGCCCTAATACTTTATCAATCTCAGAGTCCTTTGCTGTAAGCATAATAATCGGCATTTCTGAACTTTTACGTATTTCACGGCAAACCTCTAAGCCATCTTTACCTGGTAGCATAATATCTAATAAAACCATATCTGGTTGTTCTTCATTAGCCTTTTCAATTGCTTCATCACCATCATGCGCCATTACTATTTCAAAACCTTCTTTTTCTAGGTTAAACTTCAAAATATCTGCAATCGGCTTTTCATCATCAACTACTAAAATTTTCTTTCCCATCATCGTCTATTTCCTCCTTATAAAAATATGGTCAATAATCCCTAAACATATTGATGTTTACATAGTATGTCCTATATGACCGCATCCTTTGTTTAAGTATTTTCTCCTCTATTCTCATAGACTCATGTATGATCCACTTTTACACGGCATCCTATACGATCTATAGAAAAACCTCTAGCTTCAACTGCTAGAGGCTCCTCGTTCTATTTTAAAATAACTACTCAGTTTTGTAAAATTACATAAATAAAAAGGATATTAAGTGGGCCCACTTAATATCCTGAGAGTGGCTCGGGACGGAATCGAACCGCCGACACGAGGATTTTCAGTCCTCTGCTCTACCGACTGAGCTACCGAGCCAAAACTATATATAAAACCACTAATGGTGGTATAAACAAAAGTGGCGGTCCCGACCGGGGTCGAACCGGCGATCTCCTGCGTGACAGGCAGGCATGTTAACCACTACACCACGGGACCAAAAATAAGCAAAAAAAAACATGACCCGTACGGGATTCGAACCCGTGTTACCGCCGTGAAAGGGCGGTGTCTTAACCACTTGACCAACGGGCCACGAAAAATAAAATGGTGAGCCATGAAGGACTCGAACCTTCGACCCTCTGATTAAAAGTCAGATGCTCTACCAACTGAGCTAATGGCTCATACTCACCAACGTCATATTTTCGTGACGACAAGATGTATTATAACATGTATTCTGTATTTATTGCAATACTTTTTTTCGTTTTTTATAAAAGAATAAGAAAAAACTCATGCGGACATGAGTTTTTTCTAAAAAATATTAATTAAGCTTCGTATACGTTACGAACAATATTTGTTTGGTTACGATCTGGTCCAACTGAGAACATAGATATTTGAATTCCTGTTAACTCAGAAACACGTTCTACGTATTTTCGTGCATTTTCAGGAAGTTCATCTAATGATTTTACACCAGTAATATCTTCTTCCCAACCTGGAAGCTCTTCATATACAGGCTCACATTTTGCTAAAATGTTTAAGTTAGCTGGAACTTCATCAATAACTTCGCCATTGTATTTGTAAGCAACACAAATTTTAAGAGTTGGAATACCTGTTAAAACGTCGATAGAATTTAATGATAGATCCGTTAAACCACTAACACGACGTGCATGTCTTACAACAACGCTATCGAACCAACCTACGCGGCGTGGACGACCAGTTGTCGTTCCATACTCGCGACCAACTTCACGAATTTGATGACCAATTTCATCATGAAGCTCAGTAGGGAATGGACCATCACCAACGCGGCTTGTATATGCTTTACATACACCTACAACACGAGTAACTTTCGCAGGACCAACTCCAGTTCCAACTGTTACACCACCAGCAATTGGGTTAGAAGATGTAACGAATGGGTACGTACCATGGTCAATATCAAGCATAACACCTTGTGCACCTTCAAATAATACACGGTGATTATTATCTAATGCATCATTTAATACAACAGACGTATCACATACATATTGCGCGATTTGTTGCCCGTACTCGAAGTACTCTTCGAAAATTTCTTCTACAGTGAAACCTTCTGTATCATACATTTTTTCAAATAAACGATTTTTTTCTACTAAATTGCGCTCAAGCTTCTCTTTAAATGCTTCACGGTCTAAAAGATCAGCCATACGAATACCAATACGAGCAGCTTTATCCATATATGCAGGACCGATACCTTTTTTCGTTGTACCGATTTTGTTATCACCTTTACTTGCTTCTTCTAACTCATCTTGTTTTAAGTGGTAAGGTAAAATAACGTGTGCACGGTTACTTACACGTAAATTATCAGTACTTACACCACGATCGTGTAAGTATTTTAACTCTTCAAGTAATGCTTTTGGATCTACTACTAATCCGTTTCCGATTACACAAATTTTCTCTTTATAGAAAATACCAGATGGAATTAAGTGTAATTTATATTTAACTCCGCCGAAAACAATTGTATGTCCCGCGTTATTTCCACCTTGATATCTTGCAACTACTTCCGCATGCTCAGAAAGAAAATCAGTGATTTTACCTTTTCCTTCGTCGCCCCATTGTGTTCCTACAACTACTACTGAAGACATTATTAAAGCACCTCCGCAATTTTCAAACGATCTATTCAAACAATATAATTGTACCAAAACCGAAAAAGAAGTCAACCGAAAAGCGAACATTTTTTCACAAAAAAACTTTTTCGTTCGTAAGAATTATATATTTAACTTATGAAAGCCTTATCTTTCTTATAAAAAAAAAGAAACACATCTTATTATAAGAAATGTGTTTCTTTTTTATACTGCCTTTATGCCGGTGGAGCATGTCCATCCTCAAAACGACGTTCTAAGTTAACGAACTTATTGAACTCTTTGACGAATGCAAGTTCCACTGAACCTACTGGACCGTTACGCTGTTTTGCAATAATAATTTCAATTGTATTTTTGTTTTCCGTTTCTCGATCATAGTAGTCTTCACGATATAGGAAAGCTACAATATCGGCATCCTGCTCAATACTTCCAGATTCACGAATATCAGACATCATCGGGCGTTTATCTTGACGAGATTCTACACCACGAGATAACTGTGATAAAGCAATAACAGGCACTTGCAATTCACGTGCGATCCCTTTTAAGGTACGAGAAATCTCTGATACTTCCTGCTGACGGTTTTCTCCTGATTTCCCACTTCCTTGAATAAGCTGCAAATAGTCAATCAAAATCATACCAAGACCTTGTTCTTGCTTTAATCTACGACATTTTGCTCGAATCTCATTTACTTTAATACCTGGCGTATCATCAATATATATACCAGCATTCGAGAGACTCCCCATTGCCATTGTTAACTTTGCCCAATCATCAGAAGTTAATGAACCAGTACGAAGTCTTTGTGCATCAATATTCCCTTCTGCACAAAGCATACGCATAACAAGCTGGTCGGCACCCATCTCCAAACTAAAAATCGCTACATTTTCATCCGTTTTCGTCGCTACGTTTTGTGCGATATTTAATGAAAATGCCGTTTTCCCTACTGATGGACGTGCTGCCACGATAATTAAATCATTTCGTTGGAAACCTGCTGTCATCTTATCTAATTCAGTAAACCCAGTTGGTATCCCAGTAACTTCACCCTTTTGATTATGCAAAAGTTCAATTTTGTCATAAGCATCTACAAGAACATCTTTAATGTTTTGGAATGCTTTTGCATTCGTTTGATGGGATACTTCTAATATTTTTTTCTCAGCCTCATTTAAAAGACCATCTACATCATCTTCTCTCTCGTATCCATCCGATACAATATGAGTTGCCGTACGAATTAAACGACGTAAAAGCGCCTTTTCAGCGATGATGCGTGCGTAATATTCTACGTTAGCTGCAGTTGGCACAACTTCTGCTAACTCTGCTAAGTAAGAAACCCCACCAACTTCTTCTAGTAATCCTTGATCAGCCATTGCTGATGTCATCATTACTAAGTCGATCGGCTCTCCCTTATCAGATAACCCAAGCATGACTTCAAAAATCTTTTGATGTTTCGTTCGATAGAACGAATCAGGTACCAATAACTCTGATGCTGAAGTTAACGCATCTTGATCAATCAATATGGCCCCTAAAACCGCCTGCTCAGCCTCTATATTATGCGGAGGGGTACGATCAGCAAGTACATCACTCATACGCAATCCTCCTTGCTTAATTTATTTTTATTGTTCACTAACATGAACTTTTACTGTTGCTGTTACTTGTGGATGCAATTTCACAGTAACGTTTGTATAACCCAACGCGCGGATTGCATCGTCCATTTCAAATTTACGTTTATCAAGCTTAATTTTGTGTGATTTTTGCATTGCATCCACGATTTGTTTACTTGTGATAGAACCAAATAAACGGCCACCTTCTCCAGATTTCGCCTTTAATTCTACAGTTAATTTCTCTAAAGTCTCTTTTAACTCTTTTGCATTTTCAAGCTCTGCTGCTGCATCTTTTTCTTCTTTACGCTTTTGAGCTTCTAAAGTTTTCATACTGCTATTTGTTGCTTCAGCAGCTAATCCTTGTTTTAGTAAGAAGTTATTTGCATAGCCATCCGGTACGTTTTTTACTTCTCCTTTTTTACCTTTACCTTTTACGTCTTTTAGAAAAATTACTTTCATGATTGTGTGCCTCCCTGTAAATAGTCATCAATAACAAATCGAAGCTTCTCCTCAGCTTCATCTACTGTAACATTTTTCATTTGTGTGGCTGCATTCGTCAAATGCCCGCCACCGCCTAAGTTTTCCATAATTAGCTGCACATTCACTTCACCTAAAGATCTGCTGCTAATTCCAATGAGATTCTCGCCACGTTTTGCAACAACAAATGATGCAATAATCCCTGTCATCGTTAATAACGTGTCTGCTGATTGCGCAATAAGCACTTGATCGTAGTAATCATCACTATCAACTTTAGCAATCGCAATTCCATTTTTATAAATGTACGCATTTTTTATAGCTTTTGCAACCCGTAAATACTGATCCATATCTTCCTTTAAAAGTTCTTGTACAAGTACAGTATCTGCACCATGTGAGCGCAGATAAGAAGCAGCATCAAATGTACGAGCCCCTGTCCGGAACGTGAAACTTTTCGTGTCGACAATAATACCCGCTAACAATGCCGTCGCTTCTAACATTGTCATCTTTAAATTTTTAGGTTGATACTCAAGTAATTCTGTAACCAATTCTGCCGTTGAAGAAGCATATGGTTCCATATAAACTAGCAATGGGTCTTCAATAAAATCTTCTCCACGGCGATGATGATCAATAACTACTACATTTTCAATTTTATGTAACAGTTTTTGCTCCATCACCATAGAAGGTTTATGCGTATCGACAACAACAAGTAACGACTCATCATTTGCAAATTCCATCGCTTGCTCTGGAGTAATAAAATGAGACCATAACTCCTCATTTTGTTTCACTTTGTCCATCAAGCGCTTAATTCCTTTATCGGAATCATTTTCATCTAACACAATATATCCTTTACGCTCATTTAATTGAGCAACTTTTAAAATACCAATCGCAGCACCAATTGCGTCCATATCGGGAGCCCTATGCCCCATAATAATGACATTACTACTTTCTAATACTAAATCCTTTAACGCATGCGAAATGACCCTAGCGCGTACACGGGTACGTTTTTCAACCGGATTTGTCTTACCTCCATAGAACTTAACTTTACCTGTCGCTTGTTTAATAGCTACTTGGTCTCCCCCACGCCCAAGCGCAAGGTCTAAACCAGATTGAGCCATTGCTCCAAGCTCTGATAAAGGTAAATCACCTGATCCGACACCGACACTTAATGTAAGTGGTATATTCCTTTTAGATGTTTCTTCACGCACCTGATCTAAAATACTAAATTTCCCTTTCTCCATCTGCGTCAGAATACTTTCATTTAGCACAACGAAGAATCTTTCTGAAGATGCACGTTTTAAATATGCACCATACTTAAGTGCCCATTCATTTAGTCGTGATGTCACAAGACTTGTTATATTCGTACGTAGTTGATCATCTAATCCTTGTGTAACTTCATCATAATTATCCAAATAGATGACAGCTAAAACAGTCCTTTGATCCTCGTACATCTTTTCGATTTCTGTTTGTTCCGTTACATCAAAGAAATAAATTAACTTTTCTTCTTTCCTTACAAAAACGCGAAACTTTCGATTATTTAAAGAGACTATATCATCAGAAGTTTCTCCTTTAATGAAAAGAAGTAATGTTTCTGATACATCGTAAAGGTGCCATCCAGCTAATGCATGCTGTCCCAGACATGAAGATAAATAAGGATTTGCCCAATCAATCCCATAATCCTTATTGTATAACAAAATACCAATCGGCATTTGGTTAAATGCTTCATTACTTACTTTCTTTACTCTTGTAATCATATCTGTCGTATGCTTTTCGAAATTCCTTTGAAAATTAAGTTCAAATCGTATAACGATAAAGAATACAATACAAAAAATGACAAAAGCAGCTATTCCCATAATTAAATGAAAATAACAGAGAATTGAAATGAGCACAAACACAAAAAATGCCAATACATAAACAGGATATAAAAACCACTGTTTCTTATCAAATTCAGGCATGTATACAACTCCTATAAAGTAAAACTAACTCACCTTCCAGTTAGTTAAACAGATTAAAATAGTATAAGGAATATTATTTTATCCACCTATTTTAGAACGCAATGAAATCCCTAAGTCAATTATACCTAAGATTGTCACAAGAGGAAACAGCATCGGAATAAACATGCATGCAATAAAACTAATAATAGGAACCCCTTTAGTAAAACCTTTTCTATACGCTAAAAAGGAGATAAATGTCAGGCCTTGCAGTACAAGCAATAGTGCAAATATTACATTTAGGTTAGAAAATACCATATGTAAATATGATGTTGGTTCTACTTTTATAAAAGTTGCTAATAAAATAAATATAACGTAATACCAAATGATACTCTTTGGTAATTGTATATCTTTAAATTTAGGCCAAGATATAACTTCATATTTTAACTTTTTCAAAACACTACCTGATATTATCACTGTAATCCAAGAAAAACATACTGAAACTAGCACAAGTATACTCGGAAGTAACGATTGTAATATATCATTCATTTGTGCAAGTAACTCTTTTTGTTCCTTACTAATCGGCATACCAGTAGCACTTACTATCTTTTCACTTTTCGCCATACTTTCACTAAACATACTTTGCATTTGCTTCATTATATCTATGTTGAAAAACTTTATACTTGCAACATAAATAAGTACAAAACCAATTAAGTATGCAAGCGTCCCCGCTATTAAGATTTCCACTGGCTTTTTTCTTGTTTTATACATATATCCTAAAACAATGCCTATCAATCCAAACATAATTGTCTTCACTAAATTCAGCGGTTGACTCACAATAATAGTAACAAAAAGTGCCGCTACAAAAACCAAGAGCACATTAGATAGTTTATGTCTTATTATTAATAGTATAAATGGTAACGGCAACGCAAAAGTTACAACTGTACCCAAAATCGGAACATACATAGATATAAGCAATAAAATTGCATATATAGCTAATAATGCTGCACCTTCTGTAATAAACTTTGTTTGTTTCACATTTTAACCTCTCTTTCAAAAAAGAAAAGCATAGCAAAATGCACAGTAGAGTCCGACTCTACTGTGCATTTCATACGCTATTATTCACCAACATATGGTAAAAGTGCCATTTGACGAGCACGTTTAATTGCAACTGTAAGTTTGCGTTGGTATTTTGCGCTTGTTCCTGTTACACGACGAGGTAAAATTTTACCACGCTCAGAAACGAAACGTTTTAATAAATCAACATCTTTATAGTCAATGCGAGTGATGCCGTTAGCTGTGAAGAAACACACCTTACGACGTTTCGCACGTCCACCTTTGCGTCCTGCCATGTCTATTTCCCTCCATTCTTTGTTAAAACTAACAAATTTACTGTATTAGAACGGTAAATCGTCGTCGGAAATGTCGATCGGTTGACCTACATTTGAAAATGGATCGTCATTCTTCGTAAATCCAGAGTTACCTTGGTTACCTGAATTACTAGATTGACCAAATGGGTTAGAGCCTTGGTTACCGAAACCAGCTCCTGATGGTTGCTGATTAAATGAACCACGTTGCTCCCCACCGCCATTACGCGGCTCTAAAAATTGCACGCTTTCCGCAAGAACTTCTGTTACGTATACACGTTTACCATCTTGTCCCTCGTAATTACGAGTTTGAAGACGTCCATCTACGCCTGCTAAGCTACCTTTTTTCAAATAATTTGCTACGTTTTCTGCTTGTTTACGCCATATTACACAATTAATAAAGTCAGCTTCACGCTCACCTTGTTGATTGGCAAATGCGCGATTCACAGCTAACGTAAAAGTAGCTACTGCAACACCATTGGGCGTGTAACGTAAGTCAGGGTCCTTAGTTAAACGACCAACGAGGATAACACGATTCATCAATCGAACCACTCTCCCTTATATATCAATTATTTTTCTTCTTCTTTAACAACGATATGACGAAGGATATCTTCGTTGATCTTAGCTAAACGGTCGAATTCGTTAATCGCTTCTGCGTTAGATTTCACGTTTAAGATCATGTAGAAACCTTCACGTAAGTCGTTGATTTCGTAAGCTAAACGACGCTTACCCCACTCTTTCGTGTTAATGATTTCTGCACCATTGTTTGTTAAAACACCTGCAAAACGTTCAACTAAAGCTTTTTGAGCTTCTTCTTCAACGCCAGGACGAATGATGTACATAATTTCGTACTTTCTCATTACACTTTCACCTCCTTTTGGTCTAAACGGCCCGTAATGGGCAAGGAGCAATTAATTTATAGTAATTACTCACGAGTTTAGATTATATCATAGTAAGTTATATGAATCAACTCACCAATACATAAAAAACTTGGCAAACATATAATATATTTGCCAAGCTCATATCTTTATTTTTCCTAGGAAATATTAAATTAAACGTTAAAACGGAAGTGCATAACATCTCCGTCTTTTACGATATATTCTTTTCCTTCTAAACGTACTTTTCCAGCCTCTTTTGCAGCTGTCATAGAACCGTTTGTCATTAAGTCATCGTAAGAAACTGTTTCTGCACGAATAAATCCACGTTCAAAGTCTGTATGAATAACACCAGCACATTGTGGTGCCTTCATTCCTTGTTTAAATGTCCAAGCACGTACTTCTTGAACGCCAGCCGTGAAGTAAGTAGCAAGTCCTAATAAATTGTATGCAGCACGAATTAATTGATCTAAACCAGATTCTTCAATGCCTAGTTCTTCAAGGAATACTTTTTTCTCTTCCTCGTCTAGTTCAGCGATTTCTTCTTCGATTTTTGCACATACAACGATTACTTGAGAATTTTCATTTGCAGCAAATTCTTTTACCATTTTTACGTATTTGTTTTCAGAAGGATCCATAACATCATCTTCACTTACGTTTGCTACGTATAGCATTTCTTTCGTTGTAAGTAAATGAAGGCCTTTAACGATTTTCATTTGCTCTTCTGTAAATTCAACAGTACGAGCCGGTTTGCCCTCTTCAAAAGCTTCTTTTAAGCGAACTAAAATTTCATGCTCGTATACTGCTTCTTTATCTTTTTGTCTTGCTAATTTTGCAACACGCTCGATACGTTTATCAACAGATTCTAGATCCGCTAAAATTAGCTCTAAGTTGATTGTTTCAATATCATCAATCGGATCTACTTTCCCTGAAACGTGCGTAATATTTTCGTCTTCAAAACAACGAACAACTTGGCAAATTGCATCTACTTGGCGAATGTGCGATAAGAATTTATTTCCTAATCCTTCACCTTTACTAGCACCTTTTACGATACCCGCAATATCAGTAAACTCAAATACAGTCGGAACAGTTTTTTTCGGTTCTACTAATTCCGTTAATTTATTTAAACGCTCATCTGGTACTTCTACAATCCCTACGTTTGGATCAATTGTACAGAATGGATAGTTTGCAGATTCTGCTCCTGCTTGTGTAATTGCATTAAATAAAGTTGACTTCCCTACGTTAGGTAATCCAACAATCCCAGCCGTTAATCCCATATTTTTCACTCCTATGTCTCAATCTTTCATCATTATAGATAGTAACGAAAAAAATGACAAGTTTCCGCCAAACGAAAAAAAGTAACAGTTACCTACTGTAACTGTTACTCTCGCTCTATTCTTCGTGCTTCACAAGTATTTTTTTCACCTTACGATCAAACTCTCTTCGAGGAATCATTACTGAATGGTCACACCCCTCGCACTTAATGCGGATATCCATTCCCATACGAATAATTTTCCAACGATTCTCGCCACATGGATGGGCTTTCTTCATTTCCACAACATCATACAAGTTATATTCCTTTTGTTCCACTCTCCAAACTCCTCTCCATACTAAATTGCTTTTCCACTAACTAATTCTTCACGATTATATAAAACCATACGTGGATATGGAATTTCAATTCCATGTAAATCAAGACGATTTTTAATCTCTTTACGAAGTGCCCTTGCAATAACTGCATGTTGCATCGGCTCTACTTCAGCAATAACACGTAATATAACTTCTGAGGCAGCTAATGTTTGCACACCTAATAATTGAGGTGTTGTTACCATTTTCTCGTACTTTGAAGGTAATTCTACTAATAAATCTTCAATAACTTGCTCTGCTTTCGCAATATCAGCCTCATATGAAATAGATATATCAACAAACGCTACACTATTACTAACTGAGTAGTTAGTAACTTGAATAATACTTCCGTTTGGTAAGGTATGAATTTCACCTGTCCAACTCTTTACTTTCGTTGTACGAAGTCCAATTTCTAAAACGACTCCTTCAAATTGACCGATTTTAACATAATCGCCAACTGAAAACTGATCTTCTAACAAAATAAATAAACCTGTAATAACGTCTTTCACTAAACTTTGAGCGCCAAATCCGACAGCTAAACCAATTACCCCAGCACCGGCTAATAAACCTGATGCATTAATATTAAACACACCTAAAATCGCAATTAACATAATGAACATAACAACGTATGCCACGATATTTTCAAGTAACTTTGCTACTGTAACTGTACGACGTTCTGAAATTTGAATTGGAGAACGACTTCCCATACGAAACGCATTTCGTACAACCGCTCTTGCAATTCTCACTACAATTGCACCAATTGTTAAAATGATACATATTTTTAATGCCGCAATTCCAATATCTGCCCAACGATCAGCATCTAATAAATACTGTTTCGTAGAATTAAACCACTTCGTTAATAAATCCATGTACCTCTACCTCTCCAGCCAAAATTTCTTTTTAGTTATCCTTCCTATTGTATCAGAAGTCTTCTAATTGCTGAAAAATTTTTATGACTTTAATTGTATTTGTTAACTTCTCTACAGGTATAAAATGGAGCGAATATATATATACTAGTACTATTATTTCCGTTTTCGCTTAAGTTTTACAGTAAGTACGCACTTATAGTTTTCCATTTTACTCACCATATAACATATTTTGAAAATTTATTAAAAGGATGGGTGCTTCATGAATATTGGAAGTTTTCGCTTACCTTTTTTCGAAAAAGAAACTCAAAATGTTATGCACCAAGATTTAGAAGCCTCCGAGACAATTAGTAACTTCTTACTTTCCCACATTCCTATTAAAACCCATATACCAATTATTCTCGTTTGTATCGGAACAGATCGTTCTACAGGTGATGCACTCGGTCCGTTAGTCGGTACAAAACTAGAACAAGTAGGAATTACAAACTTCCAAGTGTTCGGCACACTAGATGAGCCAGTCCATGCACTAAATTTAGAAGAGAGGATTCAGAATATACAGAAAGATAATCCTGCCTCGTTTATAATTGCGGTTGATGCCTGTTTAGGAAAATCTCAAAGTATCGGTTCTATCACTACCGGAATGGGGCCTAGTAAACCTGGAGCTGCAATGAACAAGAAATTACCTGCAGTTGGTGATTTACATATTCATGGCATCGTAAATCTAAACGGTTTTATGGAGTTTTTCGTCCTGCAAAATACAAGATTAAGTTTAGTCATGAAAATGGCTGATGTAATTGCACAAAGTATAAAAGAAACAGATCAAAAATTATCTGTATTAAAAAAGGCAAACCATCTATAAATAATAAGATGGTTTGCTTTTTAGTTTTTCTGCGCTAATAATTCTAAAATACGATTTAAATCCTCTTTATTGAAAAATTCAATTTCGATTTTACCTTTTTCTTTTTTCGTTTCTTTAATTTTCACATCTGTGCCAAACTTTTCTCTTAAGAACGTTTCACGTTCTACGAAAAATATATTCCGCTCTTTTTTCACTTTTTTTGTTTCACGTGAAACGTGTTGATTAATCTCTTGGACGATTTTCTCTAATTGACGAACATTTAATCCTTCTTTTTCAATGCGTTTCAATAAGGAATTCAATTGTTCTTCATCTTTTATCGTAAGTAAAGTTCTCCCATGAGCCATTGAAAGTTGACCATTTGCAATCATATCTTGTACGAAAGAAGGTAGGCTTAATAACCGAGTATAATTTGCAATGTAAGGTCTGCTTTTACCAAGACGTTTCGCTAATTGTTCTTGCGTTACATTTAGCTCATTCATTAACATCTGGTATGCCATTGCCTCTTCCATAGGATTTAAATCTTCTCGTTGTAAGTTTTCTAACAAAGCAAATTCCATCATTTGCTGTTCAGTTAATTGTCTTACAACCGCAGGTACTTTTTCTAAACCGGCTTCTTTTGCAGCACGAAATCGTCTTTCACCTGCAACAATTTCATATCCTTTAATACTCTTCCTAGCAATTAATGGTTGTAAAATACCGTGTTCCTTAATCGAAATTGCTAATTCCTGAATCGCCTCTTTATTAAAGTGTTTACGCGGTTGATATGGATTTGGCCTTAATTCAGTTACAAGAATCTCCTGAATTGTTTCCTCTTCTTTCACATCTAAATCAGGAAAAAACACATTAATTCCTCTTCCTAATCCTTTAGCCACCTGCAATCACTTCCTCTGCTAAATCTATATATACTTCTGCTCCTCTTGATTTAGCGTCATACTGCATAATAGGTTTCCCATGACTTGGAGCCTCGCTCAAGCGTACATTACGCGGAATAATTGAGCGATATACTTTATCCCTAAAATACTTTTTCACTTCATCTATAACTTGGATCCCTAAATTTGTACGGGCATCCAACATCGTTAACAATACGCCTTGAATTGCTAAATTTTTATTTAAATGTTTTTGTACAAGTCGAACTGTATTTAATAGCTGACTTAACCCTTCTAGTGCGTAATATTCACACTGTACAGGAATAATAACAGAATCTGCTGCTGTTAATGCATTAATCGTTAATAATCCTAAAGATGGGGGACAGTCGATAATAATATAATCATATTCATCACGAACTGGCTGTAATGCTCTTTGCAAACGTACTTCCCGGGAAATAGTCGGTACCAATTCAATTTCAGCACCAGCTAATTGAATTGTAGCGGGTAGAACATCTAAGTTTTCAGTTGCGGTTTTCTGTATAACCCCTTGAACATCTGCATCTTCCACAAGAACGTTGTAAATACATCGATCTAATTCAGATTTTTCAATTCCCACACCAGTCGTTGCATTTCCTTGAGCATCAATATCTACAAGAAGGACTTTTTTACCTACTTGCGCCAATCCAGCCCCTAAATTAACAGATGTTGTTGTTTTTCCAACACCGCCTTTTTGATTAGCAATAGCAATGATTTTTCCCATGATGTCACCTACTTTCAACCTTTCTATCTTATTCTAGTAACAATTACGTTTATTGTAACATGAAATAAAACTTTTTCTTTTACGTCCTTTATTAAACTTCAAAATTTATTTCTAAACTCCTTCTTCATTTAACAAGAAAATATAGTAAAAGAGACCTCTCCAATAGGATAAGGTCTCTAGCACGTCATTATTATTTTTTCTTTGGAATTTTAATTGTAATTTGATAGTACTCATCAAATTCTTCTTCCTCAGAATTAACATTCAAACCACTTTCAGTAACCATTTGTAAAGATTGTCTAATTGTATTCATAGCAATCCTCGTATCTCGACTTACTGCTTTTTGCTTTGCCTTACGCTTCGGTTTCGCTTCCTCTAGTAACTTCGCAATTCGTTCTTCTGTTTGCTTTACATTTAGTTGTTTCTCCACAATTTCCTGTAAAACCTTCAGTTGTAATTCCTCATTTTTTAAAGGAATGAGAGCGCGGGCGTGACGTTCTGTAATGCTTTTTTCTAATAATGCACTTTTTATTTCTTCAGGCAACTTTAACAATCGCAACTTATTTGCGATTGTAGATTGTCCTTTTCCAAGTCGTTGTGCCAATGCTTCTTGTGTTAAATTATGTAACTCAATCAGCTTTTGATATGCCACAGCTTCCTCGATTGCTGTTAGTTCCTCACGTTGCAAGTTTTCAATTAAAGCTACAGAAGCTGTCTCTGTATCATTTAAGTTCTTTATAATTGCAGGAACCTTTTCCCAACCTAACTTTGTTGCCGCGCGAAAACGTCTTTCTCCAGCAATAATCTCGTACTTATCATCCTCATATTGCCTTACAACAATCGGCTGAATAAGTCCATGTGTACGAATTGTTAATGCTAGCTCATCAATACGCGCATCATCAAAAACTGTTCTTGGTTGATAACGGTTAGGGGTAATATTTACTATCGGAATTTCTTGTATTTCTTCATATACCTTTTTATCTATCTCTTCATGGCTTTCGTCTTGTAATTCGAATTCGCTCTCTTTATCTCCAAAGCCAAATAAACGAGAAAACGTATTTTTCATACATATTCCACCACCTTTTAGGCCTATTGACTATTCTCCATAAAATGTTTCCTATGAAACATTTACGTTTTCATTTATATAATTTAATCTTACGTCTAATAAGATTTATTTTTCAATAGGTAATTTATTGGGTGTTCCCGGTTTGCGTGGATATTTCTTTGGTGTCTTGCGCTTTTTCTCGATTAATAAAATATTACGTTCACTCTCTTCAAACGGTAATTGGAACGTAGACATCTCTTTTAACTCTCCGCCTAGCACCTCTAAAGCATACTTACCATTTTCAATTTCTTCGTTTGCTGCTGCACCTTTCATTGCAATGAATGTTCCTCCAACTTTTACAAGCGGTAAACATAGCTCACTTAATACAGAAAGACGCGCAACTGCACGTGCCATTACAATATCGTATGATTCACGTACACCTTCTTTTTTCCCAAACGTTTCAGCACGATCGTGACAAAATGCAACATCACTTAATTCTAACTTTTGGGCTAAGTGATTTAAGAAATTAATACGTTTTTGCAACGAATCTACAATTGTTACTTTTAAATGCGGGAAACAAATTTTTAAAGGAATACTTGGGAATCCAGCCCCTGCACCAACATCGCAAATTGAGAATGGTTTTGAAAAATCATAATAAAAAGCAGCTGTAATGGAATCAAAAAAGTGTTTTAAATATACTTCTTCTTTTTCTGTAATAGCCGTTAAGTTCATTTTTTCATTCCACTCTACTAATGTTTCAAAGTAGATTTTGAACTGCTCTAACTGTCTAGAAGAGAGGGTGATTCCCTTCTCTTCTAGCATAGATTGAAATTGTTCTATGTTCATCTAGCAATATCTCCTTACTATTTATTGGTTCGATACGCGTGCAATTTTTCCTTGTTCTATATACACAAGTAAAATGGAAATATCCGCTGGATTTACGCCAGAAATACGTGAAGCCTGCCCCATTGAAAGTGGACGAACATCTTTTAATTTCTGTCTAGCTTCTGAAGCAATGCTAGAAATCGCATCATAATCAATATCTACAGGGATTTTTTTATTCTCCATTTTCTTCATACGCTCTACTTGCTGTAAAGATTTTTCAATATATCCTTCATACTTAATCTGAATTTCAACTTGTTCTTTAACTTCATCACTTAATTCTACTTCACTTGGTACTAAAAGATGAATATGCTCATATGTCATCTCTGGACGACGTAATAAGTCACTTGCACGTATTCCATCTTTCAATTCACTTCCGCCAATATTGCGAATTAATTCTTGAACTTCAGGACGTGGTTTAATAATAATGCTGCTTAAACGTTCCTTTTCCTGTTCAATTTGTAATTTTTTATTTGTAAATCGCTCATAGCGCTCTTCTTTAATTAATCCAATTTTACGACCAACTTCAGTTAAACGAAGATCAGCATTATCGTGGCGTAATAATAGACGGTATTCTGCACGAGACGTTAATAAACGATATGGTTCATTTGTTCCTTTCGTTACAAGATCATCAATTAAGACACCAATATAAGCATCCTCGCGACCTAAAACAACTTCTTCTTTACCTAAAGAACGGCATGCTGCATTAATTCCAGCCATAAGCCCTTGTCCGGCCGCCTCTTCGTAACCAGAAGTTCCATTAATTTGTCCTGCTGTATATAAATTTTTAATCTTTTTCGTTTCAAGTGTTGGCCATAGTTGTGTTGGCACAATTGCATCATATTCAATTGCATAACCTGTACGCATCATTTCAACATTTTCTAGGCCTGGAATTGTTCTAAGCATGTCACGTTGTACATCTTCTGGTAAGCTTGTGGATAAACCTTGTACATATACTTCTTGTGTATTACGCCCTTCTGGCTCTAAGAAAATTTGATGACGTGGTTTATCATTAAATCTTACTACTTTGTCTTCAATAGAAGGACAGTATCTAGGACCTGTTCCTTTAATCATACCAGAATACATAGCTGAACGATGTAAATTTTCATCTATTAAACGGTGTGTTTCTGTACTTGTATATGTCAACCAACATGGAATTTGATCCATAATAAATTTCGTTGTTTCAAAAGAGAACGCACGTGGCTTATCATCACCTGGTTGAATTTCTGTTTTACTGTAGTCAATTGTATTACTGTTTACACGCGGAGGTGTCCCTGTTTTAAATCTAACAAGATCAAAACCAAGCTCCTCTAAATGCTCAGATAATGTAATAGACGGTTGCTGATTATTTGGACCGCTTGAATATTTTAAGTCGCCCATGATAATCTCGCCGCGTAAAAATGTTCCAGTTGTAATTACAACGGTTTTTGCTGTATATTCTGCACCCGCTTGTGTAACTACCCCTTTACATACACCTTCTTCAACGATTAAACGCTCTACCATTCCTTGGAACAACGTTAAGTTTGGTGTTTCTTCAATTGTTTTCTTTAATTCATGTTGGTAAGAGAATTTATCAGCTTGTGCTCGAAGTGCACGTACGGCTGGTCCCTTACCTGTATTTAGCATACGCATTTGAATATGAGTTTTATCAATATTACGTCCCATTTCTCCGCCTAATGCATCAATTTCACGAACAACAATCCCTTTTGCTGGTCCACCAACAGAAGGGTTACATGGCATGAATGCTACCATATCCAAGTTAATTGTTAACATTAATGTTTTTGAGCCCATTCGTGCTGCCGCAAGACCAGCTTCACATCCTGCATGACCTGCACCGATTACTATGACATCGTATGAACCGGCATTGTATCCCATTGTTTATTCCTCCTAATAATCTCTATCTTTCTACAACTTCACTATATTATTTTCCTAAACAAAATTGAGAGAACAACTGGTCAATTAAGCTTTCATGCACTGTGTCCCCAGTAATTTCACCAAGTATTTCCCACGTTCTTGTTAAATCAATTTGTACCATATCAATTGGTACACCATTTTCAATCGCCTCAACTGCATCACCGATTGTTTTTCCTGCTTGTGTTAATAATCCAATATGTCTTGCATTAGAAACATATGTCATATCTGCAGAATCGATTGTTCCTTCAAAGAATAAATCAGCTATTGCCTTTTCGAGTTCATCTATTCCTTGTTCCTCAATTAAGGATGTTGTAATAACACGATTTCCCGCGGCTAACTCTGTAACACGTTCCATATCAATCGCTTGCGGTAAATCCGTCTTATTCACAATAACAATAAAGTCTTTTCCTTGTACCGCACGGAATAGATCTTCATCCTCATTTGTTAAAGCCTCGCTATAGTTGACAACAACTAATACTAAATCCGCTTGGCTCATCATTTCTTTTGAACGTTCCACACCAATTCGTTCAACAACATCTTCCGTCTCCCGAATACCGGCTGTATCTATAAGTTTAAGAGGTACACCACGCACGTTAACGTACTCTTCAATAACATCACGAGTTGTTCCTGCAATATCAGTTACAATTGCCTTTTTCTCCTGAACAAGACTATTTAATAACGATGATTTCCCAACATTAGGTCTACCGATAATTGCTGTAGCAATACCTTCACGTAAAATTTTCCCTTGTTTTGATGTTTCTAATATTTTTTCGATTTCCGAACGAACATGCGTCGCTTTCTCAATTAAAATATTATGTGTCATCTCTTCTACATCATCGTATTCTGGATAATCTATATTTACCTCAACATGAGCTAATGTTTCTAATATTTCTTGACGCAAAAGACCAATTAATTTAGATAATCGCCCTTCCATTTGATTAATTGCTACATTCATTGCACGATCTGTTTTTGCTCGAATCAAATCCATAACCGCTTCTGCTTGTGATAAATCGATACGTCCATTTAAAAAAGCGCGTTTTGTAAATTCGCCCGGTTCTGCCAATCGTACTCCTTGTGCTAGAATAAGTTGCAATACTTTATTTACTGAAACAAGTCCACCGTGACAGTTAATTTCCACTATATTTTCACGTGTAAAAGTCCTTGGTGCGCGCATAATAGACACCATAACTTCTTCAATAACTTGATTTGTATCTAAATCAACAATATGACCATAATGAATAGTGTGAGAAGGAACCTCTGTTAAATCCTTCCCCTTAAAAATACGGTCAACTTTCTCAACCGCATCATCCCCACTTACTCGAACAATGGCAATTGCACCCTCTCCAAGCGCTGTGGAAATCGCAGCAATTGTATCAAATTCCATGTCCTTTCACCTCACTTGCTTATTTATCTCTATTTCAACATGATTATTTCTTTCACTAAATTATTAGGATACCATAACGAACCTATCTACAAAAGAAGAATAACTCATTTTATTATATCCCCATGTAAAAAACACTAAACTTATTCACAGTGGATAAGTTTAGTGTTTTTTTAGTTATCCACATCTATTTTTCGCTCAAAAAAACCGGCACTCATTTGAGCAACCGGTCATTTAGGAGATATTACAACATGCCGATGTGGTTCATTTCCTTCAGAAGTTGTATTGATACCTTGATGATTTGATAATGCCTGATGAATAATTTTTCGTTCAAAAGATGGCATCGGTTCTAAAATAACTCTTTTTTTCGTATTAAATACTTGTTTGGCTAATCGATAAGAAAGTGATTCTAAAGTACTTTTTCTTTTACTACGATAATTTTCAGCATCTAGTGTAATACCGATATACTGCTTCGTGTTACGATTCGCGACAAGTTTTGTTAAATACTGTAAAGAGTTCAATGTATTACCTCTTTTCCCAATTAAAACACCTACATCATCACCAGAAATTGTAAATTCGATTTCGCGTCCTTTTACAATTTTACTAATCTCAACTTCCACACCCATATCGTGAATAACATTTCTTAAATATTCTTCACATTCTTGAATTGGATCTTTCTTCAATGCAACTTCTACTACTGCAGGGCGATTCCCAAATAAACCTAAGAATCCCCTTTTACCCTCATCGACAATATTTATATCTACTCGATCTTTTGATGTATTTAATTGCCTTAAAGCATCCTCTACTGCCAGCTCGACTGTTTGTCCTTTAGCAGTAATTACACTCACTTGCTTGAGCCTCCAGCTTTACCAGCCTTACTAGCCTTAATCTCTGGCCCTTTAATAAAGTACATTTGAGCAATACCAAAGATATTACCAACAACCCAGTAAAGTGATAATGCAGCTGGGAAGTTAATTGCAAAGATTAAAATCATAATCGGCATAAGCCAAAGCATCATTGCCATTTGTGGATTTTGACCAGCTGTTCCTGCCATTGCAAGCTTTTGCTGAATAAATGTCGTAATTGCTGCAACGACCGGTAAGATATAAAACGGGTCTGCATGTCCTAAATCGAACCATAAGAAACTATGTTGTTTAATTTCAGCTGTTCTCATAATTGCATGATAAAAAGCGAACAGAATTGGCATTTGAATAAAGATTGGTAAACAACCAGCTAATGGATTTACACCATTCTTTTGGTATAACTGCATCATTTCTTGCTGCAGTTTTTGCTGTGTCGCTTGATCTTTAGAGCTATATTTCTCTTTTAACTTCACCATTTCCGGTTGTAACGCTTGCATCGCTTTCGTACTCTTCGTTTGTTTAATCATTAATGGTAATAACGCAAAACGAATGATAAGAGTCGTAACAACAATTGCTAAACCATAATTACTGTTAAATAAGTTTGCAAAATACGTGATTAACTGAGAAAGCGGGTATACGAAGTATTCATTCCAAATTCCAGTGCTTTTTGGTGTAATTGGCTGATTTACTTCACTACAGCCAGCAGTAATCGCCATTAATGCAATAAGCATGGCTAGTAAACCTAATTTCTTTTTCAAAGCCTACTCCTCCTTGTATCGGTATGTATATAGTGTAATTCATTTCCTTACGCTACTTCTTTATTCTTTTCATACCAGAGCGTTTAAAGACATGAATTAAGCTTTTCTTTACTTCTTCATATGTCATCTCTGCACAAGGCTTCCTTGCTATTATAACAAAATCTTTTCCAGAATCTATCTCATCTTTTAACTCTGTAATAGCCTGACGAATCATGCGCTTAATTCGATTACGAACTACTGCATTTCCTATTTTCTTGCTAACAGAAAGGCCGATGCGAAAGTTTGGCTGTTCTTCTTTATCTAATTGGTATACAACAAACTGACGATTCGCATTTGATTTTCCTTTTTGAAAAACCGCCTGGAATTCATCATTCTTCTTTATACGATGTTTTTTCTTCATATCAATTGACACTCCTGTATTTCATCAGCGGAAATTCACTATTATTAGAAAAAAAGACCACTGAACGATCAGTGGTCTACGCAGATAATACTTTTCTTCCTTTACGACGACGAGCTGCTAGCACTTTACGTCCGTTCGCTGTGCTCATACGGCTGCGGAAACCATGTACTTTGCTGCGCTTACGTTTATTTGGTTGGTAAGTTCTTTTCATTATATGACACCTCCCTGAGGAATATCTGTTAAAGACAGTCCTATAAATTATAGTTAATCAACTAGGAAAATGTCAATGGTTCTAGAAATTTTCATCAAATATTCATTTTGAACCTATTCACATACTTTTTCACAGCACCTATATTTCCTTGTGGATAAATGTTTTTTCATGTTTTTTATATCCACAAACTTTTTTCACACTTTTACACAGTATATCGTGTTGTGGACAAGTTTATTCCACAAGGTATTGATTTTGTGGATAACTTTCTTAAATTCATTGCTATAGCCACTTTTTTTTGATATTATAGTTGTGTTTTCACTTTGAATAAGTTTTCCACATCTTTATTTTATCCACAATTTGTGTATAACATGTGGACAGTTTTAATCACATGTGGGTAAATGGTTGTCCACATTTGCTTTTTTTGTCGAAAACCCTATCTCATATACAAACGACGTTTTTAGGTTTTAAAATACGTTTCGTATAAATATACATTTTATATTTATTGGGTTGTACATTTGTTGCGCAACCTTATTCTTTTACCAACTTAGTAAAGGAGGGACACCTTTGGAAAATATCTCTGATTTATGGAATAGTGCCTTAAAAGAATTAGAAAAAAAGGTAAGCAAGCCTAGTTATGAGACATGGTTAAAATCCACAACGGCTCATAACTTGAAGAAAGACGTATTAACGATTACAGCTCCAAATGAATTTGCTCGTGACTGGCTAGAATCTCATTACTCTGAACTAATTTCAGAAACACTATACGATTTAACAGGGGCAAAATTAGCAATTCGCTTTATTATTCCCCAAAGTCAAGCTGAAGAGGACATTGATCTTCCTCCAGTTAAGCCGAATCCAGCACAAGATGATTCAGCTCATTTACCACAGAGCATGTTAAATCCAAAATATACATTTGATACATTTGTTATTGGCTCTGGTAACCGTTTTGCCCATGCAGCTTCATTAGCTGTAGCTGAGGCGCCAGCTAAAGCGTATAATCCACTCTTTATTTACGGGGGCGTTGGACTTGGAAAGACGCATTTAATGCACGCGATTGGTCATTATGTAATTGAACATAATCCAAATGCAAAAGTTGTATATTTATCATCAGAAAAATTTACAAATGAATTTATTAACTCTATTCGTGATAATAAAGCTGTTGATTTTCGTAATAAATATCGCAACGTAGATGTTTTATTGATAGATGATATTCAATTTCTTGCTGGAAAAGAACAAACTCAAGAAGAGTTTTTCCATACATTTAATGCATTACACGAAGAAAGTAAACAAATTGTAATTTCTAGTGATCGACCACCAAAAGAAATCCCGACTTTAGAAGATCGTCTTCGTTCCCGCTTTGAATGGGGACTCATTACAGATATTACGCCGCCAGATTTAGAAACACGAATTGCGATTTTACGCAAAAAAGCAAAAGCTGAAGGGCTTGATATACCAAATGAAGTTATGCTTTATATCGCAAATCAAATTGATTCAAATATTCGTGAATTAGAAGGTGCACTTATCCGAGTTGTAGCTTATTCATCTTTAATTAATAAAGATATTAATGCTGATTTAGCAGCTGAAGCACTTAAAGATATTATTCCAAATTCTAAGCCGAAAATTATCTCTATTTATGATATTCAAAAAGCTGTCGGGGACGTTTATCAAGTGAAATTAGAAGATTTTAAAGCGAAAAAACGTACAAAATCAGTTGCGTTTCCTCGCCAAATTGCAATGTATTTATCACGCGAGCTTACAGATTCCTCTTTACCAAAAATAGGTGAAGAATTTGGTGGACGTGATCATACAACAGTTATCCATGCCCATGAAAAAATCTCTAAACTACTAAAAACCGATACGCAATTACAAAAGCAAGTTGAAGAAATTAATGGTATTTTAAAGTAGTAGCTGAATAGTGTGAATAACTTACCTTGTTTTACGCACAGTCTATCCACATGTAGATAGACTGTTTTTACATCCTTTAGAGGGGTTATCCACATATCCACAAGCCCTATTACTATTACTACTATTTTTTATCTTTATTAATTAAATAAAATCTTATACTTACCGGAGGTTTTTCTTTATGCGTTTTACAATACAAAAAGACTATCTTGTAAGAGGTGTACAAGATGTAATGAAGGCAGTTTCTTCTCGTACAACAATCCCAATCCTTACGGGAATTAAAGTTGTAGCTACTGAAGAAGGGGTTACATTAACAGGAAGCGATGCTGATATTTCTATTGAATCGTTTATTCCAGTCGAAGAAGATGGAAAAGAAATCGTAGAAATAGCTCAATCAGGAAGCATTGTTTTACAAGCAAAATATTTTAGTGAGATTGTAAAAAAACTACCTAAAGACACTGTCGAAATTTCTGTGGAAAATCATTTTATGACAAAAATAAAATCTGGAAAATCAGAGTTTAACTTAAATGGTTTAGATTCTGCAGAATATCCGTTATTGCCACAGATTGAAGAACATCATGTATTTAAGATACCAACAGATTTACTTAAGCATATGATCAGACAAACTGTATTTGCAGTTTCTACTTCTGAAACAAGACCAATCTTGACAGGTGTAAACTGGAAGGTATATAACAGCGAGTTAACTTGTATTGCAACAGATAGTCATAGACTGGCACTTCGAAAAGCAAAAATTGAAGGACATAATATTGCAGATGAGTTCCAAGCTAATGTTGTTATTCCAGGTAAGAGCTTAAATGAATTAAGTAAAATTTTAGATGAGTCTGAAGAAATGGTAGATATCGTTATTACGGAGTATCAAGTATTATTCCGTACAAAACATTTATTATTCTTCTCAAGATTGTTAGAAGGAAATTATCCTGATACGACACGTTTAATTCCGGCAGAGAGTAAAACGGATATTTTTGTGAATACAAAAGAATTCCTACAAGCAATTGATCGTGCTTCACTATTAGCAAGAGATGGCCGCAATAACGTTGTTAAATTATCAACTTTAGAGCAAGAAATGCTAGAGATTTCTTCGAATTCACCAGAAATCGGAAAAGTTGTCGAAGAAGTACAATGTGAAAAAGTAGATGGAGAAGAGTTAAAAATATCTTTTAGTGCAAAATATATGATGGATGCATTGAAAGCTTTGGATAGTACAGAGATTAAAGTTAGCTTTACTGGGGCGATGAGACCGTTCTTAATTCGTACAGTAAATGATGATTCAATTATTCAATTAATTTTACCGGTTCGTACTTACTAGGTAAGGAATAAGGGTTGCTAGTTTAAAGATGCTAGTGGCCCTTATTTGATTTTTGGGTATTACTTTCCTAATGCTAGTTTATTTAGTACAATGAAAGAATGAACACTTTCAGAAAGTGAGCGATTTTATGAAACGTATTAAAATTTCAACAGAGTATATTACACTAGGACAATTTTTAAAGTTAGCTGATGTAATTGATACAGGTGGCGCTGTAAAATGGTTTTTACAAGAATATGAAGTGTACGTGAACAACGAACTTGAAAATAGAAGAGGTCGCAAACTATATGCGAATGATGTTATTGAAATTCCAGGAAGCGGAACTTTCCAAGTTCAGGCATAAAGGGGGAGCCCTTTGTTTATTTCAGAAATACAATTAAAAAACTATCGCAATTATGAAAAATTAGAGCTTTCCTTTGAAGATAAGGTAAATGTAATTATCGGCGAAAATGCACAAGGGAAAACAAATTTGATGGAAGCTATTTATGTTTTAGCGATGGCGAAATCTCATAGAACCTCTAATGATCGCGAACTTATCCGCTGGGATGAAGATTTTGGTCAAATAAAAGGGAAATTACAAAAAAGAAACAGTTCTTTGTCTTTGGAATTAAATATTTCGAAAAAAGGTAAAAAGGCAAAATTAAATCAACTTGAACAACAAAAGTTAAGTCAATATATTGGCGTGATGAACGTTGTCATGTTTGCCCCAGAAGATTTAAATCTTGTAAAAGGAAGCCCTCAAGTAAGAAGACGCTTTTTAGATATGGAATTAGGACAAATAGCTCCTGTATATTTGTATGAATTAAGTCAATATCAAAAGGTGCTCACGCAACGAAATCACTTGTTGAAAAAAATGCAAGGGAATAGTAAGAATGAGGAAACGATGTTGGATGTATTTACACTTCAACTAATTGAGCATGGTGCGAAGATACTGCAAAAACGTTTTGAATTTTTGCATTTGCTACAGGAATGGGCAGCTCCAATTCATCGAGGTATAAGCCGTGGATTAGAAGAGTTAGAAATTGTCTATAAACCAAGTGTAGATGTATCAGAATCAATGGATTTGTCGAAAATAAAAGAAGTATACTATGAAAGTTTTCAATCTGTGAAACAACGTGAAATTTTCCGTGGTACGACTTTAATTGGTCCTCATCGTGACGATTTACAATTCTTCGTTAATAGTAAAAATGTTCAAGTCTTTGGTTCGCAAGGACAACAACGAACGACCGCACTATCCCTAAAATTAGCTGAAATTGAATTGATTTATTCAGAGGTTAAAGAATATCCAATCCTTTTGTTGGATGATGTTTTATCAGAATTAGATGATTATCGTCAATCACATCTTTTAAATACAATTCAAGGAAAAGTGCAAACATTTGTTACAACGACGAGTGTCGACGGAATTGAACACGAAACATTAAAAGAAGCGAAAACAATTCATGTAACGAACGGCACTGTAGATTGTGAAATAGATAGGGAATAACCCCTGTTTAAATGGAAAAGTAGGTGATCTTTGTGTCAATGGAACAAAAGCAAATGCAAGAAAATGCATATGATGAAAGTCAGATACAGGTGCTTGAAGGACTAGAGGCAGTTCGGAAACGCCCTGGTATGTATATTGGATCTACAAGTGGAAAAGGGCTTCACCATCTTGTGTGGGAAATCGTAGATAATAGTATTGATGAAGCACTTGCAGGTTATTGTGATGAAATTAATGTTAGTATCGAAGAAGATAATAGTATTCGTGTAACGGATAATGGGCGTGGTATTCCAGTTGGTATACAAGAAAAAATGGGACGTCCAGCTGTAGAAGTTATTATGACTGTTCTCCACGCCGGTGGTAAATTTGGCGGTGGCGGTTATAAAGTTTCCGGTGGTTTACATGGTGTTGGGGCATCGGTTGTAAATGCTCTATCAACAGAACTAGAAGTATTTGTACATCGTGAAGGTAAAATTCATTACCAAAAATACGAAAGAGGTATTCCGGTTGCGGATTTAAAAGTCATTGGTGACACAGATCAAACAGGAACAATAACTCGGTTTAAACCAGATCCGGAAATTTTCCAAGAAACAACAGTATACGATTTTGATACGCTAGCAACTCGTATGCGTGAATTAGCGTTTTTAAATCGTAATATTAAATTAACAATTGAAGATAAACGTGAACATAAGCAAAAGAAAGAATTCCATTACGAAGGTGGAATTAAATCATACGTTGAGCATTTAAATCGCTCAAAACAACCAATTCATGAAGAGCCTGTGTACGTAGAGGGTTCAAAAGATGGTATTCAGGTTGAGGTTTCTCTTCAATATAACGAGGGATACACAAATAATATTTACTCATTTACGAATAACATCCATACGTATGAAGGTGGTACACATGAGGTAGGTTTTAAGACAGCTTTAACTCGTGTAATCAACGACTATGGTCGTAAAAACAGCATTTTAAAAGATGCGGACAGTAATTTAACTGGTGAGGATGTTCGTGAAGGTTTAACAGCAATTGTATCAATTAAGCATCCAAATCCACAATTTGAAGGACAAACGAAGACAAAACTTGGGAATAGTGAAGCAAGAACGATTACAGAGTCTGTATTCTCAGAGGCATTTGAAAAGTTCTTACTAGAGAATCCTAATGTAGCGCGAAAAATTGTAGAAAAAGGTACGATGGCTGCACGTGCACGTGTAGCTGCGAAAAAAGCGCGTGAATTGACACGTCGAAAGAGTGCGTTAGAAGTTTCAAGTTTACCTGGTAAATTAGCTGATTGCTCTTCGAAAGATCCAGCAATTAGTGAAATTTACATCGTAGAGGGTGACTCTGCCGGTGGATCTGCAAAACAAGGACGCGATCGTCATTTCCAAGCAATTTTACCGTTGAAGGGTAAAATTATTAATGTTGAAAAGGCACGCTTAGATAAGATTTTATCAAATGATGAAGTTCGTACAATTATTACGGCGATTGGTACAAATATTGGTGGAGACTTCGATATTGAAAAAGCACGCTATCATAAAGTTATTATTATGACCGATGCCGATGTTGATGGTGCGCATATTCGTACCCTATTATTAACGTTCTTCTATCGTTATATGCGTCAAATAATTGAGTGTGGATATATATATATCGCACAACCACCTTTGTTTAAAATACAACAAGGTAAAAAAATTCAATATGCTTATAATGATAACGAACTTGAAAAAATATTAGCTGAGCTACCGGCCCAGCCAAAACCAGGAATTCAACGTTATAAAGGTCTTGGAGAGATGAATCCAACTCAGCTATGGGAGACGACAATGGATCCAGAAGTACGTTCGTTACTTCAAGTTTCTCTTCAAGATGCAATAGAAGCAGACGAAACGTTTGAAATTTTAATGGGTGATAAAGTGGAACCACGTCGTAACTTTATTCAAGAGAATGCAAAATACGTGAAGAACCTTGATATTTAAATGAGTAATGACAGGAATCTAAGTATTCCTGTCTTCTACATATAAATCAATGTATGTGTAACGGAAATGTAAGAGGAGGTGCTCGTTGATGTCAGACAATCAACAACAAGCACGAATTCGAGAAATTAATATTAGTCATGAAATGCGTACCTCATTTTTAGATTACGCAATGAGTGTTATCGTATCTCGTGCATTACCAGATGTTCGTGATGGGTTAAAACCTGTACATCGCAGGGTTTTATATGCGATGAATGATTTAGGAATTACAGCTGATAAAGCGTATAAGAAATCAGCACGTATTGTCGGTGAAGTAATCGGTAAGTATCACCCTCATGGTGATTCAGCCGTTTATGAAACAATGGTACGTATGGCGCAAGATTTTAGTCAACGTTATATGCTTGTAGATGGGCATGGTAACTTCGGTTCTGTAGATGGAGATTCAGCAGCGGCAATGCGTTATACAGAGGCAAGAATGTCTAAGATTTCTATGGAATTAATACGTGATATTTCAAAAAATACAATTGATTATCAAGATAACTATGATGGTTCCGAAAGAGAACCGATAGTATTACCAGCGCGTTTCCCTAATTTATTAGTAAACGGTACAACAGGTATTGCTGTTGGTATGGCAACAAATATACCGCCGCATCAGCTTGGCGAAGTAATTGATGGTGTGCTGGCATTAAGTCATAATCCTGATATTACTATCGCGGAATTGATGGAATATATTCCCGGTCCAGACTTTCCGACGGCAGGTTTAATTTTAGGAAGAAGTGGAATTCGAAGAGCTTATGAAACAGGTCGCGGTTCCATTATGCTTCGTGCTAAGGTTGAAATTGAAGAGAAGTCAAACGGTAAACAATCTATTATCGTAACTGAACTACCTTATCAAGTTAATAAGGCACGATTAATTGAAAAAATCGCAGAATTAGTTCGCGATAAGAAAATTGAAGGTATTACAGATTTACGTGATGAATCAGATCGTAATGGTATGCGTATTGTCATGGAAGTACGTCGTGATGCTAATGCAAACGTACTATTAAACAATCTATACAAACATACAGCGCTTCAAACGAGTTTCGGTATTAATATGTTGTCTCTTGTAAATGGAGAGCCACAAGTACTAAATTTAAAACAAAATCTATATCATTATTTAGAGCATCAGAAGGTAGTAATTCGTAGACGTACTGCTTATGAATTAGAAAAAGCAGAAGCACGTGCTCATATTTTAGAAGGATTACGAATTGCTTTAGATCATCTTGATGAAGTAATTACGTTAATTCGTAGTTCAAAAACGGCAGATATTGCAAAGCAAGGCTTAATGGAACGTTTCGGTTTAAGTGAAAAACAAGCACAAGCGATTTTAGATATGCGTCTGCAACGCTTAACTGGATTAGAACGTGAAAAAATTGAGCAAGAATATCAAGACTTAATGAAGTTAATTGCTGAATTAAAAGCGATTTTAGCAGATGAAGAGAAAGTTCTTGAGATTATTCGTGAAGAATTAACAGAAGTAAAAGAACGTTTCAATGATAAGAGACGAACAGAAATTACAATTGGCGGTATGGAATTTATTGAAGATGAAGATTTAATTCCTGAACAAAACATTGCGATTACGTTAACTCATAACGGTTATATTAAGAGGTTACCAGCTTCTACGTACAAAACACAGAACCGTGGGGGACGTGGTGTGCAAGGAATGGGTACGAATGATGATGACTTTGTTGAACATTTATTAACAACGTCTACTCATGATCATATTTTATTCTTTACAAACAAGGGTAAAGTATACCGTACGAAAGGATATGAAATTCCAGAGTATAGTCGTACTGCAAAAGGACTACCAATTATTAACCTATTAGGGGTAGATAAGGGCGAGTGGATTAACGCTATTATTCCGATTCGTGAATTTGGTGACGATCAGTTCTTATTCTTTACGACAAAACAAGGGGTTTCTAAGAGAACGCCACTTTCATCATTTGCAAATATACGTACAAATGGTTTAATTGCAATTTCTCTTCGTGAAGAGGATGAGGTAATATCTGTACGTTTAACATCGGGTGATAAGGATATTATTGTCGGGACAAGTAACGGTATGCTAATTCGTTTCAATGAACAAGATGTTCGTTCTATGGGACGTAATGCTGCAGGTGTTAAAGCTATTACGTTGGGCGATGAAGACCAAGTTGTAGGTATGGAAATTGTCGAAGAGGATGTAAATGTTCTAATTGTAACGAAAAATGGTTACGGAAAGCGTACACCGATTGATGAATACCGTCTGCAAAGTCGCGGTGGTAAAGGTCTCAAAACTTGTAACATTACAGATAAGAACGGTAAATTAGTAGCTGTTAAATCTGTGACAGGTGAAGAAGATATTATGTTAATTACAGCGGCAGGCGTTATTATTCGTATGCCAGTTGATCAAATCTCTCAAATGGGACGTAATACACAAGGTGTTCGTCTAATTCGATTAGAGGAAGACCAAGAGGTAGCGACGGTAGCAAAAGCACAAAAAGATGAAGAGGAAGAAACGAGTGAAGAGGTTTCTTCAGAAGAATAAGAGAGGGTATTTTCCCTCTCTTTATTTTTTTATAATAATACTTGCATAGGGAAAAGAAAGCCTATATAATAGGCAGAGTCAGCAAATGAGAGATATAACTTATCGAAAAAAACTTGTTGACGAAAATAATATACTATGATATATTATAAAAGTCGCTGAAACGCGATGTTGAACTTTGAAAACTAAACGAAACAAACAACGTGAAACGTCAATTTTTATTTTAGATGCTAGACAAACTAACTTTATTGGAGAGTTTGATCCTGGCTCAGGATGAACGCTGGCGGCGTGCCTAATAC
>NZ_JAKUGG010000017.1:0-136654 GCF_022663835.1 Bacillus cereus group sp. BfR-BA-01347 | reverse complement strand
AGGTAACACGGGTGCTACCGGTGCTACTGGACCTCAAGGTGTTCAAGGTAACACGGGTGCTACTGGCGCGACTGGACCTCAAGGTGTTCAAGGTAACACGGGTGCTACTGGCGCCACTGGACCTCAAGGTGTTCAAGGTAACACGGGTGCTACCGGTGCCACTGGACCTCAAGGTGTTCAAGGTAACACGGGTGCTACCGGTGCCACTGGACCTCAGGGTATTCAAGGGCCAACGGGCGCGACTGGTATAGGAGTTACTGGACCTACCGGACCTTCTGGTGGGCCTCAGGGACCTACTGGACCTCAGGGACCTCAAGGTAACACGGGTGCTACTGGACCTCAGGGTGCTCAAGGACCTGCTGGCGCGACTGGACCTCAAGGTGTTCAAGGTAACACGGGCGCGACTGGACCTCAAGGTGCTCAAGGTAACACGGGCGCGACTGGACCTCAAGGTGTTCAAGGTAACACGGGTGCTACTGGCGCGACTGGACCTCAAGGTACTCAAGGACCTGCTGGTGCTACCGGTGCCACTGGACCTCAAGGTGTTCAAGGACCTGTTGGTGCTACTGGACCTCAAGGTGTTCAAGGGCCAACGGGCGCGACTGGTATAGGAGTTACCGGACCTACTGGGCCTACTGGACCTAGTTTCCCTGTAGCAACAATTGTTGTAACAAACAATATTCAACAAACAGTACTACAATTTAATAACTTTATTTTCAATACTGCAATTAACGTAAACAATATTATCTTTAATGGCACAGATACAGTTACAGTTGTCAACGGTGGTATTTATGTAATTAGCGTATCTATTTCTACAACTGCGCCAGGATGCGCTCCTCTTGGAGTAGGCATTTCAATTAATGGGGCAGTCGCAACTGATAATTTCTCTTCAAATTTAATAGGCGACTCACTTTCATTTACTACAATCGAAACATTAGCAGCTGATGCAAGAATCTCTGTCCAATCTACTCTTAATGAGATTACGATCCCTGCAACAGGAAACACTAACATCCGCCTTACTGTATTTAGAATCGCTTAAATTTCACTATATATTGTTTATGACAAATAAAAAAAGAGCGAGGAAACTCGCTCTTTTTTGTTATGTACAATAATTCATTACTATTCTAATTCAATTGAAACATTTTTTTGTGGTACAAATGTAGAAATTGCATGTTTATAAATAAGCTGTTGCTTACCTTCTGTTTCCAGCAGGACTGTAAAATTATCAAATCCTTTAATTAGTCCACGAAGCTGGAAACCATTTAATAAGTACAGCGTAACAAACGTATTTTCTTTACGGAGTTGATTTAAAAACTGATCTTGAATATTGATTGATTGCTTCATGTCGAATCCTCCTCTTTTTCTCTACTTACTATTATTCGACTTTACTTGTAACTTTCCTTCTATGTATCGTAAAATTTCTGACGTTTTTTCACCGTCTGTAACATCAAACCACGTGACGTCCATTTTATTACGGAACCACGTTAATTGACGTTTTGCATAACGACGCGAATTCGTCTTTAATTGTGATACCGCATCTTCTAAAGAGGCTCGATTCTCAAAATAATCATAGATTTCTTTATATCCAATCGCTTGAATAGATTGACAATCTCGTATCCCTCTATTATACAGCCCTTCTACTTCCTCTAATAGGCCTTGTTCCATCATCAAATCCACTCGTAAGTTAATGCGATCGTATAGCATTTCTCGATCCATTGTCAAGCCAATTAATGAAACATCATAGAGTAACTCTTTTTCTTGTTTCTCAATTTGGTCACTCATTTTTTCACCCGTCGTGTGGAAAATTTCTAACGCCCGAATGACACGTCGTGCATTATTTGCATGAATACGCTCCGCACTTTCTGGATCTACTTCTTGCAATTTTTTATGTACATATTCCACACCGCGTTCTAAAGCTAACTTTTCCATTTGCTCTCGGTATATCACATCACCAGCATCATCTGTAAACTGATAATCGAATAAAACAGATTGTATATAAAGACCGGTCCCACCAACTATAATTGGTAATTTACCACGTTCTGTAATTTCTCGAATATGCTTGCGAACACGTTCTTGAAATTCCGCGACAGAAAATGAATCTTCCGGATTTTTTATATCGACCATATAATGTGGAATTCCGTCCATCTCTGCTTTTGTTACCTTTGCAGTTCCAATATCCATCGTTCGATAGATCTGCATGGAATCACCACTAATAATTTCACCGTTCAACGCTTTAGCAAGATCGATACTTAACTTTGTCTTTCCAACAGCAGTTGGTCCAATGATGACAGCAACTTTTTCACGTTGCACTTCTCCCATATCATTCAACTCTCTTTATGTAATATACTCCATCTATTGATTATACCCAATCTTACCAATTTTAACGGCATGATTGCAAGTTCTTTCATTTTGGTACATGAAATTATATATAAAAAGAACATAGTTTGTCCAATTCTGCATATACATGATAAAAATAGTTTCGAGAGGATGAGTTAACTATGAAACAATCCACCATCAATTTTTCATCTTTGACAAAAGACCTCATTTTAGCTACTTCTACAAAAGAACAAAATTGTTCACAAGAGGAGTTATACTTCGCCCTAAATTGTTTACTACGGGCTTTTCATTCTACTCTCCATGAAACAACATTACATCCAGAAAATGAAAATACAGAATATATACAAACGCAATTTTGCAGTGCATATAAAATTATTACAGGTAAAACTATTTATCCTTTTCAATAACCCATAAAAAGCGGTTGCTTACATAAATTCAAGCAACCGCTTTTTATATTAATATCGATAACCTATTGTATAACTTTCACTTTTACAGATTTGCGCCCCCAGCTATTAGCACTACCATCTGAACCGACCAATACATCAATACGATTTCCTTTAATCGCACCACCAGTGTCTCCAGCAATCGCTTCTCCATACCCTTCTACCCATACTTTTGATCCAAGCGGAATTACTTTCGGATCAACAGCAATTACTTTCATATTTGGATTTGCTGTTAAATCATGCCCCATTGCAGTTAATACACGACCACCATACGAACCATTCTCACTCGGATCTGCTGTATATGCCGTCGCTTCTACCGTAATTTCACGACCACCAGCAGGCGCACTTGTTTCAGTAGATTTTGCAACTGGTTTTGCAGCCGGTTTTTCTTTTACCACAGGTTTACTTGATTCTACCTTCTTAATAGACTCTTTATTCTTAACTACTGTATTATTTTTAACCGGCGTATTTGTTCTAGCTGGCGCTTCTTCTTGAGCTACAACCTCTTTCTTTTCAATTACAGGTGCCGTTCCTGTTAAAAATGGCACGTGAACATATCCGACTTTTCCATTGTAGTCGAATTGTAACCATTCATTTTGAACATGATTCGTCGTTTCAATCACATCATCTTTATTAAGTTTACCTAAAATTTCAGAATCAGTATTCGCTCCAGCACGAACATTTAATACACCCGCCGTTACATAATATGTGCTCTTTGTAAACTCAGCACTTACAAACGCTTCCTTACCGTTCAACTTAATTTTTGTCCATCCATTTTCTGTATTTATAACATCTAGTGTATTCCCACTTAACACTTTACCTACAAGCTTTGACTCTACATTTGGGTTTTCTCTAACATTTAATACGTCTGTTGTTACAATTGTTTCCGCTTTAGCAGAACCCGCAAAAATCCCAAGACCAAAAACTGCTGCTGTTGCTATACCTAATAATTTTTTCATGAATAGCCTCCATTTGCTTTGTTTTCGTATTTTTATTATAGCAACAGATTTTTAGAATTTTCGGAAATCACACAATTACAAAGCATTCGTAATATACGATTAACGAGTTGTAACATAAATTCCCATATTAATAAAATGTATTTCTAATACAATTTCCAATGGTGTTCATATATTTTTCATATACGAGCGCAAGAACTTTTTCCAGAAAAAATTACAGTGTTACTTTTTTGTTACAAAAAATTCACAATTCATTACATCTTTTACTAAAAAACATCAATATTCAATTGTTAACCTATTTTTTTGTAATAAAAAGAGAGCAGCTACTAAAAACTGCTCTATTTTCATTTGTTATTGAACTTTCTTTTTCCAAACACCTAGCATAATAGCCGAGACAATTGTTCCAATTAATATAGAGAAAATATATAGTAACGGTTTATTTACTAACGCTATTACAAATAATCCACCATGCGGTGCCGGTAATGTAATTTGGAATAACATAGATAACGCCCCTGCAATACTTGAACCAACAACACAACTTACGATTACTCGAACCGGATCTGCAGCTGCAAACGGAATCGCACCTTCTGTAATGAATGATGCTCCCATAATATAATTTGTTAAACCAGACTTACGTTCCGCTTCTGTAAACTTTGATTTAAAGAATGTAGTTGCGAATGCAATCGTAAGTGGCGGTACCATACCACCAGCCATAACTGCTGAGTGCACTCCAAAATTCTGCGCTTCTATTGCAGCAATACCAAACGTAAATGCCGCTTTATTAATTGGACCCCCCATATCAATTGCCATCATACCACCTAAAATAAGACCTAGTAATATAGCATTCGTACCGTTTAAACCATTTAACCACCCTGTCAACATTTCATTTAATGCTACTACAGGCGGAATTACTACTTTTTGCATTACAACTCCTGTAATCAATAATCCAAAGACTGGATATAACAATACAGGTTTAATTCCTTCTAATTGTACTGGTAGTCCTGAAAATAATCTTTTCAACCCTAAAACAACATATCCAGCTAAGAAACCAGCAATTAATCCACCTAAAAATCCCGCATTCGCATTCGCCGCTAAAAATCCACCTACAACACCAGGCATAAAACCAGGACGATCAGCAATAGAACTTGCAATAAATCCAGCTAAAATTGGTACAAGGAATAAAAACGCACCTGTTTTTCCTCCACCAATTGACATGAACAATTCAGCTAAAGGACCTTCCGCCTTTATACCACCAAACGAAAACGCTAGCGCTATTAAAATCCCGCCACCAACAACGAATGGAAGCATATTACTTACACCGCTCATTAAATGCTTATAAATTCCTAATCCCTTTTCTCCCTCAATACTTTCTGACTTCCCGTCCTCTTTTACACCTTTAAAGATTGGTGCATCTTGTTTGACAGCTCGTTTAAGCAGATTTTCCGTTTTTCGAATCCCATCAGCAACTGGCACTTGAATGACATGTTTACCAGCAAAACGATTCATTTCTACTTGTTTATCCGCCGCAACAATAATAGCTGTTGCACGTTCAATATCCTCTTTCGTTAAACCGTTTTTAATACCCGTTGATCCATTTGTTTCAACTTTAATCGCTATTCCTAACTCTGTCGCTTTTGCTTTTAAGCTATCCGCTGCCATATATGTGTGAGCGATTCCAGTTGGACAAGCTGTAACAGCAAGTACGTACGGTTCATCTCCTTCTGGTTTTGCAACTTCAATCTCTTCTTCTTTTTCATTCTCTTGTTCATCAAATAGTTGAAGAAGCTCACTTTCATCCTTCGCTTCTAATAGTTGCTTGCGAAACCCTTCATCCATTAATAATGTCGATAAACGAGACAACGTTTCTAAATGAGTATTATTCGCTCCTTCACTTGCAGCAATCATAAAGAATAAGTGTGCTGGCTGTCCGTCAAGCGACTCATAATTGATACCGCTTACACTTCTACCAAAACAAATCGATGGTTGTTTAACAGCCTTTGTCTTCGCATGAGGTATTGCAATACCTTCCCCTATTCCCGTCGTACTTTGGGACTCCCGCTTTAAAATAGCTTCTTTAAATTCCATTTTACTATTTAAACGATTTGCCCCGTTTAATTTCTCAACTAATTCATCTATGACAGCTTCTTTATTTGAAGCTGTCAAATCCATAATGACTGTATCCCTTTTTAATAGTTCTGTAATTTTCATATGTTGCTTCCCCCTATCGCTTAGCTACAATTACTTGCGACAATAATTCTTCTACTTTTTCCTTCTTACATAAATCAGCTGAAAATGCTGTTGCACTCCCTGTTGCAACGCCGTATTGAAATGCCTTTTCAATATCTTTTGTCTGTTCATATTTGCCTACAAACCCTGCAACAAGAGAATCTCCGGCCCCAACTGAATTAATTACAACACCTTTTGGAACAGTCGCTTCATATATACCTTCTGCCGTAAATAATAAAGCTCCCTCTCCAGCCATCGATACGATAACGTGTTTTACACCTTGTTTAATTAATTTTCTTCCATAAGGTAAAACGTCCTCTACTGTTGAAAGCTCCACTCCAAACAACTCACCAAGTTCATGGTGGTTTGGCTTAATTAAAAATGGCTTATTTTTAATTACATGTTGCAGTGCACTTCCACTTGCATCTACTACTACACGAATACCTTTTTCAGCTCCAAACGCAGCAATTGATTCGTAAAAGGTACTTGGAATAGAAACTGGTACACTCCCAGCAAGTACAACACAATCTCCAGGTTGCATACTCTCAATTTTTTTCATTAACTGTTCGAACTGCTCTTTTGTTACAATAGGACCTTGGCCATTTAATTCTGTTTCTTCTTCCCCTTTTATTTTCACATTAATGCGAGTATCTTCATCTACTTGGACGAAGTTTGTTGTTACACCTTCCGTCTGTAATACCTCTTTAATAAATTGACCAGTAAATCCACCAGTAAATCCAAGTGCTATATTTTTAACACCTAAACGCTGAAGAACACGAGAAACATTAATGCCTTTTCCTCCAGGAAACTTCATATCTTTCTCCGCTCGATTTATTGTTCCTAAATCAAAAGAAGAAACTTGCACTACATAATCAATAGATGGGTTTAAAGTAACTGTATAGATCATTTTTTATCAGCCTCAATTACATTGGTTTGTCTTTTATATTTTTCTAAATCAATTTCTAAATGGTTTGTAATAATATTTGCATCTTCAACATTTGCAATTTTCGCAAATGCAACTTCTGAAAACTTACTTTCATCAATTAAGAAATATCCTTCGTTTGCTAATGTTAATGCCATTTGTTTTAAGAGCGCTTCTTCTGGATCTGGCGTTGTAAAGCCAAGCTGTTCATGTACACCATTTGCACCTAAAAAACATTTATCAAAACGATACTTCTGCATACTTTCCTGTGCCATAGCACCGATTAAAGCTTTCGTCCTACTCTTCATCATTCCGCCTAGTAAATACGCACGAATATTATTTTCAACTAAAGCTTCAATATGCATAAGTCCATTCGTAACGACAGTAACATCTTTATTTATTAAAAATGGAATCATTTCAAATGTTGTACTTCCTGCATCTAAATAAATACAATCACCTTGGTCAACAACGCTAGCCGCATAATTAGCAATTTGTTGTTTTATTTGAATGTTTTTGGATGATTTTTCAACCATCGTTGGTTCTTTCCCTTTTCCTGTTAAAACAGCAGCACCACCATGAACTCTTTTTAATAACCTTTGCTTTTCCAATTGTGCTAAATCACGGCGAATTGTCGACTCAGAGCTTTCTGTTCTTTCAACTAATTGCTGTAATTTTACAACTTTCTGTTCTTTTACAAGTTGTAATATCATTTGATGACGTTCAGGAGTTAACATTTTATTCACCTCTTCTTTGATTACAGTATAATGAAAACGGTCACAAAAATCAACCATAAACAATCAAAAATAATCAAAAACATCCACAAACGTTTATAAACATCAAAAAAGAAACCTATTCGATCAAACAATCAAATAGGTTTCTTTTCTAAATTCACTTATAAAGAAGCTTTATATATACTTAGAACATCATCTTTATTTAATTTTTTAAAGTTACCAAATTCACCATACGCCATCGCTTTATTAGCCATTATATCAATTTCACTTTCTCCAATAGCGTAATCAGACAATGTTACTGGTGCCTCAATTGAAGTCCAAAATTGACGCAATGCCTCAATTCCTTCTAATGCCACTTCTTTATCTGTTTTGCCATCTGTTTCTATATCAAATACACGAATAGCGAACTGTTTAAAACGACTTACATTTTCCTCTACAACATGTTTCATCCAGTTCGGGAATAAAATCGCAAGGCCACCTCCATGCGGTATATCATGAACAGCAGAAACTGCATGTTCAATATTATGAGTTGCCCAGTCACCTCTTACTCCCATCGCTAAAATGCCATTTAACGCCATCGTTCCGCAATATAAAATTGTTTCCCTATGCTCATAATTTTCTAAATCACTTAAAAGCTTAGGTGCTGTTTCAATGACTGTTCTTAAAACAGATTCACAATAACGGTCTTGTAGTTCTGTATTCGTTCCATGATGGAAATATTGTTCTAATACATGTGACATAATATCTACCATACCATAAATCGTTTGATCTCTCGGTACAGATGCAGTATGAACTGGATCTAAAATTGAAAACTGCGGGAATGTAACTGGGCTTCCCCATCCATACTTTTCATTCGTTTCCCAGTTTGTAATTACCGAGCCTGCATTCATTTCAGATCCTGTTGCTGCAAGAGTAAGTACAGTACCAAATGGTAATGCCTCACTAGCAAATGCTTTTTTCGTTACAATATCCCATACATCTCCATCATATTTGCTACCAGCAGCAATCGCTTTCGTACAGTCGATTACACTTCCTCCACCAACTGCTAAAATAAATTCGACTCCATTCTCTTTACAAATTTGAATCCCTTTCTTTACAGTTGATACACGAGGATTCGGTTCAACACCCGTCAATTCAAATACTTCTGCATTAATATCCTTTAAAATAGAGATTACATTATCATAAATACCGTTTCTTTTAATACTGCCTCCTCCATATACGAGAAGAACCTTCTTACCAAACTGTGGAATTTCAGTTTTTAACTGTTCTAATTGATCTTTACCGAAAATAAGTTTCGTTGGATTACGAAATACAAAATTTTGCATATTTCTTTACCATCCCTTCTATATGAAAAGCAACTATACTTTTGTATACCATATTTTTTTCATTTCACAAAAAGATTTGCTTAACAAAAAAGCCCCAGCCTAAAGGCTAAGACTTTTATTGATAATAAGGTGAGATCATTAAGTAAACAATAACACCAGATAAACTTACATATAACCAAATTGGCATCGTCCAACGTACAATTTTACGATGACGTGTTAATTGATTTGTAAAACCAAATACAAGTGCAAACAATGCAAGTGGTACAATAATTGCTGCCAGGATAATATGCGTAATTAAAATAATGAAGTACACATATTTAATAAACCCTTCTCCGCCAAAATGTGTTGCTGGCGCCAAGTAATGATACGATAAATAAGAAACACAAAATAGCAACGTCGTTGTAAATGCTGCGAGGATAAAACCACGGTGCATTTTCACATTCTTTTTAATAATAGAGTATAAAGCTGCTAATAAGAATACGAACGTAAAGCTATTAAAAATCGCATTTAACATTGGTAAAATTGTTACATCAAAATGTACTTCTCCTTCATAGCCAACAGGTCCAAAGAACAAAAATAAAATAATCGCATTTACAATTACAGAAAGCGTTATCACAATAGGAGCATAGCTTTTCTGATTTGTTGATTGATCCACCAAAATGGTCACTCCCTCTTCCTTCAAATATGTATACGTAACCTCACTATTTTAACATACTATTCACAGTGTAAATGTGACAATAGTTTGACACAGCAAGACAAGACAAAGAAAAAAATCCTTCTTAATAAAACTTCTTAAGAAGGATTTTATCGCTTTATTATTCAAATAGCAATGCGATTAGTTTTTGTTAAAAAATGTATCGCTATATGCTTGAAAAATTTCAGACACTTGATATCCCATTAAAGAAATTGCTGTTAATGAAAAGAAACCAATCATAAGAAATCGAAACCACATATAAATCTCCTCCTTGTATTTAGCTTAAAAAACATTCACTATATTACAAGTTGAGTGGCACTCTTCATCGTCACTTTCCTTTTTCCTTACAATTGCTGTAATAAATCGAATCATAAAGAAAACTACAAAAGGAAATTGTTCGTAATTCACATTGGCATAGTTTAGCAACGGCTCGCGCTGCATATCGAACGGAGATGAGAAGGAATAGAACATACCTTGCTCTTCCATATATACAATTACAATTTTCATGCAAAATACGATTCCTAGAAACGAAACAATATCTTGCCATTCTGTTGTATATAACAGGTTATACAGCTCTAATACATACTCTTCCATCATCATCCCCCCTTCCTTTTTTACCATTTTGCTCGCCTTCGTATAAAAAGTCAAGAAAAAAGTTTATATTCACTATGACAATAGTAATTACTTGTTTCTATGATTATATATGATTCTTTTATAGCAATGATTGGGTGTAACTCTCTTCGAAAATAAGAAAATTAGAATCGAACAGATTCCTCATTCTTACTTTTAGGATTCAAAACTGTGCTATTTTTATTTCTATTAAAAATAAAATAAGAAAGTATTATAAGAACTGTAACAAACATTGTTAAAAGTGCTTGTGAACGTAAAGTATCAATTGCGAACATCGCAACTAAAACTGCTATAATAGCAGCAATTGTAACATACGTTACATACGGAAAAAGCCACATTTTCACTTTCAAATTTTGTTGTTCTACTTTCCCCATTTTTTTACGCATCTTTAAATGCGAAACTGCAATAACGAGATAAACTAGTAGCGCAATCCCGCCAGATGCATTCACTAAAAACAAAAAGACTTTATCTGGAGAAATGTAACTAAACACAACTCCAATATAAGCGAAGAACGTTCCGAATAAAACGGCCCGAACAGGAACACCACTACTGTTCAATTTTAAAAATGACTTTGGAGCATCTCCTCTTTCTGCCATTGAAAAAAGCATTCTTGAATTTGTATATAATCCTGAATTTAAGCAAGAAAGCACAGCTGTTAAAACGATAAAATTCATAATTTGCGCTGCCGCTGGTATTCCTATATGTTCAAGTACAGCTACAAATGGACTTTTTAATATGTTTGCTGAATTCCATGGCAGTAGTGTAACAACTACCGCTATAGACCCAATAAAAAATACAAGAATACGCCAAATCACACTGTTTGTTGCTGTTTTTACTGCTTTTACAGGTTCTGCAGATTCACCTGCTGCTACTGCTACAATCTCTGATCCCATAAATGAAAATATAACGACAGTAATTCCAAGCAATACCGAACTTATACCGTTTGGCATAAATCCACCTTGTCCAATTAAATTCGAAGTGCCGGGTGCTTCTGTTCCTGGAACAAATCCTAAAATAACAGCAAGACCTAGACAAAGGAACAAAACAATACTTATTACTTTAATAAAAGAAAACCAATATTCAAACTCTCCAAATGATTTTACCGAAAAAACGTTCGTCAGCGTTAATAAAATTGTTAATATTAAACTTAATAACCAAAGCGGTATTTGTGGAATCCAATATTGGATAATACCAGCACCTGCTGTGGCTTCTATTGCAATAACAATTACCCAGAAAAACCAGTATAACCAGCCTATTGTATAACCCGCCCAAGGACCAATCGCTTCTCTTGCATACGTTGCAAATGAACCACTTGTCGGATTAACAGCTGCCATTTCTCCTAGCATTCTCATGACGAAAATGACTAGAAGTCCTGCTAATGCATATGAAACGATAGAACCTGGTCCTGCCGAATGTACAACTGCACCACTTCCAACAAACAAACCAGCCCCTATTACGCCGCCAATTGAGATCATTGTAATGTGGCGTATTTTGAGGTCTTTCTTTAGATTTTTATCCAAATCTTGTACATCCCCTTCCAAACTAAATTTTGAAATTTATGTAAGAGTACTGTGCGAAAGATTTTGTCCTATACTTTAAAATATATCAAAATATTCTGAATTTAACAATTACAATTCAACCTCCTTCAAAAATTATTACATTAGGTTTAATACTTTCCTATACACAATTGTTGAGAAAATTATAGTCCTCTTACAAAAGAAAGAACTTTCAGATATTATTAAATAAACAAGATTATACATCTAGACAACTTTTTGTATAGGAGTGTTGATATGTTAAACAAGTTCAAATTTTTTTGTTGTATTTTAGTAATGTTCTTACTTCTACCGCTATCCCCTTTCCAAGCACAAGCAGCAAACAATTTAGGTTCAAAATTACTCGTTGGATACTGGCATAACTTTGATAACGGTACTGGCATTATTAAATTAAAAGACGTTTCACCAAAATGGGATGTAATCAATGTATCTTTTGGTGAAACTGGTGGTGATCGTTCCACTGTTGAATTTTCTCCTGTGTATGGTACAGATGCAGACTTCAAATCAGATATTTCTTATTTAAAAAGTAAAGGAAAGAAAGTAGTTCTTTCAATAGGTGGACAAAATGGAGTCGTTTTACTTCCTGACAATGCCGCTAAGCAACGTTTTATTAATTCCATACAATCTCTAATCGATAAATACGGTTTTGATGGAATAGATATTGACCTTGAATCAGGTATTTATTTAAACGGAAATGACACTAATTTCAAAAACCCAACTACTCCCCAAATCGTAAATCTTATATCAGCTATTCGAACAATCTCAGATCATTATGGTCCAGATTTTCTATTAAGCATGGCTCCTGAAACAGCTTATGTTCAAGGCGGTTATAGCGCATACGGAAGTATCTGGGGTGCATATTTACCGATTATTTACGGAGTGAAAGATAAACTAACATACATTCACGTTCAACACTACAATGCTGGTAGCGGGATTGGAATGGACGGTAATAACTACAATCAAGGTACTGCAGACTACGAAGTCGCTATGGCAGATATGCTCTTACATGGTTTTCCTGTAGGTGGTAATCCAAATAACATTTTCCCAGCTCTTCGTTCAGATCAAGTCATGATTGGGCTTCCAGCAGCACCGGCGGCAGCTCCAAGTGGTGGATACATTTCGCCAACTGAAATGAAAAAAGCTTTAAATTATATCATTAAAGGCGTTCCGTTCGGAGGAAAGTATAAACTTTCTAACCAGAGTGGCTATCCTGCATTCCGCGGCCTAATGTCTTGGTCTATTAATTGGGATGCAAAAAACAACTTTGAATTCTCTAGTAACTATAGAACATATTTTGATGGTCTTTCCTTGCAAAAATAATAAAAAACAACAATAGGTTATAGGGCCTATTGTTGTTGTTTTTTATTTATGTAAATTACTTTTTCACTTCTACATGATGAAAAGATTCTTTTTCATCTCTTACATAACTATTCACAAGACTTAAAAGTAATTTACCACCAATTAACATCGCTTGTTCATCAAAATCAAATTGAGGATGATGGTGTGGATATGTCGCTCCTATTTCTTCATTCCCCGCACCTGTGAAGAAAAATGCTCCAGGAACATGTTCTAAGTAGTATGCAAAATCTTCTCCCCCCATAATAGGTGGTACTTCCATGACCCGTTCTCTGCCAAGATCACGTTCCGCAACCGTCATAAAATGACGTGTTTCATCTACATGATTTATTAATATTGGATAGCCTCGTTTATATTGAATATTAACTTCAGCATGAAGAGACTGACAAATCCCTTCAACAACTCGTTTAAATTCCTTCTCCATATATTCTCTCACTTCAGGATCTAGCGTTCGAATGGTCCCTGTAAATGTAGCAGTATCTGCAATAATATTATCTGCTTGACCAGCATAAAATGTGCCTACTGTTAATACTGCAGATTGAAGCGGATCTACTTTTCTACTAACTAAAAGTTGTAATTGATTAATAACTTGCGTTGCGACGATAATAGTATCTACAGTATGATGCGGCATACCTCCATGACCACCTCGCCCTTGAACCTTCACTTCAAAAGAATCAGCTGCTGCCATCATTGCTCCAGCTCTTGCACCAACAATTCCTAATGGCATTTGAGAAGATAAATGTGTACCAAATACAACATCTACTCCCTCTAAACAACCATCCTCAATCATGGCAATTGCCCCACCAGGTTCTTTCTCTTCTGCATGTTGATGTATAAGAACTATTTTTCCAGAAAGCTGATCTCTATGGTCACTTAATATTTTTGCAACTCCTAAAAGTGTTGCTGTATGTCCATCATGCCCACAAGCGTGCATTACACCAGGAATCTTTGATTTATATGAAACTTGCTTTTCATCTTGGATAGGTAGTGCATCGAAATCAGCACGTAGCGCTATCGTCTTCCCAGGTCTTCCACCTTCAATTACGCCGATTACTCCTCTGCCCCCGATATTTGTTTTCACATCAATATGAAAACTTTTTAAGGTTTCAGCTATTTTTCTCGGCGTTTCTATTTCTTGAAACGATAGCTCTGGATATTGATGAAAATCTCTTCGCCATGAAACTATTTGGTTATATAAACTTTCCAATTCTTTATGCCATGTTTCTATCATAGAAATTCCCCTTTCTTTATTTAACACTTTAAACAAAATTTACATAATATTCAGTGTTTAATCAATAAAAAAAGAGAACTTTCTCTAAAAGTCCTCCTACTATTCTATTCACTATTTTGCTTCAACACAAAAACTGAAAGTTCAGGTACACTCCAAAATCTAACAGGCATCCTAGTAGTCCCAATGCCACGATTTACATATAAATATAACGGCTTACTCTTCCCCTCTACTTCATACATACCTTCAACATAGCTCTCAGCTAGTTTGGTAGTAATTAACGGACCTACAAAAGGAATTTGGACTTGTCCTCCGTGACTATGTCCTGACAGTTGAAGATCAACCGGGTAACGATTTATTTTGGTTACAACATCCGGCTCATGTACTAATAACATGTTGAAATCATTTTGTTTCAAGTTTTTTAAAGTTGAATCTATTTGCGGCTTCCCTAATAGAAAATCATCCAAACCTGATATTGTAATATATTTGCCGTTTTCCACTTTAATTTTCTGCACTTCATTTACTAATACAGAAAAACCAGCTTCCTCCATATATTCTTTGTAAAATAAACTACCGCCCCCACCCCTATCATGATTCCCAAACACAGCATATTTCCCTAAGGGAGCGTAAATTTTCTGCAAAATAGCCTTCGCTTCTTCTTTTTCCGCACTATAAGACCCAAATTTATCTATTAAATCCCCGGTAAAAACTACTATATCTGGATGTAATTCATTCATCTTCTCCACTAAATGTTCAAGTTGCTTCAGTGTAAACTGTGGTCCTAAATGTACATCTGAAAACTGTAATATTTTTTTATTATTAAATTCTTTAGGAATTGCAGAATCTTCTATTTCATTCCATGTAACTGTTACTAGTTTTCGTTCTATTTCTGTCGCATAATAATACAAACTTACTGGTATCATTAATATACTTATAAAACTAATAATAAATATCTTTATGATTGATTTTTTTCGTTCTTTTTTTACATGATTCGTATTCATGTTTTCACCTCTAGAAACACTTTAAATCCTTATTGTTACATTAATGTGACAACATGAATAATGTTCTTAATATGTAATTCCCTCCCTATTCACTTTGACAATTTTATACAGAAGTCATAACATATTTTTATAATACATAGATTTTTGAAATTTTCTCTATTCATTCCATCATTTTATTACGGAGGGGTTATTCATGTCTGTATTTACACCAGAAGAAATTACGGAACTTGCTGCGAATTCAGGAAGGAAAAAAGCTCATTTATCATTGCTCCCTATGCTAATTCTTGGTTTTTTTGGTGGTGCTTTTATCGCATTAGGATATTTACTCGATATTCATGTTATTGGGACAATGCCAAAATATTGGGGATCATTTTCTAGTTTTCTAGGCGCTGCTGTATTCCCTATTGGTCTTATTCTCGTTATTCTTGCAGGCGGTGAACTAGTAACTGGTAACATGATGACAGTTTCTATGGCCTGGCTTCAAAAGAAAATTACTTTATTTTATTTCATACGAAATTTAGTTATTGTTACATTTAGCAATTTCATAGGGGCTGTATTTGTAGCCTACTTTTTCGGTCATATCGTTGGCTTAACTGAAGGAGCTTTTTTAGCGAAAACTATTTCTATCGCTCAAGCGAAACTACAAGATACACCATTGCAAGCATTTATTTCTGCAATCGGATGTAACTGGCTCGTTTGTTTAGCTGTTTGGCTCAGTATGGGAAGTAAAGAATTTATCGGAAAGATTATCGGCATTTGGTTCCCGGTTATGACTTTTGTTGCGATTGGATTTCAACACGTTGTAGCCAATATGTTTGTCATCCCAGCCGCGATTTTTGCCGGTCATTTCACTTGGGCTGAATATTTTCCAAACTTTATTTTTGTTTTCTTTGGAAATTTAGTAGGAGGTATGTTATTTGTAGCACTACCTTACTCCATATCTTATAATAAGGAACTACCTTCTTATCAAGAGAAGACTGAAATGAAGAACAAATCTCTGTCCGCTTAAATGGAATGTCAATAAAGTGCCCTAAAAAAATATTACAAATTTCATTTTTTTTGCGAATATATGTACGTACACTTGTTCTCGAATGTTTTATACGTTATAATAACAACTTAAATAGCATTATTTACATATGAGGTGAAAAACATGAACAAAACAGAATTAATTAAAAACGTAGCACAAAATGCTGAGATTTCTCAAAAAGAAGCTACTGTAGTTGTACAAACTGTAGTAGAATCAATCACTAACACTTTAGCTGCTGGTGAAAAAGTACAACTTATCGGATTCGGTACATTCGAAGTTCGCGAAAGAGCTGCTCGTACAGGCCGTAACCCACAAACTGGTGAAGAAATGCAAATCGCAGCTTCTAAAGTACCTGCTTTCAAAGCTGGTAAAGAACTAAAAGAAGCTGTAAAATAATGAAAAATATCCTTCTCATTTATGAGAAGGATATTTTTTTCATAACATAATTAATAAATATCTGACCATTATGCTGTTTCTTTTGTTCTTTTATGCAAATAAAACCTTTACTTTCAAAAAAAGGTTTTGCGGTAATGCTCGCCTCTGTATATATCTCCCTATGCCCCAATTTCACTGCTTCTTTTTCTAACTTCTGTAGTATGTATGAAGCGACTCTTTTCCCTTGATGATCTTTATGTGTAAATAAACGATCTACGTAATGCTCATCGTTGTAATCCCCAAATCCCAATATTACACCGTTATGATCCGCTACATAACTAATATTCTTCTCTAAAGACTTTAACCAGCTTTCTCTATCTAGTTGATCCGGTGCCCACACCTGTAGCTGTAAATCATTATAATCTTTTGCATTAACCGTATGAACTGTCTCATAGAACATTTGTAATACTTGATCTAAATCTTCTTTCTGAAATGTCCTAATTATAATATCTTTTAACATATATAAGTCTCTTTACCAAACTACCTCTTAACTTTTCTACTATATACAATTCCATATTTCTTCTTTATTATATCGTTTTAATTTCTATACGAACAAAAAAACAATACTTATTTAAAGTATTGTTTTTTTAATTCTATTCAATTACTTAATGCAGCTTTTTAAGATTTTAATTTAACTCTTTGTAATCGTAACGCATTTAATACAACGGATACAGAACTAAATGCCATCGCTGCTCCAGCAACCCAAGGGGCTAAGAAACCTAATGCCGCAATTGGAATTCCTAACGCGTTATAAGCTAATGCCCAGAATAAATTTTGTTTAATATTTCTTATCGTCATTTTACTCATAAAGATCGCATCAGCAATACTATTTAAGTCACCGCGGATTAACGTTATATCCGCTGCTTCCATCGCTACATCCGTTCCCGTTCCAATTGCCATACCAATGTTCGCTGTAGCAAGAGCAGGAGCATCATTTATCCCGTCTCCAACCATCGCTACTTTCTTACCATTTGCTTGCAGTTTTTTCACTTCTTCTGCTTTTCCTTCTGGCAATACTTCTGCAATTACGTAATCAATACCAACTTGCTTTGCAATTGCCTGAGCAGTTTGTGTATTATCTCCTGTAATCATCACAACGTCTAGACCCATTTTTTTCAGTCTTGCGATAGCTGCTTTTGAAGTATCTTTCACCGTATCCGCAACGGCAACTATACCAACATATTCTTTATCAATTGCAATAAGCATTGCTGTTTTTCCTTCTCGTTCTAGCGCTCCCATTGATTTAGAAACTTCTTCAATATCAATATTGAATTTCTTCATTAATCGACGTGTACCAATTAATAAGTGTTTTCCTTCTACAACTGATTCGATACCAAATCCCGGAATCGCTTCAAACGTTTCTGAACTTGGGATATCAATTTTCTTTTCTTTAATTCCTTCTACAATCGCTTCTGCAAGTGGATGTTCAGAATTTCTTTCTGCTGCCCCTACTAATCTAAGCAATTCATTTTCATTGAATCCATCTGCTACAATTACATCTGTTAACACCGGCTTCCCATTTGTCACTGTACCCGTTTTATCTAAAATAACCGTATCTAATCGGTGCGTTGCTTCTAAATGCTCTCCACCTTTAAATAAAATACCATACTCTGCTGATCTTCCTGATCCTGCCATAATAGATGTAGGCGTTGCAAGACCTAATGCACATGGACAAGCGATAACAAGTACTGCTATCATTTTCTCAAGTGCTCCGCCAAAATCACCAGGTGTAACAAATATCATCCATACTGCAAATGTGATAATCGCAATCACAACTACAACCGGTACGAAAATACCTGAAATTTGATCTGCTACCCTTTGAATAGGAGCTTTTGAACCTTGTGCCTCTTCTACTACTTTAATAATTTGAGCTAATGCAGTATCTCTTCCTACCTTAGTTGCTTTCACTTTTAAAAAGCCATTTTTATTTATTGTCGAACCTATTACTACGTCCCCAATTGACTTATCAACAGGAATACTTTCACCCGTTAACATCGATTCATCAATTGCTGACTTTCCTTCTACAATTTCACCATCTACTGGTATTTTTTCACCAGGCTTTACATAGACGATATCACCAGCTACTACTTCTTCAATCAAAATTTTTATTTCTGTTCCATCTCGCACAACTGTAGCTGTCTTCGCTTGTAAACCCATCAATTTTTTAATTGCTTCTGATGAGCGCCCTTTTGCTTTCGCTTCAAATAATTTACCTAAAATAATTAATGTAATAAGTACCGCACTTGTTTCAAAATATAAATCTGTCATATGTTCCGAAGAACCAATAGATTGAATACTTACATATACACTATAAAAATAAGCGGCCGACGTTCCAAGCGCCACGAGAACATCCATATTCGCACTTTTATTACGTAACGCTTTATAAGCCCCAACATAAAACTGTACACCAATGATAAATTGAACAGGAGTTGCAAGTGCTAGTTGCACCCAAGGATTCATTAACATATCTGGTAAATAAATAAACGACGTAAATGAGAAATGACTAACCATTGCCCAAAGTAACGGGAAAGATAAAATAAACGAAATAATAAACTTCTTCTTTTGTCTTTCAATTTCTTGTAATCGATGATCAGTTGATGCATCTTGATCATCTGGTTTCACTTCTAATTTATATCCTAGCTTCGTAATCGCGCTCTTCATTTCATTTACATTAACTTCATCAGGATTAAAGTCTACTGTAGCTGATTCTAAAGCAAAATTTACTGTCGCTTTGTTCACACCATCTAACTTATTTAAACGCTTTTCAACTCTATTTGAACATGCTGCACATGTCATTCCTGAAACAGTAAATTCGGCTTTATCACTTACAATTCCATATCCTAACGATTCAACTTTTTCTTTAAACTGTTGCGGATTTGTTTTAGTTGAATCGTATATTATTTTTGTTTTTTCAAGCGCAAAATTTACATTTGCCTCATGGACACCTTCTACTTTTTTTAGACCTTTTTCAATTCTATTTGCACATGCCGCACATGTCATTCCTGATATTTGAAGATTGGCCTCTTTTTTTTCATTCATGTCTCTCACCTCTATATACCCTTATGAGGTATAATTATTAGCAAAATAAATCGTACTTCATTTAAAGTACGATTTATTTCCATATCTAAAAATAATTATTGCACATCGTATCCTTGATCTTCGATTACAGCAACGATATCTTTTAATGTTACGGCAGACGAGTTGATAGTAACTTCAACAGTTCCTTCTGCTAGTTGAACCTTCACTTGTTCAACACCGTTTAGCTCTTTCACACTGCTTTCGATAGCATTTACACAATGTCCACAAGACATACCTTCAACTTGTAATGTTAACTGTTCCATTTAAAATCCTCCTCTTGTTTATTCATTGTTTGTTAATCACAACCTCATCTTACCATACCCCCCTAAGGTAATCAATGGTTTTTTGTCATGATTTTTCAATTTTTTTCTGAAAGTTTATTTTACACACACTTTTTCACACCCCTACAAGGATAAAGAAAAAAACAAGCCAGTTAAATACTAGCTTGTTTTTACGCTTTTGAAAAACGTTCAAATACTGTCATTAATTCTTCAATTGCTTCGTCACCATTTCCATTTTTAATAGCTCCTGAAACACAATGACTCGTATGATTTTTGAGAACGCCCATTCCTACTTTTTTCATCGCTGCATTAATCGCTGAAATTTGCACTAAAATATCTACGCAATAACGATCATTTTCAATCATGTTTTGAATACCGCGGACCTGTCCTTCAATTCTCTTTAATCTATTTATAATCTGTTCTTTTTCTTTTTCTGATCTATATGTTACTGCTTCATGCTCTTTATGATCCATATTATCACCTTCTTAAAGTTTCTCTTCATCCAATAAAACAATTGTTTTTTATGAGTATACCAATTATAGCATTAAATATCTACGCATGATACCCCATAAGAGTATATTTACGCTTTATGATTATTCTTAACAACACATTAGCTTCTTAATCTCAATTTTCAGTATACCCTTTCCTTTTGTCAAAAAAATCATTATATCTCTCATCAAAATTCAATAAAATGAAACAAGAATAAGCGGGGATTACCCGCCCCCGCTTATCCTTCGTCTATAATATTAAAAACTTAATTTTCAGCTATTTAATCTAGAAATTTTTTCTTTCCATATATAATTATTGCTGATCACATACTTTTGTATCATTCACTACTGAAGTTCCTTCAACGGTTACCGTATGAAAACAGTCATTTACACGAACTGTCACAACATTATCTTGCCGATCAATAACGTGATATTCATTAAAATTTTTATTTAGAGCACTGCGAATTTGTTCTCCCTCATAAATTGGAATGCCATGTGATAAAACCCAAATAAGCCCAGCGATAGCAAGAATAGTTTTCATACGATCTACCTCCTTGAGAATATAGTGAACTTTTAATCCGTTCTTTTAGCTCCACTAATCATAAATGGAATGAACTAAGCCTTTTTGGAAATAAGTTCATTTCGTCTATTTTATGTTTATGCTAATTGTGAACGAATTGTGACAACTTTTTGTCTCTTTAGACGAAAAGTTGAAACAAAACTTTCAAAAAGGACAATTCTACTTGAACAAACGAAAGGCTATGGAGAATTTCTCCATAGCCTTTCGTTTGCATTTTATTAGACAATCATTCCAAATTATACGTGACTAATAAATCTTAACCCTTTACTTAAAGAAGTCGGCACAACAGATGCGTGATTCTCCCCTTCAGCTTCATAAAACGTAAATCTAAACTGATCGTGTTTTACTTGGAAAAGGCGATCTGATAATTCGTTTGCCCCTACAACCATATGCTCTCGTTCTAGTGACCCAACTGTAAGGAACACTCCCGTTTCAAACTTGGCACTGTTTAATTCATTTATAAGATTCTCTTCTTTTTCAAGAACAGATTGGTTATTCCACCAAATAGATGGACTACTAATAAAATAATTTTGAAAAGCATTTGCGTTTGTGAATAGTATATGTAAAGCAAATAAACCACCTAGTGAATGCCCAAATAACGTTTGTTTTCTTTTATCAATCTCGTAATTCTTTTCAATCTGCGGCTTTAATTCTTCTTCGATAAAAGTAAAGAAATTATGTGCTCCTCCTGTTTTTGGCCACGGTTTACCGTCTGGTTTTAAAGGCGCATCTTTTGAAATTACGCTAGGCGTAAAATCATAGCATCTTTCTTCACCTGAAAATGCCCCTTCAATCGGATAACCAATACCTACTATAATGGCTGGTGAAACACCTGTTTTCTCTGCTCTAACTGATTGTATTTTAACCGCTTCATGGAATGTTTGAAAAAAGGCATTGCCATCTAATACGTATATAACAGGATAGCCCGACTCTGGTGCTGGCTGCCTCGGTTTTGAAATATGAATTTGATATTCCTTACCTTCTATTTTCGAATACATTTTCCACTGTTCCGTATTAGATGTTATAATCTGCTGTTTTTCAATCGTAGTATTCATCTTATATCCCCCCTTTTTAACTCGTTACATATATTTCAACTTTCTCTTCTTTAAGTCCAACGCTATCGTACCCAAAACAAACAGGAGACCCATTATACGGATCAATCATGACACGCGCATCAATATGAAATACTTCTTTTAACACTTCATTTGTAATGATTTCTTCTGGGATACCAGTTGTAACGATTTCCCCTTCCTTCATTGCAATAATCTCATCTGAAAACCTTGCTGCATGGTTAATATCGTGTAGTACCATTACGACCGTACAATTATGTTCTTTATTTAATCTCTCCACAATTTGTAATACATCTAATTGATGAGACATATCAAGGTATGTTGTTGGCTCGTCTAATAGCAACACTTCTGTTTCTTGTGCTAATGCCATCGCTAGCCATACCTTTTGTCTTTGGCCTCCTGATAAATTTGCAATTTGTCTCGTTCGAAATTCAGAAGTTTTCGTTATATTTAATGCCCAATCAATCATTTCTTTATCTTTTGTCGTTAACTTATTCACGTTATTTCGATGTGGATAGCGTCCATAAGAAATTAATTCTTCCACTTTAAGTTCACCTGGCGCAATTGGAGTTTGCGGGAGTAAAGCTAACTGCTTCGCAATTTCTTTCGTTGGAATTGTATGTAAATCTTGTCCTTGCAAATATACTTTTCCGCTTTTTTGTTTTAAAATTCTTCCCATTGTTTTTAACAATGTCGATTTACCGCAACCGTTTGGACCTATAATTGTCGTTACTTTTCCTTCTTGTATTTCCACATTTAAATCGCGAAACACTGTAAGCTTTTCATAACTTGTTTCTAAATTTTTTGCACTTAAAATACTCAATTTTATTCCTCCTCTTACGCTTTCGCCTTATAAAGTAAATATAAGAAATACGGTACACCGACAATAGAAATAACGATTCCAACTGGTAGCTCTACAGGTGTGAAAACTGTTTTCGCAATAAAGTCTGAAGCAATTACAAGAAACATTCCGATTACGCCGCACGTAGGAATGATATGCTTATGCTGAATACCGACAAGCCTTTTCGCTATATGCGGTGCCATTAAACCAATAAAACCGATACTCCCTGAAACAGCAACACATGCACTCACAAGTCCGATACTACTTAATAGTAAAATTGATTTCTCTCGTTCTACTGAAACACCTAAACTTGTAATACTCGTTTCTTCCAATTGAAATAAATCTAATAAATAAGCTTTCTTTTGTATCAGTGGAATTAAGATAATAAGCCACGGTAACATAGCTACAATATACTTCCAGTTCGCACTATATATGCTTCCAGACACCCACACTGCAGCCATCTCGAAATCAGTTGACTTCATTTTGAGTGATAAGTACATAGAAAAGGCTCCAAATCCTGTCCCAATTGCAATGCCTGTTAATAAAAGTCGCTGCGAATCCAACTTACCGTTTTTCCAAGAAAACAGATAAATGATGATAGCTGCACCTAATCCGCCTACTAAACCAAACATTGGCATCATCATAATAGAAACCCAGTCTGTGCTTTTTAATTGCCCTTGAAAGAAAAACATAAAAATGACGATCGCTGTTCCTGCTCCGGCATTTACTCCTAAAATACCTGGGTCTGCCAATCCATTTCTCGTAATCCCTTGAATAACGGCACCTGCAACACCAAGGCCTAATCCTACTAATCCAGCAATTACAATACGCGGAAGACGAAACTCAAAAATAACTAAATCATGTTCTGGTACTGGTTCAATTCTAAAAAGTGTTTTAAATACATCTGTAATCGTAATATCAAACGTACCATTCGTTAAACTAATGTAAATGGCACATAGTATTAAAAATACAATAATCCCCATCGTCATCCCGAAACGTTGACTTGAACTTTTAAGCATGTCTCTCTCCTCCTCTTGTACGAATTAAATAAAGGAAGAAAGGAATTCCAATTAAAGATGTTACGACTCCAATTGGCGTTTCAAATGGATAATTTACAAACCTACTTAAAACATCACATAAAGCTAAGAAAACGCCGCCAATAATGCCTGCACATGGCAAAATCCACTTATAATCTACCCCAATTATAAAGCGGGTAATGTGCGGAATAATTAAACCTACAAAACCAACTTTCCCCACTAAAGCAACTGCTGTTCCTGTTAAAAAGATAACTGATAAAATTGCCATCGCTTTAACTAGTTTTGTACGCTGTCCTAAATTAATAGAAACCTCTTCGCCTAATGAAAGAATGGTAATAGATTTTGATATTAACAACGCTAAAATTATTCCAATTATCCCAAACGGTATCGTGATTTTAATTATATTAGGATCTACTTGATCTAACTTTGCATTAAACCAAAAACTAACATTTTGAGAAATTTGAAAATACGAAGCCATGGCAGCCGATACACTGCTTAAAAATGTTCCAATAACTGTTCCTATAATCGCTAACCTAACTGGTGATAAGCCATTTTGAAGGAGCGAACCAAAACCAAACACGATACCAGCTCCTAGTGCAGAACCAATCATTGAACATACAACCATACCAATTGATGACATTCCCGGAAGAAAAATCATGCTAAGCGTAATAACAAAGGCAGCACCATCCGTCACACCCATAATAGAAGGGGATGCAAGATAGTTTCTTGTCATCCCCTGCATAAGTGCTCCTGATATGGCTAGAAATGCTCCGACTAAAAGAGCTGCAACTACCCTTGGTAAACGTGAAGTAATAATAATATTATGATTTACATCACTTGAATCAAAATGAAATAATGCGTTCCACACTGTTTCAGCATCAATACTTTTCGCCCCATACAAAATCGAAAGTATAACTGTAAATAAGATGAGTATGGGTGCTATACATAATATAGTTACTGGTACTGCATTTGTTTTCTGCATATCATTCAACGCACCTTACTTATTGTATTATTTAGATAAATTTTTCACTGCTTCTTTTAAGAATGCTGTTTTACTCCAAGCAGTACCACCTTGTGCCATTGGATCTACGACATTTACAAATACTTTCTTTTCCTTCGCAGCATTCATACTTTGCCAAATTGGATTGCTTTCAATTTCTTCTAACACTTTCGGGTTTTTATTTTCACTTGCCTCATATTGTAAGAAAATATAATCCGGGTTAAGTTCAGCAAGTTTTTCAAATGAAATTTTCTCTTGTGCTTTTACAGTTTTCAATTGTTCTGGAGCAGTTAGTCCAAGATCTTTATAAATTACAGGGTTGAAGTATACTCCTTCTGGATATAGGAATAATTCATTTGCTCTTAGTCTTATGACAAGTACTTTTTTATCTTTTAACTTATCTCCTAGTTTTGCTTTTGCTTTTTCAGCATCCGAATTGTAATCCTTAATAATTTTTTCTGCTTTATCTTTTTTACCAGTTAATTCTCCCATTAACTTTAAGTTATCTTCCCAATTTGTTGAAACGTGTGATACCGGGAATGTAGGAGCTACTTTTGTAAACTTTTCAGCTGTTTCTGCTGGGAATTTCGTACTCGATGTAATAACATCTGGTTTTAATTGTAGTAATGTTTCGAAATTTGGTTGCATTTTCTCACCAACAGATTTAGCACCTTCTAACTCTTTTTCAAGATATTTTGGTAATTTACCACCTACAGTAATGGCACCAACTGGTTTAATTCCAAGTACTGCCGCATCTTCCATTGACTCTAAACTAGCTGTCGCAATTTTATCTACTTTTGCTGGCACTGTATACTCTTTACCTAAATATGTAATTTTTCGTTTTTCATCTTTTTTCGTTTCCGTAGCTTTTGTCTGTTGTTTTTGCTCACCTGAAGTTTTATCCGCACTATTACATGCCGCTAAACCTACACTTAAAACTGTAACCATCCCTAAAGTAAATAATTTCTTGTTCATCTTTATATGTCTCCTCTCGAATTTTCAAACTATATTCTCAATAAAATTCAACTATATGAATCTTGTCTTACATATATATTTCATTAGATTAATAATTCTATCCAGAACTCATTCTCGTTCACTTCCCCTAAGCTATAATTCTTTTATACCTCATCCATTGATAACGCTTTTCATTGATAATGATTATCGTTACTAAGTATATATTTAATATGCAATTATTTCAAGAATGATTTGAAAAATTTTAACAAACTGAATTAAAAAAAGAAGTATTCCCCTAATATTAGGGAGATACTTCTTTTTTTAGAAATTGATATGTAATTCAACTGGACAATGGTCTGATCCCATTACTTCACTATTAATTTTCGCTTCTGTTATTTGGTCTTTCATTCTTTCCGAAACAACAAAATAATCTAAACGCCATCCGATATTTTTCGCTCTCGCGCCCATACGATACGACCACCACGAGTATGCATCTTCTTGATCAGGATAAAGGTAACGATACGTATCAATAAATCCTTCTTCTAAAATACATGAAAATTTCTCTCGTTCCTCATCAGAGAATCCAGGGTTTTTACGATTACTTTTTGGATTTTTCAAATCGATTTCTTTATGAGCAACATTTAAGTCTCCACAAAAAATAACTGGTTTTTTCTCATCTAATCGTTTGATATAGGACCTGAAATCATCTTCCCATTTCATTCTGTAATCTAATCGTTCTAATCCACGTTTTGAATTTGGTGTATATAACGTTATCATATAAAAATCTTCGAATTCTAAAGTAATAAGTCGCCCTTCTTGATCATGCTCTTCAATGTCTAAACCATATGTAACTGAAAGCGGTTCTTTCTTCGAAAAAATAGCCGTTCCTGAATATCCTTTTTTCACAGCATAATTCCAGTATGTATAATATCCCTCTAGATTTAAATCAATTTGCCCTTCTTGTAATTTAATCTCTTGTAGACAAAATATATCAGCACTTGATTCCTCGAGATATTCCAAAAATCCACCTTTTGCGATAACTGCTCGCAAACCATTTACATTCCATGAAATTAACTTCACTTTTAGCCCTCCTCTTGATGTTTATTTCCAAATTTCATGCTATCACAAAATAGAAAAACAATCATATTTTCATCTTTGTAATCTTGCTCTTACATTTATGAATACATACATACGGACTTTATTCAGGTTATACTAATTTCAGAGGTGATGTTCTTTGCACAATGAAGGAGTTACATTAACAAATGAGTATTGGCAAGCAATTATTCATAATGATTCTTCCTATGATAGCAAATTCTTTTATGCTGTGAAATCAACTGGAATCTTTTGCAGACCATCATGCAAATCAAGAATACCGAATAGAAACAATGTACGAATTTTTCATCATGCAGAGCAAGCATTAAGTGAAAACTTTCGCCCGTGCAAACGTTGTAAGCCAAATGGGATCACTTTACCTAATGAAGAGTGGGTAGAACAAATTAAAGACTATATCGAAAAGCATTATGACGAATCCTTAACTCTCGACATGCTTGCGGAAATGTGTCACGGTAGCCCTTTTCATTTACAGCGTACTTTCAAAAGAATAATAGGGCTAACTCCTATAGAATATATACAACAATTCAGGGTTCTTAAAGCAACCGAATACCTTTTACACACAAATCAATCTATTAAAGAAATTAGTACTGCTGTCGGGATAGAAAACCCAGAGTATTTCGCAACTTTATTTAAAAAGAAAACCGGATTTACTCCTACTGAATATCGAAAAAAGAACGAAATGAAAGAGGGATACGATAATGAATTCCTACAAAAATAATTATATATATTGGACGCTACTTACACATAAAAATTGGCGATTTCATATTGCTGCAACTGAAAATGGACTATGTTTTATTGGATCACAAGACGAAAACTTTGAAGAATTAAATATATGGGCTAGAAAAAATATGCCCCAACATATATTGATTCATACTCCAGATTACTTGCAAATATATAAACAAGAAGTTATCGAGTATTTAGAAAACAAGCGAGAAACTTTTACATTTCCTATCGATGCTTATGGAACTAATTTTCAATTATCTGTTTGGAATGCGGTACGTGAAATTCCTTATGGAAAGACCTATTCTTATACAGAAATTGCTGAAAGAATTCAAAAACCTAAAGCTGTGCGCGCCGTTGCTTCTGCTATTGCTGCTAACCCTCTTCTTATTACCATTCCTTGTCACCGCGTTATTGGGAAGAATGGGAAACTAACCGGATTTAGGGGCGGATTAGAAATGAAGAAAAAATTGCTTACATTAGAAAAGTTGCAGGTGGAATTCATATGACAGCAGAATATAATAGCGCATTATCTATAGCAGTTCCAAAAGAATTTTGTTTCCAAGAAAATTTACGTTATCTATCACGTTCTAATAATGAATGTATGTTCCATATTGAAGATAACAAAATTTATAAAGTTATCCCTGTTCAAGATGTAAATCCTTTAGTTGAAATTAGTGTGAATACAGATGGAAATATTCAAATGCGTTGTTTAGAAGAATCATATACATCTGAAAAATCGATACGTGAAGCTGTAGCTAACTATGTAAAAGAATGGTTTGATTTAACTACTGATTTAACCCCCTTTTATACATTAGCTAAACATGATTTACTCCTTCAAGGACCAATTGAACAATATTATGGCCTTCGTACTTTAGGTATTCCAGACTTATTTGAGGCACTTTCCTGGGGAATTATCGGTCAACAAATTAACCTAACATATGCTTATACGCTAAAAAGAAGATTAGTTGAGCAATTTGGAAGTTATGTAGAATGGGACGGTAGAAAACATTGGATATTCCCATCACCTGAAACAATTGCAAATCTACATGTAGAAGATCTTCAACAACTAAAACTGACGACTAGAAAATGTGAATATTTAATCGGTATTGCGAAGCTTATTACAGAGAGAAAACTATCAAAAGAGGATTTACTGCAAACACAAGATGTAAAAGTTGCTGAGAAACAATTAACTGCTATCCATGGTATAGGCCCATGGACTGCCAACTACGTTTTAATGCGTTGTTTAAGATTTCCTTCAGCTTTTCCAATTGATGATGTTGGTCTGCATAATGCAATTAAATTTATAACAGGTTCCGAAAATAAACCGACTAAAAATGAAATAAAAGATTTCGCGGCAAACTGGGCTAATTGGGAGTCTTATGCGACTTTTTATTTGTGGCGAGTACTATATTAAAAGAACCCAAGTAGCACATTCGTACTACTTGGTTCTTTTTTAAGCTTGCTCCTCAAAACGTCTTGCAATTTCCACAATAACTTGAACGGCTTTTTCCATAGTATCTACCGAAACATACTCAAATTTACCGTGATAATTTTCACCACCAGTGAAAATATTCGGCGTCGGTAATCCCATATATGATAATTGTGATCCATCTGTGCCTCCGCGAATCGGATGAATATTCGGTTCAATGTCTAAACTTTTCATTGCTTCATATGCAATATCAACAATTTCTCTTACCGGTTCAATTTTTTCAAGCATGTTATAGTATTGATCATTCATTTCTAAAACGACTGCATCTTCGCCATACTTTTCTTGCATAGTCTTCACAATATTTTCAACGTTATTTTTACGCGCCTCAAAATTTTCACGATCAAAGTCTCGAATAATATAATACGCTTTACTTTGCTCAACATCACCACTTAAAGAAAGTAAATGATAGAATCCTTCATAGCCTTCTGTATATTCTGGCGCCTCTTCTACTGGTAAATACCCGTTAAACTCCATAGCCAGTTTAGTAGCATTGCGCATTTTATTTTTCGCTGTTCCAGGATGTGTATTCGTTCCGTTAAACGTTAACTTAGCACCTGCAGCATTAAAACTTTCATACTCTAAACCACCTAATGGGCCTCCATCCATCGTATAAGCAAATGATGCACCAAACGCCTCTACATCAAAATGCGCTGGCCCACGACCAATTTCTTCATCCGGTGTAAATGCTACTCTTATTTTCCCGTGCTTAATTTGCGGATTATGTATTAAATGGTTCATTGCAACCATAATTTCTGTAAGACCAGCTTTATCATCTGCTCCAAGAAGTGTCGTACCATCAGTTGTAATAATTGTATGGCCTTTATAAGATGGTAACTCTGGAAATTGTTCTGGTGTTAACACAACATTTAGCTCTTCATTTAACGTAATTGCGTTTCCGTCAAAGTTTTCATGAATTTGTGGTTTTACATTTTCCCCTGTAAAATCTGTTGCTGTATCTAAATGTGCTAAAAAGCCGATTACAGGAACATCCTTATCGGTATTAGCCGGAAGTGTTGCCATTACATACCCGTTATCGTCCATCGTTACTTCTGTTAACCCAATTTCTTTTAGCTCTTCCACTAATAACTTACCAAACTCAATTTGTCCTGGTGTTGTTGGTACTGTATGGCTTTCTTCATTTGATTGCGTATCAATTTTTACATATCTCGTAAATCTTTCAATAAGTTCTTGTTTCAAGTTCATTCACTCCCTTTTATGTTTCTCCCTCCATTATAATCCTTAAAACGAAATATTTTAACTTTTTTGACTGTGAAGATGTATATTTAATTTACATTGTTAACATTTTTAAACGAATGATAAAAAGACATAATATTTGTACATTAAAACCGTAACAGGTAACATACATAATTATAAAATATGGGAGGTTTTAAAGATGAGGCTAACTCTCTTTCGCTATTTTCTTTTTTTCTTAGGATTAATTTTCTTTGGCCTTGGAAATGCTCTTGCAGTCAAAGTAAAATTTCTCGGTTTACATCCTTGGGAAGTTTTAAATATGGCTCTCTACCAAAAGTTTGGATGGACGATTGGTACGTGGAGTGTCATATGTGGGTTATGTCTCGTTCTCATTTCTTTACTAGTAGATCGAAAATATATAAATGTGGGAACATTTTTAAATGCACTACTTATCGGTCCGATTATGGACTTTTTCTTACAATCAAATATTCTTCCAAACGCTAGTGATTATTTATGGTTAAACTTACTCATTTTATTTTCTGGTATCGCCATTACGGGTATTGGGGGAGGTATGTATGTTGCTGCTGGAATTGGCGCTGGACCTCGTGATGGATTCATGCTTACTATTTCCGACAAAACAGGACTATCTATTAGCCGTGCTAGAATCATAGTAGAATGTATTGTACTAGTTATTGGATTTATGCTCGGTGGCCCTGTTTTTATCGTAACTTTTCTATACACTTTTATTCAAAGTCCAATCTTTCAGCAATCATTTAAGGTATTTCAAACACTTTTACATACTTTACAAAACAAAGATAAAGTTAGTAAACATATTTAAATTACAACTTAATACAAATCAAACACCCTATTTACGATTCTCACCGCAAATAAGGTGTTTTTTTATCTCATAATTTTAGAATATATACTACTCATTCACAATAAAAGTATATACATCGTCATAAATACAGCCATTTACCCTTATAACGTACTTCCCGGGTTTACTAAAACTAATTGTGTATTTATTTAGCTGAATTGCTTCTTTATCTCCAGAAAGAACATCAATGCTTCTGCCACTTAATACATATAATTCATTTAGATTCATTGATACATCAATTACATTGAAATTCTCCTCTTTCACTTGCTGTGCTTCCGCAACGCTTACACTTGGTTCTAAAAACAGTAGTCCACTTAATCCAATCGTCCCCGCTAAAGCAACTCCCGCAAACTTTTTAATCTGTTTCATTACAATGACCTCCTTATAGATTTTGCGTAAAGGTGATGTCCCCCTTACACCACAAAGCCTATATGTAATGAAATGAAAAGTAAACGGAGACAGTAAGACAAAATTCTACATCTTTTTCTCATATTGAATATAAATCCAACGTTTGGAGTTTTGACACATTTAAAATTGTTTCCCTAAACCAATTTCCTCATACTTTATTCAAATACTGAATAATTACTTATTGATTTAACATTCTAAAAATAGTTGATAAAGATACTTTCTATTCAAAAAAAGATTTTGCTATAAAGTAACTTTTACAACAAAATCCATGCAACTAATTTTATTCCTCTTTCCATAATCTCTCCACATTCATTAATTGTTCTTCTTTAAACTCCATCTTATATATATCTGGTTTTGACGTATTCATTAAAAATTCAAAACCATATTGTTTATCAAAATAATTTATCATTAATGTCATGACAAGCCCATGTGTACCAATTACAATTTTGCGTCCTTGAAAATCCAATAAGATTTCTTTTAATACTTTCACTACTCTTCTCTGGCAATGTGCATATGACTCTCCTTCCATTCGTGCAAAGTCCGGATTAGAGAACATCTTCTGTACAAGTGGGTACACCTCTTTGTCTGATATAACCTGATCCTCACTTGAAAACATACACTCTTTAAGATTTTCATATACTACTATTTCTTTTTCATGGAAATTAGCTGACTCCTCTATCGTTAACATAGCCCGATTATAAGGACTGGAAATAAAAGTATCAATCCTCTCCGCTTTTAATATGTCAGTTACTGTACGGGCATCCATATGTCCCCTCTCAGTTAACCCGCGCATTCTTTCATTTCCTTCTAGTTTTGGTGACTCACCATGTCTAACCATATAAATATATGTGCTCATAATTTCTCCTTAAAATTTTTTATAAAGTGAAACTTTAATTAGCCCTCACTAATCGGGCTTTTACAGGAAAATAGCGAGATAAGTTAATAAATCACGTTCATTTATCCCATTTCAACACTTAGGCGTAATACTAAAATACTTTATAAACTGTGCTGATTTGTTCGTCTAATCCATTCTCCTACTAAACTCTCAAATAATTCAGGCTGCTCAATTTGCAAATTATGCCCTGCCATATCTAACACTGCTAATGTTGCCCTTGGATATTCTTCAATAATTTCTATAATATTTTGATAACCTACTGATATATCTTGTCTTCCAGTCAGTAAAAGAACGGGATTTTCATATTTTTCACGCTGAAAATCCATAGTAAGAGAGTAATTCTTTTGCAACCTTTCAATAAATTCATCATTAGCAACATCTAACCCAGGCTTAATTTCTTCTTTAAATCGCTTATATGTATATTCATTTGCTATTACAGCTAACTCACAAAATTCCTCTCTTTCTGTGGAAGTGAGCGTATTTAAAAATTCCTCATCTTGTACAATTACCTGTTTATCTGGAAGAATCCTTTTTTCTGGCTCCGCCACAACAACAGGACATACTAATAGTAATCCGCTAACTCTCTCAAACATCTTTGCAAGTATACCTTTGGCTAAATAGCCTCCATATGATTCTCCTACCAATAAAAATTTTTCAGTAGAAATGATTTCCTCAATAAATGTGATAAGCACTTCTATTATACGATCTGAACTATTTATCCAATTTGGAGCATTCGATTTTCCCATTCCAGGTAAATCAATATATATTCGCTTATAACCTTCATATTTCTGAAATACTGATTCCATACATTTCATCATTAACCTATGGTCAGGGGCGCAGCCATGTATGATAATGACCGGTTTACCCTCTCCCACAACTTCATAGTATATTTCTGCATCTTTAATTCGATATATCATAAAAAACCTCCCTATTTAGTGGTAATACTATTCCACTCTGTAAGAATACACGTTCTTATTTTATATCCTTTCTCAACATTTTCACAAATGTTAATTTTCAGATTAAAAATAAAAAGCTCCCCAAAAAAAGATACTCATCATTTTATATGCAATTTTGCATCTCCACTTACAAATCACTAAAAAAACTTTACAATTCAAAGGATGACTAAATATACAATTTCTATTTAAAGTCTTGATGCAGTCTATACTATCAACCGCAATATTTTTTAAACCTTAAGAATACTTACACTCTTTAACACTTTCCTTATAAACATGATTTTTATAAGGAAATCTGATACAATTCTTAAATAATATTATTATGTATAGATATAACGAACATAGTGCATAATTAAAGAAGGTGATTTCATTGAAATTAAATAAAAATTTACAATTATGTATATTAATCGGAACATTAATATGCTATTCAATCTATTTTATGTTTTTCTATCTGTTCCCTACTCATTTTTCAAATTCAGATGTACGCTTCGCTTCACTTGTCATTGAAGCCATTACATTTGTATCACTGATTTACTCTATATATTCTAAAAAAGTCAGTTCAAATCCGTTTTGGATATGTATTACAATAGCAATTGGTAGTTTTTTATTAGGGAAAATAGTATATACATATCAAGATAGCTTCTTCGAAATTCCAATACATCGTTTTACGGTTTCTGATGTATTTTATATGTTTTTTCTATTTTTCTGTCTTATCGCTTTCTGCTATAAAATCTTAAAGGAATGCAATAAATGGGAAAAAGCGTTCTTTATTTGTGATATATGCATAGTGCTTACTTCCATATTTACATTAGAATGGTATTTATTTAATCAACCAAATTTAAATATATTCGCTCTTTCACTAGGAGATGTTTTCCTTTCATTTTTATACCCAATTGCAGATTTATTATTTCTACTGCTAGGTGTTAGTCTCTTTTTCCGTCCAACAATTTTTAATTCCAAACGGAAAATTTATATCTTTATTTTTGTATTAATAAGTTCTGCAACTTTTAACTATATTTATTTTTACTTAAATAACCACTTATCAACTGAAACGATAATATTATTACGTCTTTTATATAGAATACCTATATTACTTATTGCAATAGCTGGCTCTATTTCAGAAGATCATAATAGCCATAAAAATTATTTCCTTGTAAACCCTATAATAGGAAAAAAAGCTTTAGTTGTATTTCCCTATCTTGCTGTTGCAATACTAATCGGGTTTACATTAAAAGAACAAACATCATCTTCAACTCTCATTACAGGAAATTGTATTACTTTTATTTTCGTACTCATTCGTCATTCTATCGTACGTATGCAAAACAATTCCTTAACAAAACGTTTGCAGGCATTTAATGCCCAACTAGAAGAAAAAGTTACTTTACGGACGTCTGATTTAGTTCATAAATCAGAGGCTCTTTCTCAAAAACAGCAAAAGTTTAAATCATTATATGAATATCATCCTGACCCTATCTTCACCATTGATTTAAATGGAATATTCTTAAATGTAAATAAAGCTGGGAGTGTACTACTTGGGGCACCAACGGATGAGTTATTAGGTGAAACTTGTTTTTCGATCATTTTAGATGAAGATAAGCATAAGCTAGCATTGGCATTAGAAAAAGTGAAACAACAAGAATCAGCATTCTTACAACTTAGTTCTCAATATAAAGATGGCTTTACTTATTTTTTATACGTTACAATCATTCCTATTATAATAGACGGACAAATTTCAGGAAGCTATATTATGGTGAAAGATATTACTGCACTAAAAAAACAGCAAGAAGAAATAAAATATTTAGCATTCCATGACACTGTAACGAAAATTGGGAACCGTGCCTTTTTCCATAAGAAATTAAAGAGAGTTATAAAAAATGCTAAAATAACAGAAAGCGAGTTTGCATTATTATATTTAGATTTAGATCGCTTTAAAGCAATTAACGATACACTTGGACATTCGTCAGGAGATTACATATTAGAAGAAGTAGCAAAGCGATTCGAATCATGTCTTCCATCACATGCTCATCTTTCAAGAATCGGTGGTGATGAATTTACAATCATAATTGAAAACTATACTGACGAAGATTACTTATTCCAATTATGTAACCAATTATTTAAATGCATGAAAAAGTCATTTATCATACATGAGCATAAATTAACTTTATCACTGAGTATCGGCCTCGCTATTTATCCACATTCCGGAATCGATACCGCTACACTTCTGAAAAACGCTAATGTTGCAATGTATGATGCAAAAGCAAAAGAGTTTAACTCTGTCTCTATTTATGACGATGTAATCGCTAAAAAAATTGAAAGACGATTACGATTAGAAAAAGATTTACCAAACGCTCTACAAAATGAAGAATTGTTCCTTTTGTATCAACCTCAAGTTGATAGTGAATCTAATAAAATTATCGGTGCAGAAGCTTTAATTAGGTGGAATCATCCTGAATTAGGTATTATTTCTCCATACGAATTTATTCCGATTGCAGAAGAAACACTACAAATTATTTCAATAGGAAAATGGACATTAGAGCAGGCTTGTAAGCAAATGAAACGTTGGCACGCACTCGGATATTCACATTTAAAAATAGGTGTAAATTTATCTGCTAAAGAATTTGAACAAGAGGATTTTGTAAAATCTATTTCTTCTACTTTAACAAATACTGGTTTACCAGCAAGCTCTCTTGATCTTGAATTAACAGAGCGAATTGCAATGATGGATGAGCGAGAAACATTGATAAAACTGCGTACACTAAAAAGTTTAGGGATTCACATTTCAATCGACGATTTTGGTACAGGTTATTCTTCGCTAGCCTACTTACCTTTATATCCAATTGATACGTTAAAAATCCCGAGAGAATTTATTACAATGTCTGAAACATGTGATGATGGAATGGAAATTATTAAAACAATCATCACATTAGCAAATACATTAGGAATGTCTGTCATTGCTGAAGGTGTAGAAACGAAAGAGCACGTAAATTTCCTTCAAAAAAATAAATGTCAGTTTATTCAAGGTTATTATTACAGTAAACCTATTCATATTCATGCATTTACTGAGCTATTAGAAAACGGCATTCACCCATAGTACATAGCCAATTGAAATAAATAATAATGAATTTGAACAAATATAGTAAAAAGGAAAGAAGATACCTTCTTTCCTTTTGTTTTCCTATTTACATTTCTATTACTTCACCACTTCATTTATTATATCTATTAAATGATGAATCCCCTCATCATTTGTTTTCTTATATCCATTCATGTTTTGAATATATTTATCCTTATTTGTATACAACTTATTTACTGCATGTATAAATGTATTCGTACTTACTTTGTCTTGGAGTATAACTTCCGCATATCCTTGCCGTGAAAAATATTCAGCATTTAAAACTTGATCTCCTCTACTGGAACTGTTAGTTAACGGGATAAGCAACATCGGTTTCTTCAAAAATAACAATTCAGAAATAGCAGTAGAACCCGCTCTTGAAACTACAACACTTGCCATATTTAGTATATGCGGCAACTCATCGCCTATATATTCAAATTGCATATACCCCTCCGTGCCAATAGATGGGTCTATCTTCCCTTTACCACATATATGAATAATATTAAAGTTTAATAGTATTGTATCTAAACATTCCCTTACCATATCATTTATCCACTTAGCACCTTGACTCCCACCCATAATTAATAATACTGGTTTATCTTGCTGAAATTCACAATATCTTCTTCCTCGTAATACATTACCCTTCTCAATTTCTTCCCTTACAATTGGTCCTACATAAACCTTCTTCTCATTATTTACATTTTCTCCTGTCTGAGGAAATGTTGTGCATAGCTTTGTAGCAAAAGGTAATGCTATTTTGTTGGCAAGCCCTAATGTGCTATCTGGTTCACGTATAATTATAGGCACACGATTTAACCATGCTCCTATAGCTACAGGAACTGAAACAAATCCTCCTGCTGAAAAGATAACGTCAGGTTTTGTTTTCTTAATTAAATTATAACTTTGTAAACAACCGCGTATAATTTTAAAAGGATCTTTAAAATTCTCCCAATCCCAATATCTCCTAAGCTTGCCCGTTGAAACACTATTGTATTTAACATTTTGCACTAATGATTTTTCAATTCCATTTTTGGATCCAATATACTCGACTCTCCATCCTTTCTCTATAAATTTAGGAATTAATACAATATTAATCATAACGTGTCCGGCTGTACCGCCCCCAGTAAAAAGAATCGTTTTGCTCATAACTTATACCCACCTTTATTATTAAAAATCTAGCTTTCTCTTTACCTTTTAAATGTAAATAAACTTATTATTTTTTATATAAATCCTTAACTCCACCTCTATATCTTGTAAAAGATCGTTAATGAGTTCATAAAAATCATTTCCATACTCACTACACTCGTATTGAGCAAAGATTTGAATCACATACCTAGTTTCCGTCTCTAATGCTGACTTTATTCGATTAACCCTTTTTTCTTCTACATACGCTTGATATTTATGTATTGCCTCATAAATAAGCAATACATGCGCTTTTTCATCTCTCCAGTCCTGCGTATCAACAATTGAAAGATATAGCGTATTTTGATTATCTATTACTTCATAACCATTCATATATTTCTTACATCCTTTTTTGTTTTTCATTGCATGTAGATGTCACTACATTTCGCATACTCAAGTACATCTTTTAATGATTGATGAAATTCAATTTCTGGGATCCAACCTAACTTTTTTATTTCCTCTATTGCTAAACTCTCATTTGAGTCGCTCCCTTTTTTCTCTGTTTCCTCTATAAAAAAATTTAGCTGTGTTAATTCTTTATATTGTTCTAGTACATCTAATAAAGACCGTTTTACTCCTGATCCGATATTATATTGTTTTCCATTTATTCCATCTCGTAATAACACATGATACGCTTTGACCGCATCACGTACATCTACAAAATCTCTACTATCTTTCAAACTGTTTACTTCGATAATAGCTTTACTTGTACCTGATTCTATCTCTATCATTTTCTTTGCAAGAATCGAACAAATACCATTCGATACTCCTGGACCAATTAAATTTGAGGGCTTTGCAATGATAATATTTGAATCCATTAATCCTCCCCAAGCCTCTGCAATAATGACTTGCATCGTTTTACTTAAACTATATGGATTTGAAATTTTTATTTCGTTCATACTATTTGCTTGCAAAGCAGATCCTATAACTAATGTTCTACAATGCGAGGCTTCTTGCTTAATTGCTTCTAATAAATATAACGTTCCTATTACATTAATCTCTATATATTCAAGGGCAGCTGTCCAAGATTCTATGACCGAATTCCTTCCTGCTAAATGCAATACGTAGTCTGGCTTTATTTGTTTCATCACCTTCATTACTTCGCTCTTATTAGTTAAATTACAAGTAATACCATTTCTAATTTTTTCTCTATGTGCACGATTTTGAAACATAGGAATTACATGAAAGCCCTGCTCTAAAAAATAGTGGCAAGCATGGCGTCCTGTGAAACCATTTGCACCAGTTATCAAAAGGCTCGCATTTTTTTTCATCGCAAAAATCCTCCTTTTAATAGCATTTGTTTCACCTCATGTTTTTCAAGTAAGTCTTGTTGAGAACTAAAACTCTTCACATCCACTAGAGGATAGCTAGAATAATATTCTTGAAGTCCTTCTATAGGAATAGTCGGTAGTACCACAAAATAATTTTGATCAAAACTTATACTTGTTTTACTCTCTACCTCAGATAGAAGCATTTCACTTAATTTTTCACCCGGTCTTATCCCTACCTCTTTTACCTTAATGTTTTCTTTTCCCGAATCTTCAATTAATAATTCTGCTAAATCTGTTATTTTACATGCCGGCATTTTCATAACAAAGATTTCCCCGCCTCTACCTTGAGATACGGCTTTAAATAACAACCCAACAGCATCTTCAACTGTTAAGAAAAATCTAGTCATATTGGCATCGGTAATCCCTACTTGTGAAGATTTTTTAATTTGTTGTTTAAAAAGTGGTACTACACTTCCACTCGTTCCTAAAACATTTCCACCACGAATACAAATGAATTTTGTTTTCTTCGTTTGTATATTCGCATGAACCATTAATTTTTCACCAATTGCTTTTGTCATCCCATACGTATTTGATGGATCAGCTGCTTTATCCGTTGAAACATATATAACTTTTTCAACTTGCATCTGTATAGAGGCTTCAATTACATTTTGCGTACCATGTATATTGGTTTTTATAGCTTCATAAGGATAATACTCACATACTGGAACATGTTTTAAAGCTGCAAGATGGAACACATAATGTACATCTTGGCAAGCATAGACTAGTTGATCTTTATCACGAATATCTCCAATAATAAATTTTAACCTATCATCATTTATAAACTGTTGCTGCATTTCAAACTGAACCGTTTCATTTCTTGAAAAAACTCTAATTTCTTTCGGTGATTTTTCTAATAGTTGTTTTATAAGTTCATGCCCCCACGAACCTGTCCCACCAGTAATTAAAATTATTTTATTTAACATTCTTTTTCCTCCTACGAAACATCTCAATTTAAATAATATTTATTGAATTATTTTCAATTGATTCAAATCATAATCGTCGTTTGTTACATTTAATTGACAAAATAAAAAAACAGAAACTATTAAACATAGTTTCTGTTTTTCATTTCATCTCACAACAGTAAGATTTTTTATACGGTTTTCATGATAAATAAATTCCTTGTAAAAAACACCGCTCATTTATTTCTTATACTCGTAATAAAATAAATAGAATGATTCATAGCCAATAATCATGTTTAAATTTATGAAAAAGGGAGGTAACGGAATGGATCTAAGCAATTCAAATCATACATATAACGGACCTTCCAAAGCACTGCCCCTCTCCCTATTCGACGTAAAAAATGAATTAAAACAAAAAAGCAAGCTTATTCCTTCTGACACCATGTATAAATTAACGAAAGAAGAACAACTCATCATCAACAAAATAAAAATACAAACAGAACAACTAAATAAAAATAATGTTACAAGAACACGCGCATACTACCAATTTTACATTCAATATCCAGAAATACATTGGGCACTGCTTGGACATATGGTATCACGTAACGGCGGTTGGAATATGACTGATTTAAAGGGCGATTTATATACGAGAATTTTATCAGAAAAAGATCAATTCATATTTTTTTCTTTTTTAGAAAGAGGGAATTGGCTTATTTTCCAAGATGTATATCCTCAATTTTTACTTTACGAACAAAGTGTAAAGAGATCACAAAAGTTATTTCACCTTCTTTCTCACCTAAATGTTTCTACATTTATGGAAACGATGTGGAACCATTTTTGGAAAACAGGTAACAAAAAAACTTTAGCGATTGCAACTATTATTAATGAACAAAACTACTTAGAAAAAAGAGTGATTCAAAATGGACAATTTAAAAAGACTGTACTAAATAGTATTGGATTTAAACTCTTTGATTTCTTTCAGTTTAATCATATCCTTTTCCCATTCTACGAAAATGATAAGAAACAAAAAGTATTACTATTTGGTGATACAATGAAACATTTCACTTCCTTACATGAACGGATATTAATTGGAAAAAGATTGTACTCATTATTATTTCGAGATACACATATTTTATCTCAAATAATAAGCTGGGCTCAACACCATCCGCATACAGGATCTAGGAAAGATTACTGGCCCCATTTATTTTCGAGTGTAAATGAATCTTTTTCCCGTGAGTTTTATAAGCGCCGAATAAAGAAATGCCAGTTACGAAATGATGCTTATCGCATATACAGCCCTGCACTCATCTATTCATGGCGAGATATGAAGCATGAAGAAGTTGACAATAAAGATTGGTTTACTGATTGGCAAGTTGTAAATTACTTAGTTGATAAGGAGGAAAATATAAATGGACAAATTACAGAAGACTACTGCAAAACACTCGAAAAAATTGAACTCGCCATTCTCGCAAAGAAAAATGTCCTCCTCCGAGAAGAAGAATGAGTTTCTAGCATTAGTAGTTACAACCTTTCTCTCTTCTATTATTGGAACTTGCTTAGATGCCTTTTTTGTTAATAAACAAATATATTCCTTTCCGGCTAGGCCCTTCTCATCCACATTTTCGGTTAATATAGCTTTTACATTGTTCGTACTGCCGATTTTAACAGTTATCTTTATACACATTTCAAAAAAATTATCTAAGGTTTCTAGAATTTTATTTATTATTTCAATCGGTATTTGTGCTAGCCTTTTTGAGCAGATTGCTGAAAGTTTAGGTTTATTTGTACATAGTGCGAATTGGAACCATACATATTCTTTATTTGGTTATATGATTTTTCATTCTTTTATTTGGAACGTATATAATTGGATAAAAAAATAAAGAGACCATTATAGGTCCCTTCTTAAGCATACTCTTCCGTTATTGCTAATGGTGCCAATGTTTGAAGGCTTTTAGAGCGTAAACGATAGGCAACGACTTTCTTCTTATATTGCTTAATGACATCAACATGTTCCTCATAGCTATATAGAGAAAATCTAATCTCTTTATTCCCTTTCTTCGTATCAATGACTATTGGTATCCCTTCTCCGTGCGGTGGGAAATAATGTTTATCTAAAAACAAAGCCTCATTAAATTCATGAATAACTTGTAGTTTCATTTCTCCCTCTATATTTTTTCCATCTATCGATATAGAAGTATTTTCCGCCTCAAGCTTTTGATGCAATTCAAATTTACTAATAATTGATTCTACAACAGAAGTGGGCATGCTAGAAACTAATACTTTAATAGCTCCAAAAACAAATAATGTAACTATAAACCATGTTGTCATTGTTATCATCTCCATTACATTTAAAAAATAAATTTCGTTCCATACGGTATTAGTATACTAATGAGTATGCCAGTTACAATCACATATCCATATTATGAAATCTCATTTAGCGTGTCGGCAAACCGTTTAATTCCAATTTGAATTTGTTCTATATTCGCTCTACCAAACGTAAATCGTATATATTCATTTTTCGAACCTAAAACACTGCCCGGAACAAATGCGACACCATTCCGTATAAATTTACCTAATAAGTTATATTCATCAAACTTTCCTTTCACTTTACACCATACATGTATTCCACCCTCTGGCACGAAACATTCAACTCGGTCTCCCAATGTTCCTTCAAGCTCTGCAATTAATTCATCTCTTCTTTGCTTCAATTGTCCACGAAGTATCGTAATGTGTGTATGGAAATCCTTTGATTCTAAAAACTGATTTGCTACCCACTGCGTAAATACACTATGGCCAAAATCAACTTGTTGCTTTGCATCTGCTAAACGCTCAATTACGCGCGTAGGACCAATTACCCAGCCAATACGTAATCCTGATGCAACAATTTTTGATAATGAACTTATATAAAGAACATTCCCATTTTGATCCATTGATTTTAATGTCGGATTCACTTCTCCATTAAATGAAGTTAAACTATACGGATCATCTTCTACAATAGGTATACCAAATTCAGAAGACAGTTCTAAAATCTTTTTACGTCTCGCTAATGAAAGCACAGTTCCAGTTGGATTTTGATAATCTGGATTCAAAAACACCATACGAATGCGATGCTTTTTGTGCAAATCGATTAAGTCATCTGGATTCATTCCATGCTCATCAACAGGTAAATGAAATATGTTTAAACCGGCCGATTTAAACATTGGAAGCGAAAAACAATACGAAGGATCTTCAATCGCGATCGCATCGCCAGGTTTTAATAAACATTGAACGATAAGATTAAGCGCCTGTTGTGCTCCAGACGTAATAAGAATAGAGCTTGAATCTGCTTCAATTTGTTTATATTGCTGAACATGTGCTGAAATTGTTTTTCTCAACATCTCATTTCCAAGTGGATGGTCATAACCGAGGTTTTCCATAAATGTTTTCTCTGACAAAATTGTTCGAAATCTATCACTTGGAATTAATTCTGGTGACAGTTCACCACTTGCTAAATTAATTAAATCATCTTTTTGTGTTTCCGTTCGAATTTGTTGAACGAGTGGTACGTTAGGTAAGAATGATCCGTCCTCCACGTACCTACCCCAGTTCGGTATTCGTTTATGTGAGACACCCCATATGTCTGTATTGACCCGTGTTCCGCTTCCCTTTTGCCGTTCTACTACTCCAAGTGATTTTAATTCTTCATACGCAGCTACTATTGTACTCCGGTTCACCTGTAATTCCTTTGCTAACATACGCTCAGAAGGTAACTTACTATCAGAAGGAAATTCACCTGAAGAAATGCCTCTTTCAATATAATCAGCAATTTGTTTATATACAGGTGTCTTATCTGCACGATTTGGTTTCCATTCCATCTAGTTCCCTCCTTTCAAAACGAACTATCCTCATTTTTTACTAACAGTATTCACCGTAAAAATAGTATTAATTAGTCACATTTTCTTATCCGTAAATGGATATATCCAAAATAGTTCTCTTTCTGATTACTCGATAGCTTCTGAAATTCCAACTTCATACTCTCATTTCAGTTCTTTCACAAACTATCAAATCATTACCACATACCATGTTACCCCAACCAGTAGAACAAAAAGAAGAAGAATATAGATTGCAGATAAGTTTTTCACATTTCTCTTTGTAGACTTTCCATAATTATCCTCCACGTTTCTTGCAACTAGTACAGTCCCAAATAGCGATACAATTACAATAATAACGACTAGTGAAATTGCAAAACTCATTGTCTTTTCACCTCTCTAAGACCCATCTATTTTAATTAAAGAACTTACATAAAAACCTTCCTCTTTAAAACGTTGATAACATACTACCTTTCTTCTCTTATCATAATAGATGTTTGTAAAAATCGGACCAACCACTTTCGCGTTTTTTTGCTCATCCACTTTAAAAATAAAAAGCAACTGATCACTTAAGACCAATTGCTTTTTCGCAAGGTTAATTATATTCATTTTTCACTTGAAATTAATCCGATTTAAAAGTTTGATTTTTTCATAATGAAAAGTATCGTTCACACCATTTACAAAAAAGAACCTATGAAGGTCCTTTTTTGAATTGTACAACACAGCACTATGTTGAGTATCTTAAATTTTATACTAATGATAAAGTGAAACTTTAATCAGCCCTCACCAATCGGGCTTTTACGGGCAGCAGGCTCCTACCTAACTTCTTTGCTTCCTCTGAATTTTGAGGTAGGGGTCTTACTGCCCGGCAAATAGCGGGATAAATGTTAATAGACTTATTCTTCAATAATGAATTGTGAAATTAGCATTTCTAAATTTTCAACTTTCTTTTTCATTTCATTAGATTTCGTCGTTATTTCTTGAATCAATGTGGCTTGTGCTTGAATTGATTGTACCGTTCGATTCGTTTCTTGTGCGACTTGTGTTGCAGTTTCAGAAACTATTGACAAAGAGGCATTTACTTCTTCTGTCCCAGCAGACATTTCTTCTGTGGCAGCAGACACTTCTTGAATTTGGGTCGTTATTCTATTAATATCTTGCATAATAGATGAAAATGCGAGTTCTGCCTTATGCGCTGCTTCTTTACCACCACTAGCCTGTTGTTGACCTTTTTTCATTACATGAACTGTATCCTCTGTATCTTGATGTATAAAACGTATTAAATTATTTATATCATTTACAGATGTTTTAGATTTCTCAGCTAGACCTCTTACTTCAGCTGCAACTACTGCAAATCCTTTTCCATTTTCTCCAGCACGTGCTGCCTCAATTGCAGCATTTAAAGCAAGTAAATTCGTTTGTTCCGCAATATTAGTAATAACATCTAACGCTTCTTCAATTTGTTGTGTACGCGTAACAAGTCTATCAATGACCTTAGAAGTTTCTTCGACAACTTCATTCACGCTATTCATTTGATGAATAGATTGTTTTATAACTTCACTACCAGAATTTGCTTGGTCTATTGTTGCAACAGCAACTTCAGCAACCATCGCTGAAGATTCAGCTACTGTTTGAACACCAGTTGCAATTTCTTCCATTGAAGTTGAACTTTCTTGAATACTAGTCACTTGTCCCTCTATTTCTTTATTTATTTCAGAAGTAGTTCGAACAACCTCGTTTGATATATGTGCTGCCGTTTTCGTCTCTTGTAGCATATTTTCAGTTGAAACAATCACTTCTTTCGCCGTAACCTTCACCTGACCGACTAATTGTTGCAAGTTATCTAACATACTATTAAAGGATTGTACAATATGGCCTAATTCGTTCTCGGATTTATAAGAAGTTCGAATTGTTAAATCTCCAGCAGATACTCGTTCCATATCTTTTTGTAATAATACAATTGGTTTTTTTATAGCATTTTTTGTTATAAAACCAATAAAAATGATTATTATGATTCCAACAAATGAAATAATTACAAATGTTATGATTGTATTTTTCACACTATTAACATTCTCTTTTTGTAGCTGTTCAGCAGCATTATTATTATATAAAATAAGTTCGCGAATAGACTGAATTGTTTTTTCCATATTAGGGTCAATTTCTTTTAAATAATAGCTATAGGCTTCTTCATTATTAGTCAGTCCCAAATCCTGTGCTTTTTTCATTTGTACTCTTAAATCTTTAAATTGACTTTGAAACGCATTATACAAATCTTTTTCTTTATGAGAACTAATTCTAGTTTCAAATTGTTTTAACAGCTCATCATTTTCTTTTCTAGTCTTATCCATTTCTATTATGAGTTCTTTCATTCTTTTTTCATCTTTCGATATCATAATCTCCATAAAATTCATATTAACATGGTAAAAATTTGATTCTACAATTCCTATCCATTCAATTGGTAATAGTCTTTCTTCATACATACTAGAAGATGCATTTTCACCTTTTTGAAGCCCTAAAAACCCGAGTGAAGATAACATAATACAAGCCAAACTCGATATAATGACTAACACATTTAATTTCGTTCCAATTTTACTATTTTTAATAAAAGACAACAAAATCACTCCATCTATATATTATATTTTACTTGTTTTATATTACAACAACAATCGACATTTATCGACATTTTTTTATTAATCTTATAATTATATTCGAAGAACTTGATTCTCATACTATCAAATACTAAAAAGTCTTATAGGAATCCCACAAGACTTTTAATAGAGTTATATTGTTTCTATGAAATTATGATAAAAATTAAAGCGACTTATTAGTTCTTATAACTTCTTGATAGAGAATCGGTGACCACTTATCACTAACATAATCTTGGATAACCCAACCAACTCTTTTTGGATTCTCTTGTTTAATATATGCCGCGATCTCGGGATTTATATAAGACGCATAATAATATGGACTGTTCCATGCTGTACCACCAGAAGACAAGCTTGTAAAATTAATATATAGATGATTTGAATCCTCGCTATTATTCATCGTTTCATTCATCGTATCTTTAATAGATTTTACTTTCTCATCATAACTCACTTTATATTTATCTTGTACTGTTACATTTACATTTTGATTTACAGTTGTGGTAAACGTCTCATTATCTGGCCAATAAAAATTATTATATCCTCCAGATTCATTACTACCACTATATCTTTTTAGTAGTACAATTTTCCCACGAGCATCTCCAAGTTTTATATTTCCTTCTGTTTTTAAAAAGATAGGATCAACAAAATAATTTTTTTCAAACGTACTACTAAATGGACCTTCTGCCCCTTTCATATCCTCATACTCTTTTTTTAAAGACATAATAATCGTTTCACTCGGGTTATCTTTTAAAAATTGTTTCGCTTCGTTTATGAATTCATGCAGTGTTACATAAAGATATAATGGCCCATGATGAAGAACTATCGTATTATCATCTGTTAAACGTCCTCTTATATCAAAAATGCGAGCTCCATGGTCCATTTGATAGCGAAAATCATATTCTTGCGTCATTCCCCATACTTGCTTAATCGGATTTTGCAACTTGAACGTTCCACTATCGTGTGTTCCTGGAATTGAAATTCGTGATAACGGGATATTATCAGGTATAGGTTGCATCCATTTTGACCAATTTTCAAGCTCATTAACAGAGCTAGCTGCAACTACTCTCTTATCATGTAAAACAAATACAAATGTGATAAATATTGTACTACATATGAATAATTTCAAAATTAACTTTTTATTGCTCATTATTATCCCTCTCTTTTTCTGTTTTTATATCAAACTTATTGAATATAATATAAGCTAGTTCATAAAAAATAAATAACATTTCATCAATATGAAATATTGCATAGAAGTAAAGTTAAAAAATCATTCACATATACTAAATTAGAAAAATTTAAAGGAACTTCATCTGAAGTTCCTTTTACTTATTTTATGTTCAATACGTATGAACCATCTTTATTCTCATATTTATAGACGTATAAATAATATTTACCTGGCTTTGCATTATAAGTTCCTTTAACTACATTTCCTTCATTTTCACCATATGCTACATAGTTATTTAAATCTGATTCATGATGAAGTACCCATGTCATTCCGATATTTTGTTCATTTAGTAGAGAAATATTAATATTTTCCGGCGATTCAATTTGGAAAGTAAAAACATCTACTCTATCACTATTATGTAGCGTTCCTTTCACCGGTGTATGAAAGTTAACTTTATTTGCCTGTCTAGGCTCATTATTTGGTTCATTTTCTGTTACTTGTAATTCATTCCCACCGTTTGGTTTTCTTTGTTCATAGCCTAAGTTTACTAGTATAGACTTCAAATCTGGTAAAACACCAATTTTATCTGCATATGGATCTTTAGATTTTGTTCCAGTGCTCTGGTTGCTTAATATTGCTCTTAGTTCACTAGGTCTATATGGTTGTCCTAAATTTTCTTTAGCAATACTTTGTACTAAAGTCGCTGCCCCAGCAATAATTGGCGAAGCACTAGATGTTCCGCTAAAGCTTGAAGTATAAAGATTTACAGCACTTCTACTTTGCTCGGCTGTAGTTGTATCTACATTTTCTCCCCATCCGTACACATCAATACGGCTTCCATAATTCGAAAACCACATACGTTCATGAGGGAAAGATGAAGAGCCAGCTCCTACCATAATTGCACCCGAATCTTTAAAATCTTTACTATTACGATTTAAGACTTGCTTACCTTTTCTATCTTTGAACTGGTCTAAATCATTCCACCCATTTGCTCCAGCCTCTATAATTACAATCCCCTTATCTGTACCAGCACGAATTGCATCAAAGATATCTGGCTGTACTTCAACAGGTAAATATTTATCACCATATCCATCGAAAGATGCTTGCGCCTCTAACAATAAAACATCCCCAGCTTCTAACTGATTTACAGCGCTTAATATTCCATCAGCCGTATTATACTGTCCGTTATCTCTTATTTGAGAGATAACCTTTGCTTTCGCTTTTGGCGCAATACCAATATTCCCAACTTCATTGTCCTCAGAGGATACAATTCCTAGTACAGACGTCCCATGACCGACATGCTGATCTATATTTCTTCCAGACATTAATTCAATTTTTTGATGTAATAAATCCTCATGATTTAATAACCATCCGTATTCCATATCAACAAAAGTGATACCATTTCCATTACCACCTTGAATTCCCCAGGCGAAAGGCGCATTAATACCGTATGGGGCCGCTTCAAGATAACCTTGTTTTTTAAATCTAGGATTGTTATTAGGATTAAGAGCTACACTTGATGATTGCACTTCAGGTGGCATTATTTTCTCTTGTTTCTTCATATACGCATCTTCTATTAAAGAAGATGCCTTTAACTTATCTACTATTTCTTCTTCATACCCACTATTTTGATTTTGAAGAATATAGTAGTTTAATAAACTTGTAGATACATGATTAGGTGCTTTCACTTCAAGGTTTTGTATTTGTTCCGGGCTTACAGATGTGAATAAACGAGTAAATGTTACATCTGGATATTCTGTCAAAAGATCTTTTATTACTTTATCATTCGTTTGAGATTGTATTTGTTTTTCAATACTATCTTCATATGGCAAATCCAAATCCGCTTTAAATTTCACAATGATTTGCTTATCTGTTTCTTGTTCTATCCCTGATTTAATCTGCTGTTCTATAGAATCAGCATGTACACTATTGATAGTACCTCCTGTTCCTAAAAGTGTTGTAATGATTACAGTTGACGCACACACTTTTTGAAATATCTTCATTACATTAATCCTCCTATTAATAATAATTAATCATTATATTAATATATAATGATTTTATTTCTATAACGTATTTCTTTTCTACTAAATAGATTATAGTAATCAGAAATATGAACTTCAATGTATTTTCATATGCAATATTTCATATTCGGACTCTACACTACACGCATATGAAACTTATAGTGATTATTTATTTTATATGTGCTAATATACTTACATTAATATATTACGCATATATACATTCCAAACTACATTACTTAATAGTTTCACCTTAATTTTTTCTTAGGAGGATTTACAATGAAATTACTAAAAATCAAACATATAATCCCTTTATCTGCGGCTGCAATTACATTCGTATGTAGTCAAAGTACAGCTGAAGCTTCTACCATTCATACAGTAAAAAAGAACGATACACTTTGGGGCATTAGCAAACAATACGGAGTTTCAATACAATCCATTAAACAGGCTAATAATAAAGGAAACGATCAAACATTTATTGGCGAACAGTTACATATTCCAGGGTCCGTGAAATCAAATGAAATCACTGTTCCTCAAAACGCCAAGCCTGCGAACATTTCTGGACAAATTATTTATCAAGTACAACCGGGAGATTCATTAGAATCGATAGCAAAGCGTTACAATGTCACTGTCCAATCTATAAAACAAATTAACAATACAGTCGGAAATAAGCTTTATACAGGACAACATTTAAAAATCAACTCAAGCATTTCACAAAAAGAAAAAGACTTAATGGCACGCTTAGTTACCGCTGAAGCAGGTGGCGAATCCTATAAAGGAAAAGTAGCAGTAGCGAAAGTTATACTAAATCGTGTGAATGCAAAAGGTTTTCCAAATACAATAACAGGCGTTATTTATGAACCTATTAAATACGGATATGCATTTACTCCTGTTACAGATGGAAGAATTAATCAGCCTGCAAGCGCAGAAGCAAAAATGGCTGTAGAAGAGGCTATCTCCACAAATGGAGTACATTCTGACTGGCTTTATTTCTACAATCCAAAAACATCAACAGACAAGTGGATTACGACACGTCAAACAGTAGCAGTAATCGGTAACCATGTTTTTGCTAAATAAGATTTAAAATCATTAACAGACCTCTTCACTTAAAAGGTCTGTTTTTTTCTATGTAAAATGTTATTAATCATATGACATAGTTATTTTTTAAACTGTTTCTTCTTTCAAATAAAAATTTTTGTATTTACTCCACCACTCGTAGAAATTAATAAAGCATCAAGTTCAAAAACTCTCACTTTATTAATAAAAGCTATTTCTTAACTTCATAAAATTGTTATACACTAGAAAAATAAAAAACAAACTATTCGTTAGCAGGTGGAAGAATATGTATGATGTTACGATTATCGGCGCTGGAGTAAGTAGCATTTTTATGGCTTATTCACTAGCTAAAAGTAACAAAAAAGTTTTAATTCTTGATAAAGGTAAAGCGCTAGAAGAACGCCATTGTCCGTTAGACGAAGGAAAGGCGTGTAATTGTACTACATGTGATAAATATTTCGGGTTTGGTGGTTTAGGAAAATCTGAAGGGAAATTTAATTATACAAACGGATTTGGCGGAGAACTTGAGCAAAAAGTCGGTAAAGAGGGCTTTATACAACTCATGGCTGAAGTAGATGAAATTCTATGTCAGTTTGGTGGAAGTTCGGTTTCAAAATATTCTACTGAAAATTCAAGTCTCACTAAGAGAGCTGAAGCGTGTGGTTTACAAATACTAACAACAGAAGTAAGACATCTTGGTACTACACTTTCCAGTAATATTTTTCAGCAGCTCTATGACTTTTTACTTACGAAAATAAAGATCCAATTTCATATAGATGTACAACATATTCTGAAACAGGAAGATTATTTTACAATAGAGACAAATCAAGGAACAGTTCAAACTAAGCAACTAGTATTTGCAACTGGGCGCTCTGGGGCCGATTGGTTAAAAGAAATGTGCAGTTCCCTAAATATTTCTCAGAAGCAAACACGTGTAGATTTAGGAATTAGAGTAGAAATGAAAGAACATCAATTACGTTCTATATTAAAAGATACTTTTGAAACAAAACTTTCTTATCAAGGTGAGCATTTCACAGCAACTACTTACTGTATGAATCCAAAGGGACGCATCATTCGAAAGTACGAAGAAGGTTTAGTTATGCCTGACGGTCAAAATTTTCGAGAACACGGAACTGGCACTTCTAACCTAAATTTCACTTTATTTATTCCTCGCTATTTTCCAACTCTCAAAGAAGCAAATGTATACGCAAGTTCAATTATTAAAGGCATTAACCAAGGACGAGATCGGATTGTTATACAGCGCTTAGAGGACTTACTAAAGAAACAACCTACGGTGGAAAACAGCATGGAACATAATCGTATACAGCCTACACTACAGGGGGATTATGGAGATTTGAATCAAGAAATCCCTCAATTATATATTGAAGGGCTCAAAGAATTTTTATTCCGTTTAGAACAATTTATACAAGAGCCTATCGATCAACATACTTTACTATATGGAATTGATGGAAAGTTCTATGCTCCTACGATAAGAATTAATAATCATTTTGAAACTAGTATACATGGGCTATTTTTAATTGGAGATTGTTCAGGCGTTACGCATTCATTATCTCAAGCAGCTGCAAGTGGTCTGTATGTTGGAAAGTACTTATCTGACATTTAATTTCTATCATTAAAATGTCAGTCAAATATTTTCAATTTCAAAACACTTTACTTACATATAGTAAAAGTATATTAATAAGCCCCCTATCCTTCCCGGCTAATGATTAACCGACAAAAAATCGGGATTTTACAAAATACATGTGTAATATAACTGTATAATTAAAACGATTGGCATTCAATTCTAATAAATTGAATGTCAACAGTTTTAAAAGTCTCTATCCATTTTCACCTTTATTTGTTCGATATTTTGTAACATCATCATAGTGTTTAATATGGTAGGATGTCTATAAGTCAATTTCACTACAACTATGACTTGTTCTGCCCGTTTCTCAAAAAGAGTTATATTTATGCTACTACGCTTTAAAAATCCCCATTGTATATATATGAATACTTCAAATTATTCCCTTTAGAAAACAAAGTCTAAATGGTTCATTACACTCTAATAGTTATAAAAACATAATATATAACTTTAGTTAAATAAATTATATAAAGAAGGTGTAAAAATGAATAACAAAATAAATTTACAAATGCAAAATATAAGTTTTGTTATAATAATGGCTTTAGCAGTATGGTTAAAAACATATCTTATTACGCGATTCAGTTTTGATTTAAAAATCGAGTCTTCAACGCAAGAGCTCATTTTGTTTATTAGCCCTCTAGCCGCATCATTAGCATTTATTGGATTAGCATTATTTGCAACTGGTGAAAAGCGAAATTATATAGCGCTCTGTATTAATTTCTTATTAACAATCGTGCTTGTTGGAAATGTAATGTTCTATGATTTTTATAGTGATTTCGTTACATTACCAGTACTTGGACAAACCTCAAACTTTGGCCAATTAGGCGCCAGTATTATAGAAATATTAAACTACAAAATTATACTCGCATTCGTAGACATTGTTTTCTTCTTTATTCTATTAAAAAAGAAATCATTGGTCTTTAAAACAGAACGTGTAACTCATTCTACGCGCTTGTTATACTTTCTTTTAACGATTGGTGTATTCTTTGCAAATCTACATCTTGCAGAAAAAGAGCGCCCTGAATTATTAACAAGATCATTCGACCGAGTCATGCTTGTCAAAAATTTAGGCTTATATACTCACCAAGTATACGACTTAACACTGCAAGTAAAAGCTGGGTCACAAAAAGCACTTGCTGATAGTAGTAAATTACAAGAAACTGAAAACTACGTAAAAGCAAACCAAAGCGAGCCAAACCCTAATATGTTTGGTGCAGCGAAAGGAAAAAACGTAATTGTCGTCACTCTTGAATCCTTGCAGACCTTCTTAATAGGCGCATCAGTGAACGGGCAAGAAGTTACACCATTCCTAAATGAATTCATAAATGAAAGTTATTACTTTGATAACTTTTTCCATCAAACTGGTCAAGGGAAAACATCTGATTCTGAATTTCTAATCGATACGTCGTTGTATCCATTAAATCGAGGAGCTGTATTCTTTACACACGGTAACAATGATTATACTGCAACTCCAGAAATTTTACGTCAGCAAGGTTATTTCACTTCTGTATTTCATGCGAATAACGCAACATTTTGGAATCGTAATATTATGTACTCCGCTCTTGGTTATGACCGTTACTATAATGAACTTGATTACAAAATCACGCCAGAAACAAATTTAAATTGGGGATTAAAAGATATCGAATACTTTGATCAATCAGTAGATATATTAAAAACTGTTAATCAACCATTCTATGCTCGTTTCCTTACTTTAACAAACCATTATCCATTTACGTATGATGAAGATACAAAATTCATTGAACCATACAACTCTGGTAATGGCGTATTTGATCGTTACATCGTAACAGCACGTTACTTAGACGAATCCATAAAAAAATTTATTGAACGTCTAAAGGCCGAGGGGCTTTACGATAATTCTATTATTGTGTTATACGGTGATCATTATGGCATTTCCGAAAAACATAATCGTGCAATGGCACAGTTTTTAGAAAAAGATCAAATAACAGAATTTGACACTTTAAATTTACAACGTACACCTTTATATATTCATATTCCTGGACAAACAGAAGGTCAAACTATTTCAAAGCCTACGGGACAAATCGATATGAAGCCTACTATTCTAAATTTATTAGGTGTTGATTTTACGAATGATATCCGTTTTGGCCATGATATGTTTTCAGATGAATATACTGGCTTTGTTGTTTTACGTGATGGTAGCTTCGTTACAGATAAGTATGCATACAAAAACAACACTTTCTACGACCGTATAACGGGTGAAATTGTGGATTTACCAAAAAAAGAAGCTCAAGCCCTCATTAAACGTGCACAAAATGAATTACGAATGTCTGACAAAATTATTGAAGGCGATTTATTACGTTTCTCAGAAAGCAATAAAATTAAAACTGGCGAAGTACAAACTAAAATTAAAGAAACAGAAAAATAATCTATATGAAAAAGGAGCAACTTATTACAGTTGCTCCCTTTTACTTTTATTCTACACTTGTTTCTAAAGCTACATCTGTATAGGTATTATCATTACCTATATTTAAAATTACTTCACATTGACGCAATCTCAATTCAAAGAGCATGATAGAATCATGATAAACTTCAGGATTTGATTTCATTTTATGTAACATCTCTTGTTTTTCTTGTATTTCTAATTGCGTATTTTCTACAGCTTGCTTTAAGGAGTTAAATGAATTCCTAAAGAATATATTAATATCTCGCTCTTGTGTGTTTTCAAACAGCTCAAATTGCAAGAAAAATTTCTTCATAATAGAAGCCGTTACTTCAGTATAATCTTCATTTTCTACATACTGTTTATATTTGTTATATAGCATAGATTTATTTTTAGGAAGAACTCCAAATAATTTACCGGCACTTTTTAGTAAAAATTGTGCTGGCGTAAATCGACGTAAAATATTTACTTCATCCATTTGTATTCTAGTCGTCATCCTGTCAGTATCTCTGCGCCAGTCATCAAGCACTTTAAAGTCACATTCTAACTGTATTTTATTTTCTCCAAATAGTGAATTAAGCCCTTCACTAAGTTCTTCTAAATACGTTTGACTTTGAAGAAGCTCATTATTAGAAGTTGCAATCCAATTTTGCATAGAAAGAGCAAGATTAGGTAATACAGTTTGTTCTAAATATTTATGCACTCTTTCATTCATTGCTTTATTTAGTTCCGTATCCATGTGTCCGAAATCACTTTCTTCACTAATTAAATTAGAACAGCTCTTTAATATCTTCGGAATATTTTCGGTAAGATCATTTGTAATTTCAGTCTTCATTGAACGATATGATTGTGTAATGAAATGAATTTTTTCCCTCTCAAATGTAGTAAGGTTATTAATGCTACCGTTTAGTTTCACTAGCATATCTTCATTCCAATTAATCGCATCCACTAAATTATTTTCTTTCTCAACGCGTTTATCCAAAAGATATGTAATTGTTTTTCGAATGAAGAACAATAGCTTTTCAGTACGTTCTGCATCCATATTTTTATGATTAAAGTTAAAATGAATAAACTCAGTTAAATCATTTAATTGTTGACTACTTGTATATAGCGAAGAGTAAGGGAAAATTCTCGCTTGCGGGAAATATGTGTTTATTCTCGCTTGCGTATCATATAATACTCTTTTCACTTCTGCTTCACTGTATATGTTATCGATTTTATTTAATAAGAAATGAATTTGTAAATTTGGTGTATGTTCTTGAATGCTTAATAGAATGTCACGTTCTTTGTCAGTAAAAGGTGAATCCGCATTCAATACGAATAGTAATTCGTCTACAGAATTCAAATATTCGAATATTTCATCTCTAGTGTCGTTATTCCTATTAAAGCCAGGTGTCACTACAAATGTAAGTTTATTTTCATTTAAAAATCTGCATGGTAATTTAAATTCAACACATGCTCTATCTCTATATGTTTGATGGTGTTGAGACATCATATTATAGTAATCAGAGACATCTTCCGTTGTTGTAATTGCAGAGTCTGTTATGGCATTAATTTCTGTATGAGCATCATTTTTTAAAACTACTACATTTGAAATTGATTTTTCTAATATATTTTCTCCTAATATAGAGTTAATAAATGTAGTTTTTCCGTTCCCTGAAGTTCCTGTTACTAAAATACGATTTGTTCTTAAATCTGCGAGCTCGTCAACTAACCATTTAAATCGGTGACCTATTTCTATATTCTGCTTTTGTGCCCACTGTGTAATAGATTCAAAAAGGTGTAAGCTGTACTCTAAGCCATTTACATGATTAATAGAATGTGACAGTAAGTTTTCCGCATGTTCTATATTTGCTGAATCTATTTTGGAAGGGAAAATCTCATCCCATGCCAATACAGCTGCAGATGGAAATACAGCATAAGATGGATTGACTACCTTTAACCAGTTTGCTAACAGATTTGGTATGATATCGTTTAATTGTCTAAGCGTATATTGACCTTGAATTAATGCAAAGTACGTTTCTTCGTAAAGTGCAGAAACTTTGTTCCATATATCAGACGATTGTATTTCAATATGTAAGAAAAATTCATTTATTGTATTAAGCCATAATAAGTAATTTTGTTCATTTCTATAACTGTTCCAAAGTGATGAAACCATTTGCGTAAATTGTACTTGATCTACATTATTTAATGTAACTAATGCATCATAAAAATAATCTGGTGAAATATGTTTAGTAAATCCTTTATCGATATATCCTTTTAACACCTCAAACCACGGATACGATTCTATTCGAATTAACTCATTCACAGCAAGCTCTACTGCACTATCAAAATCTTGTTGTTCCTCATAAAAGGAACGGGCAATTTTTGTTACATTCGGATAATCAGGATTTAAAGAAACTGCTTCTTTAATAACACCGAAAGCTGAGTCAAAATTATTTTGCTCAATGTAAAGAGAAAGTAATTGTAGCCTAATTTCGGTCATCAATATTTTATTATCAGTAGTAATAGAAGTATAAATGTTTTCAGCAAATGATAACTGATTAAGTTCAAAATAAGCATCCGCAATATTTTTTTGTGCCCATGGTGCTAATTCATTACTAACCTTCTCCCATTTAAAAATAGCTGCTTCAAAATCTTGATGACGATAATAAAATTCACCTTGCGCAAAACGAATATAAGACCCATCAGAAATCTCATTTTTTTCTTCGTTTACATAAGCTTGTCCAAGTACGTCAAGAGTTGGCTTTGTTTCATTCTCCATTAGGAATGTCTCATAATACATCTTTTTTATTAATTGTTTTTCTAATCTCATCTTTTCCCCCACTATATCTTGAAAATACATTTTTAAGATATATCAGTACTTTTTGTATGTATGCTTTTTATCTTAACAAAGAATATCTTTTGGAAAATTTCATTTTCCTTTCATTTTTCAAGTTAGATTGAATTTTTATGAGAAAAATTTCAGTTTTTTTTCAATTCCCTTTCAGTTATGAAACAGCATTAAATGTTCCTAATAACCTAATAACACTATAATATTCCACATTATATTATCAGGAAAACCCCATATAAACCATATTATAAAAACAATCTATAACGAATTTATATGCATAATTCACTGTGCTGTCAAACAAAAAAACAACAATAGGAGCCAACATCTATTCATACCATTTCTTTCTCAAATTGTTTTCCTTTAAAATGTTTCAGTAGTTATGTAATTAAATTCCATTAACCTATATAAATAACTAGTCCAAAAAAAATCTATATGCATATCATGTTATAGTAAAGAATTTAGGAAATCCTAAAAGGAGGCATTTTCATGTTTGAAGATAAATCTAAAATAAACTACCCATATGAATTTACTGAAACTACAACAGTTCCTCTAAAGAACCCCATTGATAAAAAATTCAAGAACGGCTCTGGTACACATACTTTCCCAATTAAGAAGCATTATAAAGAGCAAGTTCTATACACTGAAAAAATCAATAATAATAAAAATAAATAATTGTATAGACCCTTATAACAATTAGCCAAATAAGAAGCAACATTTAACCATGCATAGTTATTTGGTTAGTAATGTAGAAATCTTTATTAGACAATTCATGCACCTTTTAAAAAGTGCTGTATACAGCGCTTTTTTATACATAGATAAATTTAAGCTAACGCAACCAAGAAATAAACTGTAAAATTACTCCACCATATTTTCGTTTAACAATTAAATCTACATATGAAAAGGGAGCAACAGTAAATGTTGCTCCCTTTTGAAATATAATTTTATTCACTCTACATAACCCTCTTAAACATCTTCTCCAACTCATAAGTAGAATGATGCACAAGAATTGGTCTTCCGTGCGGGCATGTGTACGGGTTTGTTGTTGTACGTAGTTCTTCCAGTAAAGCAAATATTTGATCGTTCGTTAAATATTGATTCGCTTTAATGGATGCTTTACAGCTCATCATGATAGCTGCTTCTTCACGTAACTTCTTAATATCAACTTTTTTTAGTTTAACAACTTGCTCCATCATTTCATCGATAATTTCTGTTTCTTGTCCTTTCGGGAACCACGTTGGATGCGAGCGGACGATAAAGGATTGATGGCCAAATTGCTCCAAGAATAGACCAACTTTTTTTAGTTCTTCTAGTTGCTCTTCGACACGTAAAAATTCAGTAAGAGATAAATCGATGCGGTACGGTACAAGTAATTCTTGTACTTCTTGCGCTACCCTTCCTACTTTATCACGAAAGTATTCATAATTAATACGTTCCTGCGCGGCATGCTGGTCAATCATATATAAGCCTTTATCATTTTGAGCGAAAATATATGTTCCATGCATTTGTCCAATTGGATAAAGCGGTGGTAAGTCATTCCCGTTCATTTCAATCTCTTTTATTTCCCGAACTTCTTCTTCTAATTCCTCTAGTTCAAAGTCCTCTTCGTTACTGTCCCACGATTTCTTTTCTTGAATTGGCTCTTCAATTATCGGTTTAGTGGATGGTTGCCAACTTTGTTCTTCTCTCACGAGTGACTGTGGTGGTTGCCATTCTTGCTTCGGTGGTTGCCAAAGCTGCGCTGGCTGTTTTACAGCCTCTGGTTCTTCTTGTTTTGCATCCATGCCAGTCGGTAAAACGATGTCCGGCATAGATGGTTCTTTCGGCTTCGCATGCTCAAACTGGAACTGTTCTTGCACACTTTCGTCTTTTTCTTTTTTCTTCGTTGTTACACCTGCATCTGGAATAAGCTGTATTTTTTTAAATGCCGCTTGCAATGTTTCTTCGATCAGCTTTAGTAATTCCTGTTCTTTACTAAAACGAACTTCTAATTTCGCTGGATGTACGTTAACATCAACTAGCATTGGATCCATTTCAATCGATAAGAAGCCAATTGGATACCGGCCAACTGGCAGTAATGTATGGTACCCTTGCTGAATTGCTTTCATTAATACAAAGTTTCGAACGTAACGACCATTTACAATTGTTGACATATAATTACGAGATGCTCTCGTTACTTCTGGTAATGTTACATAGCCTTTAATTGTAAAGTCTAAAGATTCGGCTTCAATTGGAACAAGCTTCTTCGCAACTTGAATACTGTAAATCGATGCAAGTACTTGTCTTACATCACCGTTACCTGACGTATGAAGCAATTTCTTTTCATTATGAAACAGTTTTAACGATACTTCTGGATGTGACATTGCAATACGATACACGATATCTGTAATATTTCCGAGCTCTGTATGAATGGTTTTCATATATTTAAGACGTGCTGGAGTATTAAAGAATAAGTTTTGTACTGTAATATCTGTTCCTTTTCGGCTCGCAGTCTTCTCTTGCTTTATAATGTCTCCACCTTTAATAATAAGGTGTGTACCAGGCGCATCACCTGTGCTAGTAATTAATTCTAATTCACTAACTGAAGCAATACTCGGCAATGCCTCACCGCGGAAACCGAGTGTTCTTATGCGGAACAAATCGTTTTCATCTTTAATTTTACTCGTTGCATGACGTTCAAAAGCGACGATACAGTCTTCTTCTGCAATACCATCACCGTTATCAATGATACGAATTTTCGATAACCCAGCTTCTTCTAAGTGGATTTCAATAGATGTACTATTCGCATCGATAGAATTTTCCACAAGTTCTTTTACGACTGAAGCAGGGCGCTCTACTACTTCCCCTGCCGCAATTAGGTTAGAGAGTTGATCATCGAGTTTGCGAATTTTCCCCATCTACTTACTCATCCTTTCTTTAACTTTTTCTGTAAGCGATACAATTCGTTCATCGCTTCTAAAGGTGTCATATCAAGTAAATCAATTTTTTTAATTTGCGCAAGTACTGCCGTTTCTTTTGCATCTAGAACTGGCTTGTCTTGTTTTTTCGAAGACTGCTCTGCGCCAAAGAACGATAGTTGTGATTCTTCTTCAGCCTCTACTTTCGTCTCTTGTATTTCTACTGGTTCTTCTTTTACAACTACAGCATCTGGAGTAACTTCTTGTACTTTCACTTCTGTACGCTTTGGAATAATAATTTCTTCCTGTCCTTCTAGTTGTGCTAACACTTCTTTCGCACGAGCGATTAAGCTATCTGGAAGCTCCGCAAGTTGCGCAACGTGAATACCGTAACTCTTATCAGCTGCTCCATCTTGAATTTTATGAAGGAATACTACTTTTCCATTCTCTTCAATTGCTGAAACGTGTACATTTTTCAGTTGATCTAAACTCTCTTCTAACACCGTCAATTCGTGATAATGCGTAGAGAATAACGTTTTTGCACCAATTTGGTCATGAATATGTTCAATAATCGCTTGTGCAAGTGCCATACCATCATACGTAGATGTACCGCGTCCAATTTCATCGAATAAAATTAAGCTTCTTTCAGATGCGTTTGCAATTGCATTTTTCGCTTCTAACATTTCGACCATAAATGTACTTTGACCTGAAATTAAATCATCTGCTGCACCAATTCTCGTAAAGATTTGGTCAAATACAGGTAATACTGCTTCTGTTGCTGGTACGAAACAACCGATTTGCGACATAACCGTTACAAGTGCTAATTGTCTCATATACGTACTTTTACCAGACATGTTCGGCCCTGTAATTAAAAAGACATCCATATTCTCTGGCATAATACAATCATTCGGTACATACAATTTCCCGTTCAATACTTTTTCAACGACAGGATGACGACCATCTTTAATAAAGATTTCGCGCTTTGTTGTCAGTACAGGTTTTACAAACTGTTCTTCTTCACTAACTGTCGCAAAACTTTGCAGTACGTCTAATTCACTAATTACTTTCGCTAAATGTTGTAATTTCGGAATAAATACTTTTACTTCTTCACGAAGTGCTGTAAATAAATCGTATTCTAGCTGTACAATCTTTTCTTCAGCTTCTAAAATTAACGTTTCTTTTTCTTTCAGTTCATCTGTAATGAAACGTTCAGCATTAGCAAGCGTCTGTTTACGCTCATAGCGACCTTCTGGAAGTGCTGCAAGATTCGCTTTCGTTACTTCAATGTAGTAACCGAAAATACGGTTGTATCCGATTTTTAACGATTTAATTCCAGTAATATCACGTTCTCTTTTTTCAAGCTCGGCAATCCACGTTTTCCCGTTTTTACTAACGTAACGATATTGATCAAGCTTGTCATTATAACCATCTTTAATAATATCTCCATCTTTAATCGAAAGCGGTGGGTTTTCTTGAATACTTCTTCCTAGTAATTCTGTTAAGCTTTCACATGGATCTGCACCTTGAATTAATCTCGATGCATAAGCGTTATCTAACAAACTAATTGCTTCTAAAATAGCTGGTACTTGAAGTAATGAACGTCTTAATTGTAATAAGTCTCTTGCATTTACGTTACCAAATGCAACTTTTCCTGCTAAACGTTCTAAATCATATACTTCTTTTAACTTTTCTTTTAAATCTTCACGTAAGAAGTAATCATTTACAAACGTTTCAACCATTTCTAAACGCTCTTCAATTCTTTCTTTCTGTATAAGTGGACGTTCCATCCACTGTTTTAACATACGACCACCCATAGCTGTTTTCGTCTTATCCAATAACCATAATAGTGATCCTGTTTTTTCTTTCGTTCGAAGTGTTTCTGTCAGTTCTAAATTTCGCTTTGAATGTACATCAATTTTCATAAATTGATTCGTATAATAAATTTCTACTGGTTGCAAATGATCTAAAGAACGTTTTTGCGTTCTTATTACATAGTTAAATAAACGTCCAACTGCTTTAATTAATTTTGCTTGTGAAACATTTTTCACAAGATGTTCTAATCCTTCCGGAATTGCCGTTGCATCTTCATACGAAATCGTCATTTTCAATGTTTCAGTTAACTTGTTTAGTTCATCTTTAGAAAATGAAGAATCAACAACAATTTCTTTCGAACCAGTTGCATACACTTCTAATAAAATATCTTCTACTGAACCAGTCAATAACGTTACTGTATTTTGTCCAGTCGTTAAGTCGTTACAAGCTAATGCATATGATCCATCTTCAAAATGTGTTAATGCAGCTAAGAAGTTGTTTTCTTTCTCATCAATTGTACGCCCTTCCATCATCGTTCCTGGCGTAATTAATTGTACTACTTCACGACGTACTACACCTTTAGCTGTTTTCGGATCTTCTACTTGCTCACAAACAGCTACTTTATATCCTTTTTCAACAAGTTGTTCAATATAGTTTTTAGCCGCATGATACGGTACACCGCACATTGGTATACGTTCACTACTACCGCCATCTCGGCTCGTTAATGTAATTTCAAGTTCATGAGCTGCTTTTACAGCATCCTCAAAGAACATTTCATAAAAATCGCCTAAGCGAAAAAATAAAAAGGCATCTTGATAATCTGCCTTAACCTTTAAATATTGCTGTATCATAGGCGTATATTGAGTCATACTTTTCCTCCATAATTCTTACATGATAATCTATTTTCATATATGTCGCATTTCACGGACACTCTTATCTCCTATTTCAGGAGTCTTTCTTCATTATAACATATTTCATAAAGAATCATGTTCATTCAGCGCCACTTATGTAAAGTAAAAAGCTAGGAAGAACTTCTCCCTAGCTTTCTATTACTCTTCTTCTGCATCAACGATAAAGTTTGGATCTAATTCTTCAAATTCATCATCAGCAATTTGGAAATCATCATCTGATTCTACGCAGCCTTCAGGATTTACACTTACACAAATTTTCGTTTCTCCAACTACTTCTGTTACAAATTCACGTTCTACAGTTACAACAATTTTATTACCATTTGGTGATACAAGTGCTTCTAAACAATTTGGCGGCTGAATAACACGAGCAATAATTTCTAAATCGTCACCAGAAAAGTTTTTATCACGATAACCAATACTTACTTCGTCCGTGTAGTTCACACGTTCTGTTACAACTTCAGTCTTTGTATTTCCATCAAATGAATACCAAGTGTTCACATCATAGAAACCTTCAATTTCCACATGCTTTCCATTCTTTCTTGCTTCGTACGAGTGGTTAATTACCCAGCACCCTAAAATACTTGTTGGTTCATTATTCGATTCACATGTATGCGTTGACTTTGTATACTTACGTCCTTTTCCAACCACTGCTTTTGTAATAATCTCTCTAAATTCGGACATTCGTAACCCTCCTCAATCACTATTCACTTAATCATATGCGTGACAATAGCGGAATGTGTCATTCTTTTTTTGAGAAGAACTTACGTTTAATCCACAAAAAAAAGAGATGTCAATATGACATCTCTTTAACAACCACAATTTCCTTTTTTACTTTCTACCGCTGCGCCAGTTTCACCCTTTAGTACATCGCCACCAGTTGAAATTAATATTTCATCTGTTACGTTGTTAGAAATTGTACTAGCAACTAACTGTAATAAGTCATTTACGTATGTTTGTGAAGATTTAAATTGTTGTACGACTGGAATACTGTCTAACTTATCTTGCAATGCATCAATTTCAGCTTCTACCTTTTTTAAAGCTTCCCATTTCCCGTAATGTTGCAAGTTTACAGCTTGTTTTTGCAGTGCTTTAATTTCATCGATTGCGCGCTTTACATTTTCATTTTTATGAATTTGCGCCTCTGCTTTCTTAAAAAAATCAACTTCTTCTGTTTCAGAAATCATTTTTGCTAATTCTTTCGCTTGTTCAACAATGTCATCTTTCGAATATACTTTCATCTATTATTTCACCTCAATCGGCTCTTCAACTAATTCCCCGTTAAGAGACCAAGTTTTTGCTTCCGTTACTTTTACTTTCACAAGCTGACCAATTAAAGATTTTGAAGCGACGAAGTTTACAAGTTTATTCGTACGAGTATAACCTGCAAGTACTTCCGGATTATTTTTACTTTCCCCATCAACTAACACTTCTACAATTTGACCTTTATAACGACTATTCTTTTCAATTGCCAACGTATTTACTAGTGTATTTAAGCGTTGAAGACGTTCTTTCTTCACTTCCATCGGTACATTATCTTTCATTTTTGCAGCTGGTGTACCTTCGCGAGGAGAATAAATAAATGTAAAGGCAGTATCAAATCCTACTTCACGATATAACGACATCGTTTCTTCAAATTGCTCATCTGTTTCATTTGGGAAACCAACGATAATATCTGTCGTTAATACTGCATCTGGAATTGCTTCTTTAATTTTTCTTACAAGTTCTAAATAATGCTCACGCGAATATTTACGCGCCATAATTTTCAGCATATCTGTACTTCCAGATTGAACTGGTAAATGGATATGTTCTACTAGGTTGCCACCTTTGCCAAGCACTTCAATTAAGTGATCATCGAAATCACGTGGATGACTCGTTGTAAAACGAATACGGGCAATATCAACTTTACGGAGCTCGTCCATTAAATCGCCAAGACCGTATTCTATATCTTCAAAGTCTTTACCATATGCATTTACGTTTTGTCCAAGTAACGTAATTTCTTTATAACCATTTGCAGCTAAATGACGAATCTCTTGGATAATATCTTCTGGACGTCTGCTTCGCTCTTTTCCTCGTGTATACGGTACAATACAATACGTACAGAACTTATCACAGCCATACATAATATTTACCCAAGCTTTAATGTCACCACGACGTACTTTCGGAAGGTTTTCAATTACGTCACCTTCTTTTGACCATACTTCAACTACCGTCTCTTTCGAGAACATCGCATCTTTTAGAATGTACGGTAATCTATGAATATTATGCGTTCCAAATACCATATCTACATGCTGATTTTTTTGCATAATTTTATTTACAACAGATTCTTCTTGAGACATACAACCACATACACCAATTAAAAGGTCCGGATTTCTTCGTTTGAGTGACTTTAAATGGCCTAGTTCACCAAACACTTTATTTTCAGCATTTTCACGAATCGCACAAGTATTTAATAAAACTACATCTGCATCCTCAGTTGAAAAAGTTGGTTCATATCCAAGCGTTGTGAAAATACCTGCCATTACTTCCGTATCATGCTCATTCATTTGACAACCATATGTACGAATATAGAATTTTCTTCCTGTACCAAAATTGCGAAACTCTTCAGGTAAGCCAAAATCCCGTTCAATTTTAACTTCTTCTTTCCCCCGCTTTTTCGCATCCTTTAAGGAAGGTGGTTGATATACACTTTCAAAGTATTTACTATAATCTTTCTCTTCTTTTTTCGTAGAGGAATTTGCTTGTTGACTTGCTAATCGTTGTTGCTCGTTCATCGGTAATCTCCTTTCACCCTTAACTATACATACTCTATAGTCCATTTTAATGCGCCTAGACTCACCTCAAAAATGGTTAGATAGCTTGAGAGATAACTTGTCCTTTGAAACTTGAGTAATCAATCTAATCATTCATAAGAATGAAGTCTTCCCCACGCAAATAGACATTCCCTTTTTATCATTTCTTGTTGTCCTACCCAAAGCATATTGCTTTATCCCTATAAACATTACCATAGTATGATGTATTTCGCCAATTTTAACAATAAAGAGGTCCTTTATTATCTTACATTTCATAAGCAATGAACTTGCTATTTTCATACAACGATTTATATATTATTTTACCATTCTGAATTTTCTAAGTAAACAAGACTATCCTATATTTTTGCGCATAAAAAAGGTTGCCAAATTGGCAACCTCCTCTTCTTACATTACATAAATTCAGCAACAAGCTCATCAAACATTTTCTGATCCATATTTAAATCAGATTTCACTAAAGGCTCTTCACTATACCCTTTAACAAGTTCTTGATATGATGGTTGCTTAGTATTTTGATAAATTAAACCTGTTACTAAACCGTTATTTTCCATTAACGTTTGCATAGCCATCATACGATTAGATGGATCATATCCCTCTACCGTGCTTAGTTTCGTTAAGTTCTCTTTAAACCAATCGTAAGTATTTACTTTATTGTAAGTAACACATGGGCTAAATACGTTAATTAATGAGAATCCTTTATGGTTAATACCAGCTTCAATAATTTGTGTTAATTCTTTTAAATCACTCGAAAAGCTTTGCGCCACAAATGTCGCACCAGCTGTTAAAGCCATTTCCATTACATTTAGTGATGGTTCAATTGAACCTTGTGGTGTGCTTTTCGTTTTAAATCCAGCTTCACTACGTGGTGAAGTTTGCCCTTTTGTTAATCCGTAAATTTGGTTATCCATTACGATGTACGTAATGTCGATATTACGACGAATAGAATGGATTGTATGTCCCATACCAATCGCAAATCCATCACCGTCACCACCTGAAGCGATAACTGTTAAATCACGATTTGCCATTTTCACACCTTGTGCAATCGGAAGGGCACGACCATGAATACTATGCACACCATATGAATTAATATAACCTGAAATACGGCCTGAACAGCCGATACCAGAAATAACAGCAAGTTCATCTGGATTTAAGCCAACGTTAGCTGCTGCACGTTGAATTGCAGCTTGCACTGAGAAGTCTCCGCAACCTGGGCACCAGTTTGGCTTTACACTGTTACGAAAGTCCTTAAATGTTGCCATTTAATACAACCCCTTTTTTGCATTCGTTGTAAATCTCTTTCGGCAAGAATGGGTTTCCATCATATTTTAAAAGACTAGAAATTTTCTCACCATTACCAAGATTCATTTTCATAATGTTAGCAAGCTGACCTGTTGCATTGTTTTCTACTACTACAACACGCTTCGCCTTTTTCACAAGTGGATCGATTTCAGCTGTTGGGAACGGGTGAATTAAACGCACATGAGCATGGTTTACTTTCATACCCTCTTGTTCTAAACGCGTCATTGCCTCTTCGATTGCACCACGAGTTGAGTTAAATCCAACAAGCAATACGTCTGCTTCTTCATGCTTAACATTTTTATAAACAGGGGTATTAAACTTCAAGTTCTCCATTTTACGGAAACGTTTGTCCATTTGATCTTTACGGTTTATTGCTGATTCCGATGGTTTTCCAGTTTCATCATGTTCTACACCTGTAACATGGTGAACACCATTTTTCATACCAGGTAAAACACGCGGTGAAACGCCGTCTTCTGTTACTTCATAACGCTTGAAGTATGCTTTATTTTCACGTTCTGGTAATTCTGCTTCTAAATCAAGCTTACCACGACGAATTTCCACTTTATCTAATTTAAGTGGTTCTACTGTTTGTTTTCCTAACGAAAGCTGTAAATCTGTTAAGAAAATAACAGGAACTTGATATTCTTCAGATAAGTTAAATGCTTCTACAATGTCATAGAAAGCTTCTTCAACTGTACTTGGCGCCATTACGATTTTTGGAATTTCACCATGCGTACCGTAAATCATCGCCATTAAGTCAGACTGTTCTTGCTTCGTTGGTAATCCTGTACTTGGGCCGCCACGTTGTGTATCAACAATTACTAATGGGGTTTCTGTAATACCTGCTAAACCGATTGCTTCCATCATTAATGAAAGACCAGGACCAGCAGATGCCGTTAATGTACGAACACCAGCATAGTTTGCACCGATTGCCATTGTACAAGCTGCGATTTCATCCTCAGTTTGGATTACTGTTCCGCCGACTTTCGGTAATTTTTTAATTAAATATTCCATAATTTCTGATGCAGGTGTGATTGGGTATGCTGACATAAAACGAGCACCACCAGCTACCGCACCAAATGCAATTGCATCGTTTCCAATCATAAACATGCGTTTTTTACCATCAGCTTTTTCAAGCTGCATCATGTTTACTTTCTCACCTAGTAATTCTTTCATATATTGAGAGCCACGTTTAATTGCGTTCATATTCTTTTGAACGACTTGCTCTCCTTTACGACCAAAGATTTCTTCAACAACATCTAAATAAGCTGTTTCATCTAATCCTAATACTGCACTTGATGCTCCAACAGCAACCATGTTTTTCATTAATGATGTGCCTAATTCCGAAGCAATATCTGTAAACGGTATCACATATAGATTTACATCTGTATTGTCAGGTATTGTTGGATTAAATTTCGCATCCGCAACTACAATTCCACCTGGACGTAGTTCGTGGAAATTAAAATCAATTGTTTCTTGGTCAAAAGCAATTAAAATATCTAAATCATCTGAGATCGCTCGTACTTCTGTTGTACTTACACGAATTTTATTATTTGTATGGCCGCCTTTTATACGTGATGAGAAGTGGCGGTAACCGTATAGGTAATATCCTAATCGGTTTAATGCAATACAGAAGATTTCTCCTGTACTTTCAATTCCTTCACCTTGTTGGCCTCCAACTTTCCATGAAAGTTGACTAATCATCTCCTACACCCCTTTTGGCTGCATTCATTGTAGTGTATTTTTTTACAGTAATAGTTTAGCATTTTTTATGCAAATAAACTACAACGGACGCAAATTATGCCTCTTCTGATTTCCCTGAATCTTTAGTATAAAGCTATTTTGTTTTTCATTCTAGTATTAGGTCTTAAAAAAAGCAATAAAATCAAATGAATTAATTTTAATTTTTCTGAATTTTAAGTCAAAATTCAGAAACTCATATGTTCTACAAAATTATCATATAAAAATCGTTCTACAGTAGATGCAGCATAGTGTTTGCAAAGCTCGTTCATTACATTTTCATAATCTCGATACGCTGATACATTTACAACTGTATCTACAATCCCATCAAAATCTGAACCAAACCCTATATTGTTTTCTCCACCTAGCGAGCAAATATATTCGATATGTTTTATTATATCTGTTATATTTGCTTCATTTTCATTCGTTAGGAACTGTGGTACAAAAGTGACACCGATCATGCCATTTTTCTTTATAAGAGCTTTAAGTTGTTCATCATTCAAATTACGTGGGTGCTCACAAAGTTTCATACAATTTGAGTGGGAGGCAATAGGATTTTTTACAATTTCTATCACATCCCAAAAGCTTCTTTCATTCAGATGAGACACATCAGTCCATACATGTAACGTATTAAGTTCTTGTACAACTTGTTTACCAAAAGTCGTTAAACCCGCCCCACGCGTCTCTAGCGCACCATCAGCTAAGAAATTGGCATAGTTCCATGTCAGTCCAAAAGAACGTACTCCTAGGCGATACAACAACCGTAATTTCATTGCATCTTTTCCAATTGCTTCGCATCCTTCTAGTGTTAATATCGCTCCAACCTCGTCCTGTTTTAACCCGTTAATATCATCTTTTGTCTGAATAAACTTTACACCTGGTAGGGATAAAATTTCATTATAAAAAATATCCACCATTTGTAATGCTACTTCAAATCGGTTTTCATATGCCACTGTTTCTGGCACATATATAGCAAAACATTGTATACTTCCTTTTCTTCTCTTTAACTGTTCAAATGTAATATGTAATTTTGAATCATCTTTAAAATTCCTTTTCCCTTGTGCACTCCATAACTGAAGAAGCACGTCACAATGAGCATCAAAAATTTTCATTTTCATTCCTCCATTATAAAAACAACCTGTTTGCATACTGCAAACAGGTTGTTTAAACTTAACGAGGTTCTACAATTAATTTTATTGCTGTACGCTCTTCGCCATCAATCATAATATCTGTAAACGCTGGGATACAAATCAGGTCCAAACCACTAGGCGCTACAAATCCTCTTGCGATTGCTACTGCCTTTACAGCTTGGTTCAATGCACCTGCACCAATAGCTTGAATTTCTGCTGTTCCGCGTTCGCGAATAACACCTGCAAGTGCACCAGCTACAGAATTAGGGACCGACGTTGCTTTAACTTTTAATATTTCCATTCCGCGTTTCCTCCTCGTTTCTTTAAAAAGTATTAGCAATTATTTCACTTTAACTTATATTCACGAGGAATGGCGCGTATTCCTGCTAAATTTTCGTAATTTTTCTAAAAAATTAAAATATAATAACTTATCTAAAATTTAACGAAAATTTACTCAAAAAATGGTTGATCGTCATTAATTAAAATACGTTCAATTTTCTTTGCTTTTCCTGTATTTGGATCCACATCAATTAACACTGCACTTAATTGCGTTCTACCATTTGTTACTTCAAATCGTACTGGTAAGTTTGTTAAAAACTTCTTCAATACTGCTTCTCTGTCCATACCTAATATTCCGTCATACGGCCCTGTCATCCCAACATCTGTAATGTATGCCGTTCCGCTTGGTAAAATACGGTTATCCGCTGTAGGGACATGCGTATGCGTACCTACTACTGCTGTAGCACGTCCATCTACATACCAACCTAGCGCTTGTTTTTCACTTGTAGTCTCCGCATGGAAATCAACAAATATAATATTCGTACGCTTTTTCGCAATATTAATTAATTCATCCACTTTACGGAATGGACAATCAATTGGAGGAAGGAAAGTACGTCCTTGTAAGTTAATAACTGCAACTTCTGTTCCATTACAGTTCACAAATATAAGTCCTTTTCCTGGAGTTCCTTCTGGGAAGTTTGCTGGTCTTGCAAGATATTTTGCATCATCGATGAATTCAAATACTTCACGATTATCCCAAGCGTGGTTTCCAAGTGTAACTGCCTGCGCCCCACACTCTAAAAAGTTTCGATATATTTTTTCTGTAATCCCACGGCCACCTGCTGCGTTTTCTCCATTAATGATTGTTACTGTAGGTGTATATTTTTTCTTTAATGCCGGTACGTATTGTTGAATCATACCTCTACCAGGAGATCCTACTACATCCCCAACAAATAATATTCTCATATGTCTTACCCTTTCTATGTACTGCATTTTTTATTGCTATAGCATCAAGTAAATTCCTTATAATATCTTTATTATAAGTTTGTTTCACTTTTATGCTATATAACTAACTGTCTTTATTTTATCCAATTCCAACACAAAAAAATAAAGTGGTGTTTCACCACTTTATTTTGCGTATTCCACTGCACGCGTTTCACGAATAACAGTTACTTTAATATGTCCTGGGTAATCCAGTTCATTTTCAATACGTTTTCGGATATCACGAGCTAAACGATGAGCTTCTAAGTCATCGATTGTATCTGGTTTTACCAAAATACGAACTTCACGTCCTGCTTGAATTGCAAATGATTTTTCAACGCCTTCATAAGACTCTGAAATCTCTTCTAACTTTTCAAGACGACGAATATAGTTTTCAAGTGTTTCACTACGAGCTCCCGGTCTTGCAGCTGATAAAGCATCTGCTGCTGCAACTAAAACTGCAATGATAGAAGTTGGTTCTGTGTCACCATGGTGAGATGCGATACTGTTTATAACTACAGGATGCTCTTTGTATTTCGTTGCGAGTTCAACACCAATTTCAACGTGGCTACCTTCTACTTCATGGTCAATCGCTTTTCCGATATCATGTAATAGACCAGCACGTCTTGCTAGTTTTTCATCCTCGCCAAGCTCTGCCGCCATAAGTCCAGTTAAATATGCAACTTCCATAGAGTGTTTTAAGACGTTTTGACCATAACTTGTACGGTATTTTAAACGGCCTAAAATTTTAATTAAATCTGGATGTAATCCGTGAACACCCACTTCAAACGTTGTTTGCTCTCCGACTTCGCGAATATACTCGTCCACTTCACGTCTTGATTTTTCGACCATCTCTTCAATACGCGCTGGGTGAATACGTCCGTCCTGTACTAGTTTATCAAGAGCGATACGAGCTGTTTCACGACGAATTGGGTCGAATCCAGAAAGGATTACCGCCTCTGGTGTATCATCGATAATTAAGTCAATACCCGTTAACGTTTCTAACGTACGAATATTACGACCTTCACGCCCGATAATACGTCCCTTCATTTCGTCATTTGGAAGATTTACAACCGAAACGGTTGTTTCAGCAACATGATCAGCTGCACATCTTTGCATTGCAAGAGATAAAATCTCTTTTGCTTTCTTATCCGCTTCTTCTTTCGCGCGAACTTCACTTTCTTTTACCATAACAGCGATTTCATGAGAAACTTCATTTTCTACTTTACCAAGAATAATTGCTTTCGCTTGTTCGCGTGTCAGATTGGAAATGCGCTCTAATTCCGTTTGTTGCTTTTGAACTAACTCTCCCACTTTGCTTTCCAACTCTTCAATCTGTTGTTGTCTCGCTACAAGAGAATCCTCTTTCTTCTCTAACTGCTGCTCGCGTTTATCGAGCGTTTCGTCTTTACGATCAAGGTTCTCTTCTTTTTGCATTAAACGATTTTCTTGTTTTTGTAATTCGCTTCTACGGTCACGAATTTCTAATTCAGCTTCTGTACGAAGTGTATGAATTTCATCCTTTGCTTCTAAAAGCGCTTCTTTCTTAAGTGCTTCAGCCTCACGATTCGCTTCGTCTAGAATACGTTTCGCTTCATTAGCCGCACCATTAATCTTCGCTTCAGCAATAGACTTTCGAACAAAAAAGCCAACAACTGCACCGACTGTTGTTGCAAGCAAAATGGAGATGAGTATCCAAACTGTACTACTCATGATTTCACCTCCCCTTGCTATGAATGAAAAAAGACTGTCGGCATGTACATTAAATTACAACATACAGCAAAGACCGTCGTCCCGCTTTTTTAAGGGACTTTCTTCATTTCACAATTAAAATGTCATATTATTATTTCGGTAAGATTTAAACCTTACTCCGAATATTACTTCTCTTCTTGAGAAGAGTATATCGTATATAAGAAAAAATATACATTCTCATTGTATCTATCGTAATTTTCATTGTCAAGCGTTGTCTACTTTTACTTTCTTTACCTTCAGCCTTGAATGTGATGTAAATTTAAAAAGTAAGGAGCCTACTATACTGGAAAACCTTAGTAATTCCCAATTCTTTTCCTTAAAATATTTAAATATCCCTCTTTACACAACCCATTTGAAGTAAAAAAATATTTTTATCAATAGTATTATGCTCCTTAATAGTAGATAAAAAAATAAAAGACACGAGGCCGTGTCTTTTATTTTTTAATCAAGAAGAGTTGAATCTTCTGCGCCCTCAGCACCAGAATCTTCACTAATTCCGTGATGCTCACGAATAAAGAAGGCAATTTCTTCTCTTAAATCTGTATTTTCTTTTAAGAACTGCTTCGAATTTTCACGACCTTGTCCTAGGCGTTCTTCATTATAAGAATACCAAGCACCGCTCTTTTGAACGATATCAAGCTCAGAAGCCATATCCAAGATTTCACCTTCTCTTGAAATACCTTCTCCGTACATAATATCAACTTCCGCAACACGGAATGGTGGTGCTACTTTATTTTTCACTACTTTTACTTTTGTTTTATTACCAACGATGTCGTTACCTTGCTTTAATTGCTCCGCACGACGCACTTCAAGACGTACAGTTGAATAGAATTTCAACGCACGACCACCTGGAGTTGTTTCTGGGTTTCCGAACATAACCCCAACTTTTTCACGAATTTGGTTAATAAAGATTGCAATTGTTTTTGATTTGTTGATTGCTCCTGAAAGCTTACGCAGTGCTTGTGACATTAAACGTGCTTGTAAGCCTACATGTGAGTCACCCATGTCGCCTTCAATCTCTGCTTTCGGTACAAGAGCTGCTACAGAGTCAATTACGATAATGTCAACCGCACCACTTCGTACAAGTGCTTCCGCGATTTCTAATCCTTGCTCCCCTGTATCAGGCTGTGATAATAGTAATTCATCTATGTTAACGCCTAATTTTTGTGCATATACAGGATCCATTGCGTGCTCCGCATCGATGAATGCTGCTTGTCCACCTTGACGTTGTACTTCTGCAATTGCATGTAATGAAACTGTCGTTTTACCTGAACTTTCAGGTCCGTAAATTTCGATAATACGGCCACGTGGATATCCGCCTACTCCTAGTGCCACATCAAGTGCTAAAGAACCACTAGAAACCGTAGAAACTCTACGCTCTGCTTGTTCTCCTAATTTCATAATTGAACCTTTACCGAATTGCTTCTCTATTTGTTTTAACGCCATATCTAACGCTGCTTGACGATCACTCATTCAAAATTCCTCCTTAACTGAATTGCTAATCTTATTATACCTATTTTCAATTCAATTTGCCAACAAAATCGAACATTTATTCGATTTTTTTATTTTCTATCAAATAATATCTAAATTTAAACGTAAAAAAAGCTAGAAGAAACTTATATCTCTTCTAGCTTTTTATATAAATGATAAAATCCATATTTTGCTGTTCGTTCTCTAATTTGTTGACGACTTCCGCTTAAATTAAGAGGAAAGACTACAGTTGGTTCATCCTTAATCGAAAGCCCAACAAATACTGTTCCTGGTTCTTTCTGTTCTGAAGCATCTGGCCCTGCTACCCCAGTGAAACTAATTCCGATATCCGCTTTTAATACATCCTTAACATTTTCAGCAAGATAACGAGCACATTCTTTACTAACTGCACCATCAGTATGCAATACTTCTTCAGGCACACGTAAAACATGTTGCTTCACATCATTATGATAACAAATGACACCGCCTTTAAATACAGAAGAAACACCAGCGTTTTCAGTTACTTGATTTCCAAAAAAACCACCTGTTAAACTTTCTGCACACGCTAAAGTTAACCCTTTTCTCTTCAATAACTCGATTGCCTTATAATGCAAAAATTCTTGGTCATATCCGTAGAAAAATTCTCCTACTCTTTCTAAAATCAAATCTTCCACATGTTGAATTAGTTTCTCCGCTTCGCTAACATTTTGATGCTTAGCGGTTAAACGTAATGTCACTTCTCCATCATTTGCTAACGGGGCAATTGTTGGGTTTGTTTGTCCATCAATTAAATCTTGAACTTTCACCTCTAATTGGGACTCCCCAATACCAAAGAAACGAAGCACACGAGAATAAATGTTTTCTCCTGTTGTAAAATTACGTAAAAAAGGCTCTACGTAACTTACATACATTGGTTTCATTTCTTTTGGCGGCCCTGGTAATAAAATATAAACTTTTCCGTTCTTATTTACCCCCATACCTGGCGCCATACCGTGGTCATTTGCAAATACTGTTGCTCCATTTAAAACGAGCGCTTGCTTTTTATTATTCTCCGTAAATTCACGGCCTGTACGCTTAAAGTAATTACTTATTAAGGCTAATGCCTTTTCATCATACACAAGCTCTTCATCTAAACTAGTAGCTATCGTTTCTTTCGTTAAATCATCTTTTGTCGGTCCTAATCCACCTGTAAAAATAAGTATATCAGCACGTTCTTCCGCAGCTTCAATCGCCTTTTGCAGTCGCTTATTATTATCACCAACAACAGTATGATAGTACACGTTAATTCCGATTGAAGCTAACTTTTCAGATAAAAACTGGGCGTTTGTATTTGCAATTTGTCCAAGTAATAATTCAGTTCCAACCGCAATAATCTCAGCATTCATCCCAATTCCCCCATAAACTTCTATTTTGAGTTTACAAAAGCAGCTCTATTTTTCCAGAAATAATCCCATCCTGAAATAACAGTAAAGATTAATGCAATCCATATGAAGATATCCGCAACTGGAATATGGATTAAATTTAAAGGTACATCGTGTAATAAATATGCTGCAATCGCAATAATTTGTGTCCATGTCTTAATTTTCCCTAGCTGGTTTGCTGCAACTACTTCCCCTGTTCCAGCAAGTACAAGACGTAAACCAGTTACTGCAAACTCACGACTGATAATTACAATAACAATCCAAGCCGGTACATATTGCATCTCTACCAATGTAATAAGTGCTGCCGAAACAAGTAATTTATCAGCTAACGGGTCAAGAAACTTCCCTAAATTCGTTACAAGATTATACTTTCTTGCATAATGTCCATCAATCCAATCTGTAGCTGAAGCAATGATAAAGATAAGCGCCCCCACTAAATGTTGAATTGGCAAATTAACATCACCAATTTTATATGAACCCCAATCAAAGGGTGCTAACATAATTACCATAAAAATTGGAATTAAGAAGATTCTAGATATTGTAATTTTATTTGGTAAATTCACAGCTATTCCTCCATCATATCAAAAACATTTGTTCATCGAAAAAAAGTCATCGAAGCGATGACTGTTATTGTGCAGGTTGCTCTATCCCTTGGTTTTTTATCACCAATCTTTGGTGAAGTTCTTTTTCTGGATCCAATGGATAAGCGACCACTTGGCCATTCAGTTTAACTTCAACATTCGTTGCATTTCCAATATTAAGTCGCACTTCTTTTAATGTTGATACATCACGTTTTTCTATTTGGCCCTCTTGTACTGTAGCGTTTAGAATCACATTCCCAGCATCATCTTTAACATCTACATAACTCGCACCTTTACCCGATAATTCCAGTTCTAATGTTTTATTATTATGAATTTCCAAAGTAGATACCTTTCCAGTTGTTCCAACTACTTTCACTTCTTGCTGTCCAGTTGGTTGTGCTGGTTGCTCCTCTTTCTTTGGTTCTTCTTTTTTTGGTTCCTCTTTTTTTGGCTCTTCCGCTTTCGCTTCATCTTTCTTCGTATCTAACGGAGAATCTTTCGCTTTTTGAACTTCAATTTTCTCACTTTGAGCGCTTGGAACTTTTTCATCATCTTTTCCAGTTAACGCTTGAAACACAAACCAGATTACCACTCCAACTGCGATTACTAACAGCGCAACTAAGATTTTCGGCATGTGATCTGCAATTGGCCATGATGAAGATTTTTGCATTGTTTCTTGTGTTTTTTGTCCCGTTGATACTTGTGGAACTTCACGCCTTTCAGATTGTGGTATCGTACTCTGATGTTCTACAAGCAGTTCCTCTCCATTTAATCCAACCGCATCTGCGTATTGTTTAATGAATGCACGCGCATAAAAAGCTCCTGGCAATACATCATAATTGCCTTCTTCAATTGCCACTAAATGGCGTTTTTGAATTTTTGTAATCTCATGCAGCTGATCAATAGACAAGCCTTTCGCTTCTCTTGCTTCTTTCAGCTTTTGTCCCAATTCCGTCACTACTAACACCTCAATATTTCTTTAAAAGTCAAACATAGAGAAATTATTTTGCGTACCTTGCTCAATTTCATCTACTAAATTATATTGAATTTCTTCATCATAATCGTTACGCAACTCGATAATATAATCAAAATCATCCAATGTGTATTCTGACTGACTCACAAATACATCAGGATGTTCTACAACTTTCGTTGCAGGCAATCTCATAATTTCACGAACGAGCTGCCAATGTCTTTCGTTAGCACGCTTCGTTGACACAATTCCATCTAGGATGAAAATATTGTCATCGCTATACTCATCTTCAATTAATTGACTACGAACAGTTTGCTTAATAAGAGTAGATGATACAAATAACCACCTTTTATTTGCACAAACACTTGCAGCAACAATGGATTCTGTTTTTCCGACACGAGGCATTCCTCGTATACCAATTAGTTTATGACCTTCTTTTTTCATTATTTCAGCCATAAAGTCTACAAGTAACCCTAATTCATCACGCACAAACCGAAATGTCTTCTTATCATCTGCATCTCGTTGTATGTACCTACCATGTCTAACCGCTAGCTTATCTCTTAGCTTTGGCGGACGATATTTCGTTACCGTTATGTTATCCATCGTATTTAAAATTGATTCAAGTCTAGAGATTTGCTCTTGATTATCACACATAAGGAGTAATCCACGTCGTGCATTATCTACACCATTAATTGTGACAATATTAATGCCAAGCATACCGATTAACGAAGAAACGTCACCAAGCAAGCCAGGTCGGTTTTTATGTATTTCATATTCAAAATACCATTCAATCATCCAAGATCACTCCCCTTGCTTACTTTACACCTACGTACTATATTATATGATTTCACCTTAATAGGGAAGCTAAATGTATAATCTATCCCTTTCAATTATTATGCAAAAAAAATAGAGAGGAGATTCTCCTCTCTATTTTTTACTTATGTTGTACAAACTTTACCATTAAGTTTGCGATTGTATGTTGCTCTTGTTCGTCAGCAACTTTCCAAAGTTCAGCTAATAATTTCTCTTGATCGTTGCGTGCTTCTACTTCATTTGCTAAATAATCACCAACACGAAATGCCATATCTGATACAGCACCACCATCAAGACCTTTTCCTTGCGCTTGTTCTAAACGTTCTCCTAAAAAGCTCTTCCATTGATCAAAATTATCTAAAACTGACATGTGTAAGCACCTCACTACTTAGTAATAGAATCATGCTTAATTTGTACAGTTTTTCATTTTTTATGTAAGAAATTTTTAGCAATGCCACCCGCCATTTACTCCGATAATTTGTCCTGTTATATAAGATGCACCTGATGATACGAGAAATGACACAGTTTTTGCTACTTCTTCTGGTAATCCTAATCGTCCTAACGGAATCTCTTCCGCAATTTCATTCTTATCCTCTTCTGAAAATACATTTAACATTTCCGTTTCAATTGCACCTGGCGCCACCGCGTTCACTCTTATTCCACTTAATGAAACTTCTTTTGCTAAAGCTTTCACATATGAATTTTGCGCACCTTTTACCATCGAGTAAAGCACTTCACATGACGCTCCAATTTGTCCCCATATAGACGAAACAAGTACAATATTACCGCCTCTCCGTTGAATCATAGATGGCAATGCCATCGATAATAATTTATAGATACTCTTCACTTGAAGTTCTACCATATCATTCAATTCATCGTTCGTTACATCTGTTACGAGTCCAAAAATACTCTTCCCAGCTGCATATACGATAACATCAAGAGGATGTTCAATTTGTTTCCACAATTGCTCTGCCCCATCAGTAGAAACTAAATTCGCTTGAACAGGAATTACTTCACCCCATTCTTTCTGCAACTCATTCACTTTCTCTTCACTGTTATTATAATGAACATATACTGTATATCCATCTTGAATTAATTGTTTCGAAATAGCAGAGCCAATCCCTCCGCTTCCTCCAGTTACTAATGCATACTTTTTCATACAATTCCTCTCTTATCTCAAAAAAATCTTTTCCCTACAAATAAATAATACCCTCATCTTACAATTTATCAATGATAAGATGAGGGTATTGTTATGAAACCTTTTATTTTTTAGGTAAAACTTGGCAAACACTCATTTTCTCTTCTGATAATAGTAATTGAGCTACTTCTTGTAAATCTTGAACCGTTAGACTTTCTAATACAGTCAATGCATCAAACAGACTCGATTCATTAAACGCATATCGTGTAAATTGATTTGCAATATATTCCGGTGAATTCAAGGAACGTAAAAAGCCACCTATTTTCTTTTTCTTCACTCGTTCTAATGCCGCCTCATCTAATTGATCATAATTTGTGTTTAATAAAATACCTTTCAAACGCTCTTCCAGCTCATCAGGTTGCTTCGTATCGCCGCCAACCATTGCAAAACCGAAGTTATTCTCTTCTGTATAATCATACGAGAACGAATCATCAATGAGCCCTTCGTTATATAAAGATTCGTAATGAACGGAGCTTTTCCCAAATAAATAATCTAAAAGTAACGTAAGCGCAATTTCTTGTTTTAAAAGAGCTTCCCCTTTTTCTTTTAAGTTTGTCGCTTTAATACCAACTAAACATTTCGGAGTTTGTACAGGCATTGAAATAATTTTCTTCTTTTCATTTACCTCATCTGGTTCTTCTTCGAATGAACGTACTATTTCTGGTTGGTTTTTATAATCTTTCTTCGCTTGATTTTCACGTATCAAATCCATCGTTTTTTCTGGATCAATTGCACCTACAACAAACATTAACATATTGCTTGGATGATAAAACGTTTCATAACATTCATATAGTAGGTCTTTCGTAATTTTACTAATAGACTCAATCGTCCCTGCAATATCAATTTTAATCGGGTGCTTTACAAACAAGCTATCAATTAATCCAAAATATAAGCGCCAATCTGGATTATCTTGATACATTTGAATTTCTTGCCCAATAATACCCTTCTCTTTTTCAACGGTTTTTTCAGAGAAGTAAGGCTCTTGTACAAAGTTTAACAATGTATTTAAATTTTGTTCTACATTTGATGTACATGAGAAAAGGTAAGCTGTTCTTGTGAAAGATGTGAAAGCATTTGCCGATGCCCCTTGTTTACTAAACAATTGGAAAGCATCGTGATCTTCTTTTTCAAATAATTTATGCTCAAGAAAATGTGCAATTCCATCAGGCACACGAATCATTTCTTCTTTCCCTAATGGTATAAATGTATTATCTACAGAACCATATTTCGTCGTAAACGTCGCAAATGTTTTATTAAATCCTTGTTTCGGTAAAACATATACATCTAATCCATTAGGAAGTTTTTCATAATAGAGTGTTTCTTTTAATTGTTCATAAACAATTTTCTCCATTTACTCTCCCTCCGTTCCTTGTAAAAAGTAAATTGTATCTAGTTCAATATTTTTAGCAACTTTTACAATTTCTTGTTTTGTCACACTTTCTATACCGGTAAGCCATTCTTCAACTGGACGTGTACGATCTGAAATAATACCATGATATAGCATTTCTACAAAACCACGTGGTGTATCAATTGCCTCTAATATTTGATTTTGGATGACACTTTTTGTTTGATGTATTTCTTCTTCAGAAAACTCTCCGTTTTGCATCGCAAGCATTTGTTCTTTAATAATCTCAACTGCTTTTTCATAATTTTTCGCTTCGATTCCTGACATAACAAATAATAAACCTTTATGACTTTCAAAGCGCGATGCTGCATAGTACGCTAAACTATTTTTTTCACGCACATTTACGAATAACTTCGAATGAGAAAAGCCACCAAACAATCCATTGAACAATTGCAATGCAAAATAATCTTCATCTTTATATGTGACAAATGTACGATAACCGATGTGTAATTTACTTTGTTTTAATTCTTGTTTTTCAACAACTTCTTTTTCTTCATTATTTCGTCTATGAAGGAGTACATTTCTTTCTCTCACTGGACGAGCTGAAATAGAAAAATACTTACTTACAAGATCAACGGCGTTTTCTGAAATATCACCAATAATATATAAATCCATTTCATCTTCCGCTAGCACCTTTTGATAATATTGATACAGACTTTCATTTGTAATAGACGTAACACTCTCTTTTTTTCCATTTGCACTTAAACGATACGGTTCTACTTTGCACATTTCTTCAATTAAACGCTCGTTTGCATAACGCATTTTATCATCATAAGTAGCTTCAATTCTCTGTAACAGTGCTCTTTTTTCACTTTCTACGATAGAAGATAGGAAACCGTTCTCCTCCGTTGCTGGATGTAACACGATATCTGACAACATAGAAAGCGCTTTTTCAAATAACGGTGGTGCATCATGTAAATAAACTTCATTTGCAATGTCTACATAAATGGAGATAATATGGTCTTCCCCTTTTTTACTTACATCTACCGCTAAAGAAGATCCGTATAATTCTTCTAAATATTGACGAAGACGAATTACAGAAGGTAATTTTTCTGTCGCACTTTGCAATACGTATGGCAATAGGGCACGCTCTGTCACCGTCTCCTCATTTAAAGGCGCTTTAAAACGAAATACAAAGGTATTCGTTTTATATTTATCAGTCGGAATAATATGTACGCGCAAACCACCTAACTCATGTAGTTGTTGTTCCATTAGTTTCATTTATAGCCCTCCTTTACGTATATAGGAATATTCCTCTTCAATATACAGTTTTTAGAAATGAAAAATCAACTTTTCTTCCTCACTATACTTACATAAGGCCCTTTCTAAAAACTGTAATATGTAAGGAACATAGTAAAATTCCGTATTAAATATAGTCTATGTAAAAAAGCCCGCACTAATGTGCGAGCTTTTTATACTTATCGTTTTCCTTTTTCATAAGGAGTTCCTAATGCTTTCGGAGCTTCAGAACGACCTACAAAACCAACGAGTGCTAATATTGTGAATACATACGGTAATATTGTTAATAAAACACTCGGAATTTGATCTAATACAGGAATTGTTCCACCTGTTACACTTAATGATTGTGCAAAACCAAAGAATAGCGCTGCACCTAATGCACCTAGTGGATTCCACTTTCCAAAAATCATAGCAGCTAATGCTAAGAAACCTTGTCCTGTAATAGTTGCCCCTGAGAAGTTATTAGAAATTGACATCGCAAAAATTGCTCCACCAATTCCAGCAAACACCCCTGATATACAAACGCCAATATAGCGCATTTTATATACGTTAATCCCCATCGTATCCGCTGCCATTGGATGCTCACCAACCGCACGAAGACGAAGACCGAACGGTGTTTTATAAATAACATACCAAACAACGAATGCTAAAATAATGGCAATATACGACGTTATTGGTACGTTAGAGAAGAATATTTTCCCTAAAACCGGAATATCTGAAAGGCCTGGAATATCAATCTTTTCAATACGGTACTGAATAAAGTCAGTCTGTCCTTTATCAAAAATCTTCTTAATTGCAAATACCGTTAATCCAAGAGATAAGAAGTTAATTGCTACACCACTTACAACTTGATCTGCTCGGAATGTAATAGAAGCTACCGCATGAAGTAATGCAAACAAACCACTACCAATTGCCGCAAATAATAACGCAATCCACGGAGTCATCGTTCCCCAAGTATCACCCATCAATAAGTTTGTAACAACTCCAATAAATGCACCAAATAGCATTAGTCCTTCTAATCCGATATTTACAACACCTGATCGTTCACTAAATACACCACCTAGTGCTGTGAAAATGATAGGTGCCGATGTATATAACGTACCCGTCACAAGAATGGCTAATATATCTAAAAAGCTCATTTATTTCCCCTCCTTGCTCATGCGTGTAAGCGCCCATCTTAACACATAACTACATGCAACAAAGAAGATGATACATGCAATAATTACATTAATAAGCTCTGACGGTACATCTGCCTCAAAGTTCATTTGAGGGGAAGCACTTTTCAAACCACCAAACAATAAAGCTGAAAGGATTATACCAAACGGATTGTTCCCTCCAAGTAATGCTACGGCAATCCCATCAAACCCTACTCCTGTAAACGAAGACATCGCTGTCATACTCTGGAATGTCCCTAATCCTTCCATCGCTCCACCAATCCCCGCAAATGCACCAGCAATTGTCATGGAGAATACTACATTACGAGAAACTTTCATACCTGCATATTGAGAGGCATGCTGATTAAATCCTACCGACTTTAATTCGTAACCTAAAGTTGTTCGATCTAATAAGAACCACATTAAAATAGCGATTAAAATTGCTACAATAATTCCCCAGTGTAGACGTGAACCATCAGTAATAGAAGCAAGCCAGTCTGAAGATAGTGACGCACTCTCTTTAATGTCATACGTTTTATCATTACCCTCGTGTAAGAAACGCTTAATAATGTCATATGTTACGTATAAAGCAATATAGTTCATCATAATTGTTACAATAACTTCATTAACTTGAAATTTCCCCTTTAAATATCCAGGGATGAAACCCCAAATTCCACCTACTAATGCTGCAAATAAAATTGATAACGGCATGTGAAGAACAGCTGGTAGCGAAACTGCATAACCGAACCAAACTGCTGCAAGCCAACCAACTAACAATTGACCCTCTACCCCGATATTAAATAAGCCTGTACGAAATGCAAACGCCACCGATAAGCCAGCAAGAATAAGCGGTATCATTGTACGGAGAGTTTCACCAATCGCACTTGCGCTGCCGAACATTCCTGTCCAAAGTGCACTATAACCAACAATTGGATCATAGCCACTAACTAGCATTACAATCGCTCCTACAAGTAAGCCGAAAATAACGGATAGTACTGGGACTAAAATATTTATCGTTCGTTCTGTTAAAAGCTTTTTAGCCATTTGTACCCACCTGCTCCTTCTTTGTTCCTCCAGCCATTAACAATCCAAGCTGTTGTTCATTCGTTTCTTTCGCATCAACTATTGCTACAATTTCCCCTTCATAAATAACAGCAATTCGATCGCTAACATTTAAGATTTCATCTAACTCTAATGATAAAAGTAATACACCTTTTCCTTTATCCCTTTGCTCTATTAATCTCTTATGAATAAATTCAATTGCTCCTACATCTAAACCACGTGTTGGCTGTGCCGCAATTAATAAATCTGGATCTCGGTCTACTTCACGTGCAATAATTGCTTTTTGTTGATTCCCCCCAGATAGAGCGCGTGCTAACGTTTGCTCACTAGGTGTACGTACATCAAACTGTTCAATAAGAGCCTTTGCTTTTTCTGTAATTTTGCTGAAATTTAAAATCCCTTTCTTTGAAAATGGATTTTTATAGTACGTTTGAAGAACTATATTATCTCTAACAGAAAAATCAAGTACGAGTCCGTGTTTATGACGATCTTCTGGAATATGACCAATTCCTTCTTCTGTTATTCTTCTAACAGGCCAATTTGTTATTTCTTTTCCTTTAATTGCAATAGAACCTGACTCAACTTTTCGTAAACCAGTAATTGCTTCTATTAATTCACTTTGTCCGTTTCCATCAATCCCTGCAATCCCAACAATTTCCCCCGCACGAACAGTTAAGTCAAGGCCTTTTACAGCAGGTAGTTGACGTGCATCGTGAACAACAAGGTTTGCAATTGAAAGTACCTCTTCTTTTGGCTTCGCGTCTATTTTTTCTGTTTTAAAATTCACTTGACGTCCGACCATTAATTCTGCAAGTTTATTTTCATCCGTATTTGCAACGTCAACCGTTCCAATCCCTTTTCCTTTACGAATAATCGTACAACGATCGCAAACTTCCATAATTTCTTTCAACTTATGTGTAATAAGAACAATAGATTTTCCTTCTTGTACAAGCTTTTTCATAATTTGAATTAGCTCATGAATTTCTTGTGGTGTTAACACGGCTGTCGGTTCATCAAATATTAAAATTTCTGCACCGCGGTAAAGAGTTTTCAAAATCTCAACACGCTGTTGCATACCCACTGAAATATCCTGTATTTTCGCATATGGATTTACAGCTAAACCGTATTGTTCAGACAATTTTTGAATTTCTTTAGCAGCTTCCTCAACAGCAATTTTCCCTTTTTTCTTCGGTTCATTTCCGAGAATAATATTCTCTGTAACTGTAAAATTATGAACAAGCATAAAGTGTTGATGGACCATTCCAATACCAAGGTCATTTGCTATATTCGGATTTGTGATTTTTACAGGTTTACCTTTAATTTTAATTTCACCCTGCTCTGGTTGGTACAAACCAAATAGTACATTCATCAATGTGGATTTCCCTGCACCATTTTCTCCAAGTAAAGCATGTATTTCTCCTTGCTTTACTTGCAGCGTAATATCATCATTCGCTACAATGCCTGGGAATACTTTCGTAATGTTATTCATCTCAATTACGTATTCCATTTCGTTCCTCCTTTTAACAGGGAACATTCCCTATTACACTATTAACTTATTAAGCGATTTGGAATTTTTATACATACAAAGGTTAGTTCTATGAACTAACCTTTGCTATTTCTCTATTTATTTTTTTAGAGAAGCTTCATATTCTTTATACTCTTTATCTGTAGCCGGTACTTTAATTTCACCATCTGTAATTTTCTTTTCAAACTCTTCTACTTTTGTTAAAATTTCAGGGTTAACCTTTTTCACGTTATCAGTTGTTTTTGAAATACCAATACCGTCATCTTTTAAACCAAACGCTTCAATTTTTCCACCTTTTAATTTTCCATCTTTTGCTTCTTTAGCTACTTTTTCTACAGCTACATCCACACGTTTAATCATTGAAGTTAATGTTACATTTTCAGGCATACCTTCTTGATGTTGGTCACGGTCAACACCGATTACCCAAACATTTTCACCTTTTTTCTTACGGTTTTTCGCTTCAGTGAACACACCGTTACCTGTACCACCAGCAGCATGATAAATTACATCTACACCTTGACCATACATTGCTGATGCAAGAACTGTACCTTTTTCAGGTTTATCAAATGCTTCCGCATATTCAGATACGATTTCAATGTTTGGATTTACTGCCTTTGCACCAGCTTTAAATCCATTTTCGAATTTACTAATTAAATCACTTTTCATTCCACCAACAAATCCTACTTTATTCGATTTTGTTGACATAGCTGCTACCGCACCTACAAGGAATGATCCTTCATGATCTTTAAATGTAATACTTGTTACGTTCGGTGCATCTACAACAGTATCAACGATTGCGAATTGTTGTTTTGGAGATTCTTTTGCAACTTCTTTAATTGCACCTTCTAATTTATAACCGATTCCGAAAGATAAATCATACTTATCTTTTGAAAATTTCTTTAAGTTTGGAATATAATCTGCTTCTTTTTCAGACTGTAGGTAACGATAATTTGTCTTTTCCTTTAATCCATTATCTTTACCAAACTTTTTCAAACCTTCCCAAGAAGATTGGTTGAATGATTTATCATCAACGCCCCCAACATCCGTTACCATACCAACTTTGAAGTCTTTATCTTCTTTCTTATCACTGCTCGCCTTATCCGAGTTACCACATGCACCTAACACCGTACTTGCTGCTAATGTTAATGATAATAAAAGACCTGTTTTTTTCTTCATACTAGAAACCCCTCCTGAAATGATTTGTCTATTTTTTATACGCTGCTGTTCCTTACTTCTTGCTGTCACCTCCCTAAAAAGGAATTTACCTACATACGCTTTCTTAATACGTGGAAGCTAAATTTATCAGCTCTAAAGTAATTGATAGAATATAAGATTGGCTCATCATTTTGATCGTAGTGCATTTGTTTTAATACAAGCAGCGCTGTTTCAGGCTCACATTCTAAAATCGGTGAGATTTTAGGGTGATAGCCAATTGGCTCAATGTGAGCAACCGCATATGTTATGCGCTTATGCGTGTTATTATGTATCACCGTTAATAATGATTCCTCATTGTAACCCGATAAATCTGGCAATATTTCTTTTGCAAGTTTATCGATACAATACACAACAGGTTCCCCATCTGCTGTACGCACGCGTTCAATCATCACTGCATTAAAACCATCTTCACTATTAAACTTCTCTTTTTCCTCTTCTGTTAAAGTTGTAGTAGATGATGATAAAAAGATTGTTCCTGGTGTTTTCCCCACACTAGAAATCATATCTGTAATACTAGAAAGTTGTTCTATTCCAGAAGAAAATAATGGCTTTGCATTTACAAATGTCCCTACACCATGTCTACGAATGACAACATTTTCTTCTTCTAAAATACGCAATGCTTCCCTTAAAGTCGCTCTACTTACGCCAAGTTCTTTCGCTAAATCAAACTCTGATGGTAACTTTTGTCGTTCTTTATAAGCCCCATCTTTAATTTTTTCTTTGATGTGATCAATCACCCGTAGATATAGGTGACGACTATCGGATTTTACTGACATAAGACTCCCCCGCATTTCAATTATTCGACCTCTGATGTAAGACTTCTTTTCTCTTTTTTCAACTTACAACATAGTACAAATGACTAAACACCAAAATAAGCGTAATTGTCGAATAAATAATAATAATTTTTTTAAATAAAATTTTCACTCTTTATTGCATAAAAAAAACTTTGCACCATAAACATTCCTCATTTCGAGAAAAAGTTCGGCACAAAGATCCTTTACATCCTTTGTTACACACTTTTCCCCTCATAGTCTAGCAATTCATGGTTGCCAGGTAGAAACTTATGGACCTTATCTCCAAGATTATATGAGGCAGTGATTCTTTTCGAAGTAATCTTACCACTTGCTCTCATACGTGTCAACAAAATCTAACATTTTTCTGCATTAAATATCGAACATTTACACAAAACATAATCAAAGTATTCGTATTCTAAAGAACACCTCTAAATGTAAGCCCTTTCTTTATTGCTGAGTATAGTATATAACAAAAACACTATATAAAAAAGCCTAATTGTAAAAACAATTAGGCTTTTTTTAAGAACTTTTTTCTTGTACATCATTAATGAGCACTTCTCTCGGTTTACTACCTTCATACGGACCTACTACACCATTCATTTCCATTGCATCAATTAGGCGAGCAGCTCGCGTATAACCTACTCTAAACCTACGTTGTAACATAGAAACAGATGCTGTTTGCATTTCCACTACAAGTTGAACCGCTTCATCATATAATTCATCTTCTACTTCCTGCTTCGTATCAGGAACATCTTGCGGAATCATATCTTCTTGATATTGTGCTTTTTGCTGTCCAATAACATATTCTACAACTCTCTCAACTTCATCATCTGATAAAAATGCGCCTTGTACACGTACAGGTTTCGATGCACCAATTGGTATAAACAGCATGTCTCCACGACCTAGTAGCTTCTCTGCGCCACCACCGTCAAGAATTGTACGAGAATCTGTTTGAGAAGATACAGCGAATGCAATACGTGATGGAATATTTGCTTTAATAACACCCGTAATAACGTCAACTGACGGACGTTGCGTTGCAATAATTAAATGAATACCAGCAGCACGAGCCATTTGCGCTAGACGCATAATCGCATCCTCTACATCAGACGAAGCAACCATCATTAAATCTGCTAACTCGTCCACAATTACTACAATATAAGGTAATTCGGGTTGTTTCGCTTCTGATTGACTATTATGCTCTTTTATATAATCGTTGTATCCTTCAATGTTACGTGTACCACTATGAGCAAACAATTCATAACGACGTTCCATCTCACTCACAACTTTTTTCAATGCTTGCGATGCTTTTTTCGGATCAGTTACAACTGGCGTTAATAAATGAGGCACACCGTTATATACATTTAATTCTACCATTTTCGGGTCAATCATCATTAATTTTACTTCATGCGGTTTTGCACGCATTAAAATACTAACAATAATACCGTTAATACATACACTTTTCCCGCTACCTGTCGCACCAGCTACGAGTAAATGAGGCATTTTATTTAGACGGGCTAATACAGCTTCACCTGTAATATCTCGGCCAAGACCAATTAACAACTTCTCTTCCGGATGATTATTAGCCTTAGAATCAAGAACTTCCCTCAGCGTTACCATCGAAACTTCTGAGTTCGGAACTTCGATCCCTACAGCTGATTTCCCGGGAATTGGCGCTTCAATACGAATGTCCTTTGCAGCTAAAGCAAGGGCTAAATCATCACTTAAACTGACAATTTTGCTTACCTTTACCCCCATATCAGGATACACTTCATATTTTGTAACTGCCGGACCTCTATGTACTTTTGTTACTTTCGCTTTCACTCCGAAACTTTGGAATGTACGCTCTAATTTACGAGCATTCTCATAAATTTCCGCATTTTCATTTGTAACTTGCTTATTCTTTGGAAATTTTAATATATCAAGTGAAGGAAGCTTGTAATCTTTATTTTCTACATTTGAAAATTGCATAGGAGGTGCTTGCGCTTCACTCTCTAACGATTCAACAATTTTTTCTCCACGCTTTTTCTTTGGTTCTTCAATTGGCGGAGTCTCTTCAATAAACGTTGAAGTGATCAAATCTTCTTGCTCTACTTCGATTCGTTTATCCTCTTCTTCATTTACAGGATAATTCTCAGTGAAATTCGAAATAATCGGAGGATCAATTGAGATTTCTTCCATCGGCTCAATAATTTCTTCTTGTTCTGCAGCACGTTTGCTTCTTGTGCTTCTTGTTGTTTTTTTCTTTTCTGTTTGTTCAGCCGTTCTTTTAGCTCTCCAATCTTTATAATCCCCTTGCATCACTTGAAACTGACTTCTAAGAATTCTACCAACTGGAGCTAACACTTCTCCAATATGCTTATTTGTTATACAAAGTATACCGAGAATAACTAGAATAATACCAATGATATAAGCTCCTACTTCGTCAAATAAGAAGTAACATGTTGCGAACATAAGCGCACCAAACATACCACCACCTAAATGAACACTATCTGGCCCCTTTTTCATTTCAAGAAAGAAGTTATCTTTCGTACTCACAATAACAGAAGTATTTTGCACTGCTCCATCTTTTGTAAGAAGGTTAAATAATGTAATATGACTAAACATTAATATCGCCAATACAATTAAATAAAATCCAATTAATCGTTTATTTAAAAGGTTCGGCCATCCGCGTTTTATAACAAAGGAAACCGATAAAGCTATTACACCTAACACACCAATTATGTACCACTCACCAAAGAAGAAGCGAAAAAATAACACAAACGATTTCCCTACAACGCCTAGCTGTAAAATCGTAATGATTGAAAGTGCAAAAAGAGTTAAACCGACAATTTCATAATACAAAGTTGGCTTTATCGTACGTCTTGCCTTTGACTTCGTCCCTCTTTGCTTTTGTTTTGCCATTTCTTCACCTCGTGTTCTACATATAAGTAAAGCTCCCCTCAAAATGCTCTATTTATATGTCTGTTTTCTCTATTTTTCAGGTCTTTATATCTTCTATTTTTACACTTCTTGTAAAATGCTAAATAAACAGAAGAAAGCAGCCTACTCATGGCTGCTCAACCGTCTTGTTTTTTATATTATACCATAGCTTCTAAACAAAATCCTTCTTTTTGCTAAAAGGTTATTTTCTGACCGGGCTCAAACTCTAAATAATGAAGTGGGTCCGTACTTAGCACACGTACAATAGAATAAAATCCATGTTCCTCTTCAGAAACCATTAATTCCACACCATTTATATTTACGACTTTTTGACTTTCACATTGTGAATAATCGGCCGGATACACAAGTTGCTCTGGCATAATTGTATATAAAATCATTGTAGCATTGTCCCTTCTGTACTATCTTCCGCGCGAACATCTATTAATTCGTTTAATTTTCGAATAGCATTTCCAATACCGCCTACATCATCTATAAGACCGTACTTTACTGCATCCCCACCAATTACATTCGTCCCAATATCTCGCGTTAAATTTCCTTTCGCAAACATAAGCTCTTTAAAACGATCTTCTGTTACTTTCGAGTGCTTCGTCACAAAACGAATGACTCTTTCTTGCATCTTATCCAAATACTCAAATGTTTGTGGCACACCTATGACAAGACCTGTTAAACGAATTGGATGAATTGTCATCGTCGCAGTTTCCGCAATAAACGAATAGTCAGTAGAAACAGCAATCGGTACACCGATGGAATGTCCCCCACCTAAAACTAGAGACACTGTTGGTTTTGAAAGTGAAGCTACCATTTCAGAAATTGCTAGCCCAGCTTCAACGTCACCTCCAACCGTATTTAATATTAAAAGCAAACCTTCAATTTTCGGATTTTGTTCAATCGCAACAATTTGCGGAATGATATGCTCGTATTTTGTTGTTTTATTTTGCGGTGGTAATTGAACATGACCTTCCACTTGTCCGATAATCGTTAAACAATGAATACGTGATTCATTCATCTGTGGTACATTTGTCTGTCCAAGCTGTTGAATTTTTTCGACTATTGAAACCTCTTTTCCAGCTTCTTTTGGCTCAGCTTCTTTTTCTTCATTTGTATATCGATCACGTTCTGTCATTTCGCATCCCCTTTCACTCGTATATAACTATTATTTCTTAAGTTATAAATTTCATTCGATAGGGTTAAAAAGAAAAAAGATCACCCATAAGGGTGATCTTTTTTATACTTCCATAATAATCGGTAAAATCATAGGTTTTCTCTTTGTCTCTTCGTACAAGAACTGTCCTAATAATTCACGAATATTTTGTTTTAACATTGACCATTCAATTGAATATTCTTTAATTGACTGCTCAACAATCATACGTACAATCTCTGTAGATCGTTCAATTAACGCTTCTGATTCACGAACATATACGAAACCACGTGAAATGATTTCTGGACCAGAGATAATTTTCTTTTCATCTTTACCAAGCGTTACAACAACTACTAGTATTCCATCTTGAGATAACATCTTTCTATCTCGAAGAACGATATTACCAACGTCACCTACACCTAATCCATCAATTAAAACATTACCAGCTTGTACTTTACCGACTAAGTTCGCTTCATCGTCACCAAAAGCAATTACATCGCCTTTTTCTACGATAAAGATATTTTCTCTTGTAATACCTACATCTTCAGCTAAGTATGCATGTGCTTTTTGCATACGGAACTCACCGTGTACGGGTACAAAGTACTTTGGTTTCATTAAATTTAACATTAATTTTAATTCTTCTTGGCTACCGTGACCTGAAACGTGAACTTTTCTTTCACCGTAATAAACAACTTCAGCTCCCGCTCTAAATAACAAGTCGATAATTTTTGATACAGATATTTCATTACCCGGAATTGGAGAAGCCGCAATAATAACCGTGTCACCTTTACGAATTGAAATTTGTTTATGAGCTTGCTTTGCCATTCTAGATAGAGCAGCCATCGGTTCACCTTGACTACCTGTCGTTAAAATAGCTACCTTTTTCTCTGGGAAATTGTCTACTTCTTGTAGTGAAATAACCATACCTTCTGGAACATCTAAATAACCAAGACGTCTTGCGATATCTACCACTTTCACCATACTACGTCCTACAACCGCCACTTTTCGCCCTGTTTCAGCAGCTGCATCAAATACTTGTTGAATACGATGTACATTCGATGCAAATGAAGCAACAATAATACGACCTTCTGCGCCGTAGAACACTTTAGAGATTTCTACACCAACTTCTTTTTCTGAACCTGTATAACCTGGGCGCTCTGCGTTTGTACTATCAGATAATAAGCAAAGTACGCCTTCATTTCCGATTTGCGCCATTTTCCCAAGGTCTGCTCCACTATTTCCAATTGGAGTTTGATCGAATTTAAAGTCTCCCGTATATACAATCGCACCTTTTGATGTATGGAAACAAACACCAACAGAATCTGGAATACTATGTGTCGTTCCAAAGAATGACACCGTTGTAGTATTAAACTCTACTGTTGAATTTGAATCGATTGTTTTTAAGTCTACACGGCCTAACATACCCGCTTCGCCAAGTTTTTCTTGTATAAGTCCTACTGTTAATTTCGTTGCATATACTGGAATAGATAATTTACGAAGTACGTAAACAATACCACCAATATGATCTTCATGACCGTGAGTAATAAATAAACCTTTTACTCGCTCTTGGTTTTCCACTAAATATGTAATATCAGGAATAACGATATCAATTCCAAACATTTCATCTCCTGGGAACATTAACCCTGCATCTACAATAAAGATTTCAGAATCAATTTCAACACAGTACATGTTTTTCCCGATTTCACCTACTCCACCAAGAGCAAATACTTTAACAGACTCATTCTCTTTTCTCTTCATGTTGTTGCCTGGTTTAAAAATCTTTCAAACACTGATTTCACTAAAATTGCAGAGACACCAGGGGAAACTCTACAACCACCATATATTCACCGTCCAAGACGAATGTCCTTACCGTTATGCGATATCATGTCCTTGTTTATTTTTTAAACCAGGTTTCACCTCTCTTTCATTATATAAATCAAATATCTTATTCGATATGATATGAAAATGTAATCAAATTATAATTTTTACCAATTTTGCTAAGCATACCCGTACTAAGCTACTTAGCCATATTATACCTGATACAAGAAATAGAACACAAGTTAAATCGTGCGAAAGAAAGAGGAAAAGAACGGAATGACAATAAAAGTATCGAACGTATTTCCTTTATATTTACTCCGATTTTATACTCCATATTATTTTGAAGAACTAGCCATACATACGCCAAATTCATTTCATAATAGGAAGTTTCAAGATTTATTTTTCTAGAATCCAACAAAAACACTTACAAAATGGATTTTTTTTATGAATTACGTCACATTTTAGGGGATTTCTCTAAAAACAGACACCGTGGTTTATTACGTTTATTCCATAATATCTATCATTTTTTGACTCAGTTAAAGGGGTATGATTATTTTCTTATACACATAATGAAGAAGCGATTAATGTTCTTATAAAAACACATATAGGTGAGAAAAAGAGGAAAAGATTTGCATATAATAAAAAATGACCTAGTTCTACACTAGGTCATTTTTTATTAACGAGGGATAGATTGCATAACAGATTGTAACGTTACTCTTTCCTCTTCTGTTAATGGAAGAAGTGGTAAACGTACAGAACCTACATCTAATCCAACCATTTGTAACGCTGTTTTTACTGGAGTTGGACTTGGCGCCATAAATAATGAATCAGTTACTCTTACAAGTAATTGATGTAATTTTTGTGCTTTCTTAAACTCTCCTGCTTGAAATGCTGTAATCATCTCTTGCATTTCGTTTCCGATAACATGAGATGCTACCGAAACGATACCTTTCGCTCCAACTGCCATAGCTGGTAACGTTAAACCGTCATCACCGCTGTATACCGCAAAGTCGTCCGCTGTTTTTTCAATGATCTCTGTCATTGTTAACACATCGCCGCCGGCATCTTTAATAGCAACAATGTTTTCTATTTCTGATAAACGAACAACTGTATCAACGGAGATTTGTACAATAGATCGTCCCGGAACGTTATATAGCATAACCGGAAGCGGCGTGCTTTCAGCAATTGCTTTAAAATGCTGATACATCCCTTCTTGGCTCGGTTTGTTATAATACGGTGCTACTAGCATTACTGCATCCACACCAACTTCTGTTGCCTTTTTAGTTAAGTCAATAGAAGCATGCGTATTATTGCTACCTGTTCCAGCGATTACGGGCACTCTTTTATCGACAACAGATACGACATGGCGATATAACGCTACTTTCTCTTCTGAAGTTAATGTAGGAGATTCTCCTGTCGTTCCTCCTACCACGATTGCTGTTGTACCGTTATCAATTAAATAATTTACCAATTTCGTTGTCTTTGCAAAATCGATATTCCCGTTTATATCAAACGGTGTTACCATCGCGGTTGCAATTGTCCCAAAATCTATCATGGTCTCACTCCTTATTGTTCCAGTTGCTTTTCTTTTGAAAGCTCAAACGCACTATGTAATGCATTTACAGCCTCCACTAAATCAGTTTCTTTTACAAGAACCCAAATTGTTGTATGACTATCTGCCGATTGTAGGATTTGAATACCTTTTTCCGCTAGAGCTGTAACGATTTTCGCAGTAACCCCTGGGTATCCTGCCATTCCAGCTCCAACGATAGATACTTTCGCACAATGTTCTGTCACAATTGGCTCATATCCAAGGTTCTTTAATAATTTAACTGCATGACTTGATACATTATCACTCACCGTATATGCTACGCCAGTAGGTGAAATATTAATTAAATCGACGCTTATTCCTTCGTTCGCCATCTCTTTAAACACATGTTGTTGCAAATCATATGCCGTTTCTTTTGCAAGCACCTTAATTTGCGTTACGTTTGATACGTGGGCAATACCTGTAACAGGACGTTCTTCTACATCACGACCTCTCGTAGCACCGTCATATGCTGAAATAAGTGTACCTTCACTATCAGAATACGTAGAACGTACACGAAGTGGCACTTTTGCATGCATCGCAATTTCAACTGCACGTGGATGAACGACTTTCGCACCTTGATAAGCCATGTTACAAATCTCGTTGTACGTTACAGTTTGAAGATGACGTGCATCTTTTACAATACGAGGATCCGCAGTCATAACACCTTCTACATCAGTGAATATATCGATGTATTCAGCATGAAGTGCAACACCTAATGCTGAAGCTGAAGTATCACTACCTCCGCGCCCAAGTGTTGTCGTATCACCTTTTTTCGTTTGCCCTTGGAATCCTGTAACGACGATTACATCTACATTTTCCAACTCTTCATGTATACGATCGCAATTCATTTCAATAATCTTTGCATTCGTAAAATCATCATTCGTTACAAAACCAGCTTGTGCACCATTTAATGCTGCTGCTTTTATACCGTTCTCATTCAACATATTAGAGAAAACAATTGCAGAGATTAACTCTCCGCACGATAATAATAAATCTTGCTCCCGTTTAGAAATAGTAGATTCCTCTTGATTTACAAGACTTAATAACGTATCCGTTGCATATGGTTCACCTTTACGGCCCATAGCAGATACGACAGTAACTACTTTATAACCAGCAGCTAATGATTTTTTTATATGATGAAGCGCATGCTTACGTCCATTGTCATCACGTACTGATGTGCCACCAAATTTTTGAACAATTATTTTCATATTTTGCACCTTCTCTTAGCCGTTTACACTAATTGTAATTTTACTAAGCGCTCTGCAATTTGAACAGAATTCCATGCAGCGCCTTTTAATAAGTTATCAGATACGACCCAAAGATGGAATCCTTTATCGTTATTTAAATCTTTACGGATTCTTCCAACGAATACTTCGTTTTTACCTACTGCAGTAGCTGGCATTGGATATAACTGCTCTTCTGGATTATCTTGCAGAACAATACCTTCCGCATTTGCAAGTAAGCTCTTTAATTCTGCTACTGTTACGCCTTCTTTTTCTACTTCGATGTAAACAGACTCAGAGTGTCCTGATACAACTGGTAAACGTACACATGTTGCCGCTACTTCTAATTCAGGCATATGCATAATTTTTTTCGTTTCGTTAATCATTTTCATTTCTTCAAATGTAAATCCATTATCTTGGAATTTATCAATTTGTGGAATCGCATTAAAAGCAATTGGGAAATGCTTCTTATCACCTGATACAGGAAGAACATTTGCCTTAACTTCTTCGCCATTTAAGATTGCTTGTGATTGTTCATGCAGTTCTTCAATAGCTGCCGCACCAGCACCTGATACAGCTTGATATGTGGAAACGATTACTCGTTTTAAACCATATTGCTGACGAACTGGCTCAAGAGCTACTACCATTTGAATTGTAGAACAGTTTGGATTTGCAATAATACCATTATGTTCTTTTAAGTCATTTTCATTTACTTCAGGTACAACAAGTGGCACGTTTTCTGTCATACGGAATGCACTTGTATTATCAACAACAATCGCACCGCGTTTTGCTGCTTCTGGGGCTAATTGTTTCGATACAGATCCACCAGCACTAAATAGTGCGATATCTACTCCTTCAAAGCTTTCAGGAGTTGCCTCTTGAACCGTAAATTCTTCGCCTTTAAATACAAGTTTCTTACCTGCAGATCGTTTAGATGAAAGTAACGTTAATTTCCCGATTGGAAATTCTCGTTTCTCTAAAGTATTTAACATTTGTTCACCAACTGCGCCGGTTGCTCCAACTACAGCGACATGAAAAGTTTTTTGCTTTTCCATCACTATGCCCCTTTCTAGATACCAATCCTTCTATAACTTAGAATCAGAAGGAGTATACAATACCCCTTCTAATCTTAATAACGTTAATTTTATCATATTCTACAGTAAGAATGATGGTTTCATCAAAAATTGTCCGTTTTTTTTCGTTTTTTAATTCATATATCTGAATTTTTCTACGACCACAGGTTGCAATTGCTTCCCTTGCAGCGCTTCTAATACTGTATCTTCCAGCAGCTCCATGCGAGCTACCATTGAGTTCGGTTTTTTCTCTGGTGCATCTTGGCCGAATGGGACGAAGTAGATGTTTTTCGTTGCCATTAGGCGCATGAGGTTGACGCCAACATGGTAGCGACAATATAAACATTTCTTTTCTCTTCTATTATATATTCATTTCAAATCCTGTAAATTTATTTTGTATACCATATTCTTCACAGGTACCCATAGACGAATTAGACGGTACTTTAGTAATTAAATGGAAAAGTTCTACTTTGATATTGAGTTTACTACAGCAGCATATTTACATATATATCCTTTAATTGGTATGATTTACTTGTTCGCATAAAAGGGGGGAGATTTTTGAGTTTAAATATGTATTTAGGGGAAGTACATGCCCAAACCCAAAGTATGAATGCTGTATGTACGGCTACCATTCAAGGTATGGAACAAGCGATTCAGTCGATTGACGCTTTTGCAATTGATACTGTGTTACAAGGACAAACATATAGCAGTGCAAAATCATTTTTTGTACAAACCTTTCGCCCTTTAGCACAAGGAATCATTTATCTGTGTGAAGAGTTAATTCGTCAGAATTATGCTTTTCCAAGTCAATTCCAATCACAGGTCGCTTCCACGGATGTCGTTGAACAAGAGTTACTAGAACAAATTCGAGAAATTGACCGAATGAAAACAAGTATAGAAGCCATCAATCAAGCTATGCCAATCTCGGGTATGGACGCTATGGCGAATCTTTTTACTGTCATGAGGAAAAAACTGCAAGAAAAATTAGAACATCTATATGAATTTAATTATACTTCTAGTAATAATTATGATACTGCACTCCAACTAGCCGCTAGCATTGCGATGGGTTTGGCGGAAGTTCAAAGTGGAAAAGGCTTTAGTCCTGCAAGTGGTACATTTAGTACGCAAGGGTTGAATATGGAGTGGATAACTTCTATCCAAGCGATTACAGAAGAAAAAAAACGTCATTCTGAAGGAAGTAGTATTATAGAAGAATCGTTGTTCGATAAATTTAAAGATACTGTTGAAAATAACGTAGAAGCGATAGATCAGTTGTACGAAAAGTTTATTCGCCAGATAGAAAACACTCCCCTTATTGGGCAATATTACAACTACAAAAAAGGGCAAAATGAAGCGGTGTTAGATGAACTTAAAGGAATATTAAACACAATTTTACATCCAATAGATAGTGTTGAGGGTGCTGTGTATGCTCTTTCTCACATCGACGAAACATTTGCTGCTGTAGAACAAGCTATTTCTGATTCGTGGAATCAAGATGTTGTAAATGGAGATTGGAATAGCAGAGCTAAATGGTATGGAAATGTAGAGATGCAAGTTAAATTAGCAATCGCTGAATTATTCGTAGGAACAAAAGGTGTAGATAAAGTTTCAACGTTAGGCAAAACCTCAAAACTTAGTGAAAGTGTAAATTTTATACACGGCACTAAAAACGTAATAACTTTAGATAAGTATAAGCAAAGCGTTGACATGTTGAATAATATTCTAATGCCAAAAAATCAATTTGCTTATACAGGAAGAAATATTGTAGACTCTTTCTCAGATAGCAATGCCCTTAAACAATCTAAAGAAAAATTATTGACTCATCAGTTTGCTGAAAGTACAGCTGAAGTTAATAAGGCAACAAGCGGAGCTGACTTGGATTTTAGAAAAGTAAATATTCAAACCAATGAAATTGGAGAAACTTTAGCTACTAGAAAGGAAATTCGAGCGTATAAAAAGGAATGGGGAGAATTAGGTATAAAAGTTAATATAGATAAAAAAGGAACAATTCTTCCAAACAATGTAGAAGCAGCGTTTGATTTTGTTAATGGGGATATATATTTAAAGAAAAAACCATCCGTCATAAATATGCATCATGAGGGTTTTCATGCAGAGCAGTGGTTAGATATAGGAAAAGAGCAATATATGAATCTTAGTAGGTTAGAAAGAGAAGAATATGTATTTGAACAAGTAATGAAAAATAAACATTTATTTGATAAAGCTTCTATTGACCATTCAATAGAATATATCGAAAGATTAAGATTGAAATATAAATAAAAGGGGAATTTTATATGTCTTTAGATAAGTATAAAAATATGTCTGATGAAGAGTTTAAACAATTGTCTACTGAAGAATTTCAAAATTATATAAAATTAAAGCAAGAAGATTTTTCAAGACATTATAGGAAAATAAATGAAATTACTGTAGATGTAATGTTAAAGCCTCAGGAAGCAATAGAAATTGCTAAACATTATCATAAGAAAAATAAATTAGATGGAGTAGTTAATGAAGATATCAACCAGCTTTTCTTTGATGAGGCTTATACATTTAAAATTGTGAAAGAAAATAGAAACAATGATGATATAAGACCAGCTTGGAGAATATTAGTGGATTTACCAAAAAACCCTTTTCTTATGGAGGACTATACACTAATTGTGTCTGATAGAGATAAAAAAGTAATGGGTATGCTCGATCCAAATGGGCATCCAGTATTTAAAGGCAATGAATTTACAGATGAAGATATTGAATATATTATGAGCGATGAGGATTCTAAAGATTAATTAAGGTAATAATTTAGTGAATAGTTTTATAAATAGAATAATTGTCTTTTTTAATTAATTTTTATGCTATTTTGCTAGATTCTAAGGGCAAAGAAAGAAGAATTTAAAAGAACAAGATAAATGGAAGAAAAATTTTTATATCTCTATTTTTTATATAATGATACATTTATTAACATCAACTAGGAGGAACATTCCTTGAAAGTTGTACGCTCTATATTTAAAGGCTTTCGTTTAATAAGTTTAATTGTAAAGCCAATACTTAAAGCATTATCTAAAAGTAAATTTTAAATCTCATAAATATTAAAATCCCCTTCTGCATATAGGTGCAAAAGGGGATTTTTTTCAAATTATTCTATTCGTTCTACAGACAGTACTCATAGATAAATAAGAAACGGTGTATATTTACCCTAACATTTATAAAGATGAAAATCAATATATAATTATCTACATATAGAACCAGATAATAATTTTGTTCATAAAACTATTCTTTTGTTTTATTTTTTAATGTACTCGTACCACCAGTTTCTTTCATCCATCCAAGCTGTAATCTTATCAAGCTCGCCATTAGGTAGTACTTCAGTTTGTAAGTACGCTAAACCAGTTAATGGATCAGAGACAACCTTCCCTTTTGTTCCACGCTCATTCATAGCATTTACGACTTCCTGAACCAGTGAAATGCCAAATCCACCAGATTTAACGTATTGATAGCCACCATTAGCAACAGATTGTTCTGTTTGTTCCTCACCTGTAAACCAAGATAACGGTTTACTGCCAGTCAATTGGTTCAAATCACACTTACCGATACCAGGTACATTACCTGTCTCTGTGTATTGCCAAATATCGCATGGATAAGCAGGCTTGTTACCGCCATAACGAGGAATCCAAACAAAGTCAGATTTTACATTTGCCATACCAAACGGAGCATACATATGATGACCAACGTATAAACCAACTTTCTGAGCACCTAATCGGCGTAGTTCATCAATAAATGCTTGTGTGCCCACTCTCATATCATTCATTGTTTTTACTTCAACATCTGCAACCCAGACTGTCGCGCTCTTGTCTCCACGGTTCCAGAAGTCACGAGCTTCTATTCGTGCATCATTTTCAGAAACGAAACGACAGAATGCATAGTTACCAAAAGGAATACCATGTTGCTTCATGGCTTGTACATATCCTTTATACAATGGATCTACATAATTTGAACCATCTTGTACACGAGCGATGATGAAATCAATGTATTGCTTTGCTATAGGCCAGTTAATGTCACCATTCCATTTTGAAATATCAATAATTTGTCCCATTACTTAACATCTCCTCTTCTATCTTCTTGTTTTTGTTTACCGCCTAAAATCTCAACTGCATTTGTTAAAGCTTGCGGAAGCGGAATACCCATTCGTCCAGCATTTTCTAAAAGTGAAAGTAACTCATTACCCATGAAGAAGAAAATTGTTGCTTCACGAATAGCACTGTTACTTCCTAACGCTGCATCTAATTGAGCTGCCGCTCCAACTAAAAGAAAAAGCACCACCTTTTTGGCGATGCCTTTGAAACCAACTTTACTTTTTAATTCTCCGTTATACCCTGCTGCAATCATGCCAGTTAAATAATCAATAACTGCCATCGTTACTAAGATTTTCAATGTTGCATCCCATCCTCCCAAGAAATACCCACAAAAGCCACCAAATGTAGCAATAAATGCTTTCATTAATACATCAATACGATCCATCTTTCCATCTCCTTATTTATAATAAAAAAAGAGAGACGCTTGTCCCTCTTTTCTCAAAAACCATTCAATTGTATTAATCCAAGTAAGTTTATTTGTCTGTTTTATCAAGATCATCCGATAATTCCTTTAAAATATCACGTGCTTCTTTCTTCTCTTCATCTGTTAATTTAGCATTCTTACTCTTTGCTTCCAACGATTTAAGCACTTCCATGTATGTACTATCTTTAGTGCATACAGTGTCTGTATAAGAGTCGCCAATAGCAATTAGTGAATAATATTCAGTTCCTCTACTTGCCATAGCATATAATGTTCCATCTTTGCCAAGAGTCATAGAACTATTTGAAAAGTTATCTACTATATTATATGTCTTTGGGAGTCTCCATTTAAGTGTACCATCTGGGTTTATTGCATATACTCCACCAATACCATTTGTAGTAATATAAACTACACCATTTTTATCTATTATTGGTGCACCGGTAAAACTATTAGCGACATATTTCCACTTCAATGTATAATCTGGATTATAGGCATATAATCCATCTGCCCCACTGACATAAATTGTTCCATCTTTAGCATTAATAGCAGGAGCAGAAAATGCATATGAAGGGTTGTAAGGATGCCATTTCCATTCTTTTATTAAATCCCCATTTTTATCAAACACATAAAACTTACTTCCGCCATTAATATATATTTCATCATTTAAGCCAAGAGTAAATCCAGTATTACCTCCATTACTCCAAACATATTTTTTCCATAATTCTTTGCCATTCTGATCATGAGCATAAAGGTAATTAGTCTCACCACTTGTAACTACAGTATAAATTGTTCCATTTTGTGAGAGCATTGAAGAAAGTACTTGATTTCTTCCACTAAAAATTTCATTTGATTCCCACTTCAACGTGCCATCAGGATTATAGGCTTCTAATCGATGTCTACCGTTATTATGTACGTAAATAGTCCCGTCTTTACCTATAATTGGTGTTTCAACAGCGTTTATTTTAACCTGCCATTTAATCGATCCATCTGGATTTAAAGCTGTTAATTGATAGCCAGGCACATAAATAGTCCCATCTTCGGCTATAACTGGTGAACCATAATGCGTAATTAAGTTATCTTTAATCCATTTTGTTGAACCATCTTTATTAAAAGCATATAATTTGCCATTGTAATTTCCTATATAGATTGTACCGTCACGCCCAATTGCGGGTTGATTACTGAAATTTTTCCCTCCATCTTTATCATAGAGTTTATTTTCCCATTTTACATTAGATGTTTCTGCACCTGCATAAGGTGAGTTTCTGCTCCAGTGCTGCCCGAAAGGAGCCTCTGCCTCTAAATCATATTTTCCTTGTTCAAATTGTATCCCTTGTGTGTTAATGGTTTCGGCTTTGATCATTGAATTAGGATGTACCCCTACCATTAATGCAAACAGAAGCATCATTAACATAAATTTCTTTTTCATAATATACCTCCTAGATGAAATATTAAATTATATGACAATAAAATCACATTTATTATATATTATAATTAATAATTAAAACACTTAAAAACTAATATAAACAGAAATAAAAAAAGACCAGCTAATGCTGCTCCTACTCTGTTTGCGTATTATTTTCATTAGTCGGTTTTGGTGGTTCTTGTGATGGATAAGAACTGGTAAGCGATGTATAACACTCCATACATATGTGCTTTTTCGCAAATCCCATATCTAGTTCATATAGACGTGCTCCACGTTTACATATTTCGCATCTTGTTGCAATACGGAAATATATCGTTCCATCCGTTTCCCCCCACACCTCTACTTTATTAGCACCATATAAACCGGCATTGTTTAGCATATCAAAAGGAATTCGCACAAATACTCCGTTTTCGTTTCTTTCTGAATCTACTAACCTACCAGCAAACGGAGCACCTTGCCCTGCTTGTAAGGGATAACCTTGTAAATCTTTGTAATCATCCATATATTTTCCTCCTAAACGTTAGGTAGCTTGTACCATTGTCCTCCCATTCCCATAAAATAAAACCCATAGCCTTGACCGCCATCAAAGAAACGAATGGACCCAGCTTGGCCCATTTTATTACGCCCTAAATTTATTCCCTGCGTTAGAATAGGTTGATTTATGAATACATCCTTTTCTGTACTTATATCAAAGGTCTGCCCATGAGCAGCTGGACCTATGTTGTTATTTACGCTGCCTATAGCAATTTTATTAAACGGTTGAAGACCATCGGCCCTTTCTGCTGCCGCACGATCCCAGTTATACATGCAAGCATAGTTACCACTAACCAATGTTATACCTGAAACACAAACAGCTCTACCCGCAGAAACTTGCGCATTTGCAGCTGTAACTTTAACTACAATCATATGTTCTTGTGGATTGTAATTGTTAGGAACGGTAAATGTGAAATTATACCTTCTAATTTCACCATAAAATGTAGATGGCTCTGGAAAATCTTTATATATTTCATGCCAAATTTTATAACTCACTTCATCCAATGGCGTAACAAAACATACCTGCAATCGTGGTTTTGCAGTTGTACGCACACCGTTAATCTGTGCGGTTCGATAATGTGCTGACAATGTATAAGAGTTTCCTGGATGAATCCCGTTTTGAACCTTTGTTTCTGGATAATTATATGTGTCGACACGGACTGCATTTACCATTTGTTCATAGTTAAATATAAAAGTGTTATTTTCTATCACTACACCGTTTCCTTGTACTTTCCAAGGTAGACCATATCCAGCACCAAACCCCTGATAATTGGGGTTACCTATGTTCAATTTTGGAACACTAGAAAAATCATGATCGGCTATTAAATTTCGTTTTGGCATAACAGTTGTTTTCGTTCCCCACTCATCTTCAAAAAGGAAGTCTAACATTTTAATAGTAACGCCGTTTTTATCGATGGTAATCTTATCGCCATTAATTTTGATAAGATTCGTATCAATACCCTTTGCGGTTAACCATCGCACCATTGTATCGGCATTAATATCCAGTTTTGCAGCATTGATTGTAATTTTCCCAGGGGACATATTAATCGCAGTGACAATGCCGTCCTTTAAAATCCGCGCTAAAATCCCTTCATCTAACACTTCTAACTTAGATTCCGTTTTCTTTACATAGGCATTATAAGTCTCATTTATAAACGTTTCTTGTTTTCCAGAGATAATTGAAACGCCTTTTTCAGTAGCACTAATACTTCTTTCTAACTCTGTAACTTTCTGATTGTATTTCTCAGTAGCTACTCTATTAGCTATATCTTCTAGCATTTTATCAACATCGGTTTGATCTTTCGGATGTAACCAAAATTCTGTAGCTATAGTGCCGCGTTGTAACATAGGTGCAGCACACCATAAACGCCCATTTCTCGTAACGTAATAACGCCATCTCACAAACGCTGCATTAGCTGGCGCTTTATCTGTACATATAGCACGAACCCATGTATGATTTACAAACTTGATATTAGTTCTAGCTGTTTTAACACGAGTTTTTTTGTCAGCCGTCCACCATTCAATTTCTATAAATGCACCGCCACTATCAATAAGTGTTTTCCCATCCGTATTGAAATAACCTGATGCAACAAAGTCCTCGTTAACCTGACACTCAATGAATTGACTTGTAAGTCCCCACCAACGATCTTGAGTCTGGCCAGTACCGGTAATTGCAAATGTATTCATACCTTTGTATTTTAAATTCGTATCAACAGATCCAGTTGCTCCATTACCACTATTCCAAAACCAATATTTCTGCCCTAACTTAAAATCCGCATCACGCAATTCGTTGACAGTACCTAAACCGCCTACATAATCCTCAACGTCTTTCTTTTTCATTGTTAATTTCAATGCTTCAGAATGTTGACCTATTGTTGTAGTAGCCTCACTAAGCGTTTTTCCTTGCTCAGTTTGTGTTTCCTGTAATCTCTTAACACTTGCAGTTGTTCCTTCTGCATTCTTTTCTACAGTGTTAACACGTTCATTAAAAGAGGTTTGTGTTTTTTCTACCGTTTTAATACTTTCTTTGATTCTATTCACACTTTGCTCAATCTCAGTTGTTTTTTTCGTGAACGTTTCTTTAGAAGTAACTTCATCATTAGCAGGCTGCCATGTAGTTCTTATGTTCCCCTCTTCCAATTTCGCATGATGTGAGTTTAAATTACCATCAATATTGCGTCCAGAGTAATAAAACCTAATTTGAGTTACATCCTTATCTTTTGTTTTGAATGTAACAGTTAGAGGCTCGTCCTTATAATCTACATTAACCTTTAATTGTGAATCTGCACGTACAGATTTCCATTCTTGCTCTCCGTCTGTATAAGTTATTGCCGTTTCTACACCGAACCAAGGATTTGTATTAAGTTTAGTCATTTTCCCAGTGAATAAAAAAGAAATAGTAAACGTCTTATTTCTGTAATTAATCTTATTAGAAAGAGTCATTTGTTTACTGTCTGACCATGTTCCGGTCATATTCTGTTTGTTTAACCCTGTTTCTGAATCGCTTGCTAGATTAATTGAACCTACAGAAATGTTACTTATGTCGGTTTGTAATTGTTCAATGGTCTGCTTATTTGAAGTCGCCGTGTTCTTTATTTCATTTGTTGTTTTTGTTAAAACGTTTGTTGTTTGCTTCACATCGGCAATAGTTTGTTTTGTACCTTCAACTGTATCTTCCACTGTATTTAATTTTCCAGTGATTTCACCATCTTTTTTTGTTAATGATTCAATAGATTTAGTAAAACCCTCGTTAGTTTGTTTCATTCCAGAAACAGTTTTATTAATTTCATCTTGAGAGTTTTGTACATTTTTAATAGTTTGCGAAACTTCTTGGAGACTATTTTTAACTTCCTTGAATTGTCCATTGGTTTCGCTTTGTGCTTCTTCCACTTTTTTGTTTAATTCTTCTTTTGTGAGCTGAATATCTTTATTAACTTGTTTCAGTGTTTCTTCCTTTACTGACTCTACATCAGGAATAAGAAGCTCCCAACCTTTACCGTTCCACACTTTTAAAATACCTGGTTTACCGTTGCTAATATCTCTCCATAATGTTTTACCTACTATAAGATTATCGGTCAGTGGATTTTTAGCTTCAATAATATTTACCGTATTATTTTTTAGATTTTCCTGGACCTTTTCAGCAAGTTTCTTGGCTGCTTGAGATTCTCTTTGAGCTTGTTCGGCTGTACCCTTCGCTTCTTCTGCTAACTTTTCTAGTTGTTCTAATAGTTCTTTATTAGCTTTATTACCTAAAGAAGCAAGTACTCTATTGTATAATTTTCGCATTTCTTCATTCGGATCGGTAATTTCACGATAATCACCAAATACATATTTATCTTGTGAAGGGTCTGTAAATGATTCATCACCAGCGATTGCACGTGCTTCTAAATAAAGTTTCGGTGTAAATCCTGTATCTTTTATTCGAATTGTATCCCCCTCATTAATCAGCTCATGAGCTAGTCCAAATACACGACCAATACTTTGTGCATTTACTTCATAAGAAACAGATGTATTAACGCGTTTCTTTATCTCTGTTTTCATAAGAGTCATTAAACGTTGTGGTGTTATATCTTGCTCTGTCTCCGGTGTATAGAATCCGAATTTATGTTGTCCTCGTTCATTCCATCGCTGAAATGCATCATTGTCTACAAGATAAGGAACTCCATTATTAATACTAGAGATCGTTATAAAGTCTCCACCTTCTTTTTTTACGAACCCTAATAGGGCTGTACAGATGTTTTGGGAATTCTCAATTCGTTTGATACCCATCAAATCTTTACCAAGAGTTACTTCCTTGCCTGTATCACGTCCTCGCTTTTTCACCATATCTACATAACGACCAACAATTTGAGACCCTACAACTTCCGCGCGATATTGAATTTCTAAATCGAATAAGGAAGCAATGTCTTTTAAAAATTTCAGTGGATCTATGAATTCATCAATCGTCATAGTGTGGAAGCCAGCGTACTCTGTTTTTCCTCTTTTCCACTTCGTACCCACAAGAGCTATATCGATAAACTCATTGACTGTTTTACCTACAATCTTCTGTGGATTGATAATGCTAGCTTTCGCGAGTTGAATCCATTCACCAGATGCATAAGCAATGACTGATCTATCATCTGAATCTTTTTCAGCTTCAGTAATTATATATGGAATAATGCGACCATCACATACTTCTTTTAAAACTAAATTTTGCTGCATGAGTGTCACTGCATGATCTGTATTATCAAACACTTTAAACTCTAATGTATCAATGTTATTTTTTATTTCCCAATGTCGTTTATCGTCCCAATAATCTTTTGGTTGTATATTGGAAACGATTTGACTCGTTTTAAAATCAACAACATGTAAAATTCCGCTTGGTGTTCTCATCTAAATCGCTCCCTATACGTTACTTTGGCTGTTCCGACAGTAGAAGGCATGATTTCTAGTTTATTAGAACTCTTATGAATAACAGGATAGTCACTAAATATATCTTTTAGATTAATAGCACTTTTACCATTTATCGTTACAAGACTTCGCTCAGTATCAATAACTACTTTGTCACCAACATCAAAGATATAAGGCGGATTATTTTGTGTATTCATGTTAACCTTCCAAATTTTCAAATCGTCAATAGACATTTCCGAACAAAACATGTTGTTAGAGAATTGAGAAATACTAATTTGTACTTGAGTAATTTTATTCATATTGACGTTATTTTCATCGAACCATACAACAAACCTTTCAGCATCATCAATCTCCGTACCTAAAATAAATTTAGAAATATACGCTTCCCATCTGTTCCCAGTTCTAGCAAGCCATAAACGACCTCTAAAATTTGTCCAAGTGTCTGGGTGATCTCCATGTTCATTAATGAATACCTGTCCACCTGGTTTTTTACTATTACCAACAGAAGCGAATCCACTGTTTTGCTCGGCTTCCCATTGAACATCGCTCATCGATATACGAGCTACATAATCGCTATTTTCATCAAGAAGACCGATTTCCACACGTCCCATTTGATCCCAATGATGACTATTAATACGTACATAGGCTTGCATAATGAAATCCTGTAATGGTCCTTGTGGAATATTCTTTTTGGCTATGCAACCATGCCAACCTTTTACTGTAGGTTCACCTAGATATTCAGCCATAAAACGATATCCATCTGATTTAAACTTTCCTCCACCTGTCATGTCTTCTGTTTTAGGGAGATCCGTCCATCCTATGGTTGTCCCCATCTCGTCCCATAACACACGTTGATTTCTTTCCACTGGAACCTGGTCTGCTTTCAATGGATATCCAATGCGAAAATAATCCGTTCCATTCCATACATCAAGAAATGTGGAAGGCTTCGTTACTTCAACTTCTATAATTGGGTTAGATTCGACGCTCCCTTTGTTTTGAACATTTGCTATTAACCCATGTCCATCCATTTCAAATTCTACCGTTTTAGTAGGCCCTAACTTATAAGGCATCGGACAAATAAACTTCAAAGTGCCTTTACCTAACGTAACGAAATCATCAGGATTAAAATCCTCATCAATTATAGCTAAATATGTTCTATCAGGGGTTGCATCAAATACTAGCTCAACTGCTTCTTCTGTAATTAACCATGCTGCTATTTCTTCTTTTAACGTTTCTAAATCTGTTCCATCTGGAACGATAATTCCTACAGGGACAGGAAGTGGACGAGGATCCGTTTCTGTTCCTAATAATCTTGCACCAGGATATCCAGGTGTTTTTAAGAAATTGCGTTTTAGAGGTGCCCATGTTGGTGGACTCCATCCCTTTTCTATTTGAATGTACTCCTTTCGTTGGTTGTTAAAAGTAAAAGAACTCATGCCAACACCTCATTTCTTTATAAGATAAAAGAAACCCAAACCTAAAAGGCTGAGTTTCTTTTTGCTTCTCTTTCTTGATACTCGGTTGTATAGCGATAAGTACCGCGTGCCACGTCTCTTCCTTCTAAATTAACAGGCACTTCAATAACTAAATCTCCACCAAGCATTGGAATAACTCCACCACTAGAAGACGAACCAGATCCGTAATTAATCACTTGATTTGATACGCTGCTTGCCATAGCTTGTCTACTATTTGACATGCTTCCATACACACCACTCATGACACTCTTTAATCCTGATAATTGACTCACAGAACTAGCCATCATACGGCTCATATCACCCATTAATTGATTTATTTCTCCCGGCATAACAAATTGTTGTCGTGGCATGGCTGCTACTATTCCTGCACCAATATCTCCAAGTGTCTTTTTATTCAAGGGAAGCACTGCTTCTCGCCCCGCTTCTCCTGCACCTTGCAAGTTTCCGCCATTCATTCCAAAGATAGTTGGTTTAGTGAAGATACCACCTTTTGCACGCCAATCAATATTAATTCCTGACGGAAATGTAATATCTTTACCTAAAACATTTTTCGTGCTTGTTTGTAAGCTGAAGTGTGGAAGAGGTGGCATTTCTGGTTTTGGAATTTTTAACTTCAAGTCACTAAAGAATCCTTTAATCTTTCCAATGAATTTTTCTATACTGTCAACTGCATCTTTAATTGGATCTATAATAAAATGTTTTGCCGCTTCAAATTTTTCTTGAGCTGCATTCTTAACTGATTCAAATTTTTCCCGTGCTGTGTTGTACATATCATTGAATTTCTCTTTTGCAGAATTATAAGCTGAAATAACTGGTTCAACGATGTATGTGTAAATCATCTTCCACGCTTCAAGTGTATAACCTTTTATTTTCGCCCAAATTCCTAACATCCAATTGGATAAATCACTAAACTTTTCTTTTACTAAATTCCAAGTATCTTGTACAGGTTTTATAATATATTGTTTAAATAAACCCCATGCTGCTGATGTATATGATTTAACTGTCTCCCATTGTGAATTTAGCCAAGAAACTAAATCACTGAACTTTTCTTTTACTAAGTTCCAAGTGTCTAAAACAGGTTGAATAATATATTGCTTAAATAGTCCCCAAGCAATCTGTGCCATAGCTTTTGCAATTTCCCATTGTGTACCAAGCCAAGTGACCATTTCACCGATTTGTGTACTTACCCAGTCGTAAGCTTCCTGAATTGGTTGAATAATATATTGACAGATTGCTGCCCATGCGATTTGTACACCTGCCTGTATTAACAACCAACCAGCTTCTAAAACGGTTGAAACTGCCGAAATAATTGGATCTAAAACAGTAAGAATTGTATCCCATGTTTCTTGCCATGCTTGCGTTAATGTTCCCCACAATTCAGATGCTGTTTCAACTAAAGAGGACCACCAGGAGGAAGCAGTTTCAACAATACCAGACCATAAACTACTAAAGAATTCACCTATTGGATCAAAGAAACTATGCATCATTTCTATGAAAGAAGACCATGCTTCAGAAAAGAATTCAACAGTAGAATTCCATGCATCGCTACACGCCTGCTTTACACCCTCCCATAAATCACTAAAAAATTGACCTATTGGATCAAAAAATTCATGCATTGCTTCTAAAAATGAAGACCATGCTTCACTACAGGATTGGGATATCCCGTCCCAAAGCTCTACTAAGTACTCTTTAATAGAATCCCATGCTTCTATTGTCCAATTTTTAATATCATCCCAGTTTTTATAAATAGCCACTCCTAGCGCAACTATAGCGGCTATGATAATAGGAACAATAGCAACTATACCTAGTGCCGCGGCGGCCCCAATTTCAAATACCCCCATGACCGATACAACAATTGGTGCAATAGCCATAAGTGCCCCTGAAATTACTCCAATAGCCGTTGCAACTGCTGCTAATGTCGCTGCTAATTCTGGATTATTAGAAATCCAATCAGCAATACTAGCAACAACATCAGCAATTACTCCCAGTATAGGTTCAAGAGCCATTTGTAAATCGCCCATCGCTTTTTGGAACTTTACTGCTGGATTTGCATCTAATTTTTTAACAGATTCATTCAAGTTGTCTTGGTTTTGTTGAAGATCTTTTGTTTTCTTAGAAGCTTCAATTAAAGTGTTTGTTAAATTTTGACCTTGATCTTCAAACATAGTGGCTAGAACTTTAACCCCAACCTGATTTTTCTTAACTGGGTCTTCTATTCCGTCAATAGCTTTAGCTACTTCTACCATCGCTGCCGCGCCATCTCTTCCGCCTTTAGCGACAGACGCTCCCCATTTTTCTATTTGTTCAGTTGCAATACCAGAACCGTCAAGCGCTTCTTTTAAAGCCTTATCAGCTCCTTGTGCGAATTCAGTTAATTGAATCCTACCTTCTTTCAGTCCATCTAAAAGATTATCAATATTCCAACTACCAGTTTCAACACCAGCTTCCATAATTGCTTGGACTTCCTCAGCTTTAAAGCCTGCACGGGTTAGCTGGCTACCATATTCAGCAATGATGTCTAACTGTTCTGGCGGAAATCCCATTTTTAACAAAGCATCAACCATACCAAGAGCACTATCTTGCGTTATTCCTAATTCATTTCCTATTTCATAGGTTTCTTGAATCAACTCTGTAAAATCTATACCGTCATAGGATTGCGCGATTGTTGCTGCACCTTTAACGATAGATGCATTCGCTTCATCACTAATATCTTTATTTAAAGCCCATTGCCTACGTACACCAGCAAGTGATTCTTCAGCATCCACTCCATAAGCTGTTACGCCTCTTATTGCTTCTTCTACTGATTTTTTCGAGGATTCAGGGACATCAAAAGATATATCAATTTTGGTTTTCAATTTTGACATATCAAGTGCTTTTTCAACAGCTGTTGCAATTCCACCACCTGCTGCTAATCCACCGATAACATTCTCTAATCCCACTTTTAGACCTTCAAACTTCTTCTCGGTTCTGCCAGCTTCTTGTTGTAAGTCTCTTAACTCATTTTGTACTTGTTGAATAGAGTTTCCGGCATCCACAGATCGGAGGGCGCGTTGTAATTTTTCAATATCAGCTTCAGTTCCTAAAGCTTCACGACCAATAAGACCAATTGCTTGTTCTAACTGTCGACTTGTAGCCGATCCACTTTTAATTGCATTTACAAGACGATTACCTAATGCGCTAGCAAAATCATCAACACTTTTTCCTGTAGCACTAAATAAAGTTTCTAATTGCCGTGTTGAACTTGCTACATTTTCTTGTTCGGCTTTCATATTACCGAGCTTGTTTTTCAGACCATCAAGTGACCCTTGTGTAAATTCAATTTCACGCCTAAATGCGCGGTACTGCTCTTCTGAGATTTTCCCATTTTGAAATTGCTCTTGAACCTGTTGCTCCGCTTCTTTTAATTTATCTAGCTTTTGTGTAGTTTTTTCAATTTGTTGTGTAAGCAACTGTTGCTTTTGAGCAAGTGCCTCAACGTTACTGGGATCAAACTTTAATAAACGTTCAACATCTTTTAACTCTTTAGCCAAAGAATCACTTTGCTTATTCACGTCTTTTAAGGCATTTTGTAACGGCTGCGTATTTCCTCCAATTTCAATCGTAATTCCTTTAATTTTTCCTCCTGCCATTATCTCACCCCTTTTTTCTTAGAAAGCATTAAAGTCTTCTTGAGTTGCTTTTCGAACTTTTTCTTTTCCTGGATTTTTCATTTCAGCATACTCAGCGATATAATCAAAACAATCACCAATCGTCATTACTTCTAAGTCCCAATATGTGAGCTTTGCTTCATAACAAAGAGCAAGGAACAATTCAGTGCTTAATTCTTCATCACCGAAGGTCCCTTGCTCTCCATTAATTTTCTTTACTTTTTTTTTGCTCCCATTGTTTTTTGAACCATCTCATTAATTTCCGGCATTATATCGTAAATAGGGAACTCATCAAATCCTTCTAACCAAGTCATCGGGTCTGGAATTTCAGGATCAGCTGTTTTAGCGTATAACCAAACTAAATCGTAACAAACTTCAAAATCTACCTTGTCGAAATCTAAGTTAGAAAAATCAATAGTACCTTCTGTTGCATCTTGCGAAGCGAATGTACCTATAGCTCCTAATTTAAACATATCGGCAAATAAATCCCGTCTAAATTGCGCCTTATATCGCTTGGCTGATGCTGCGTTAGCTTTTAATCTGACTTGTTTTCCATCTATTGTAATTGTCTTTTCCATTCACTTACGCCCCTTTTGGTAATGCAGGTACTTTTGTATAAACTTTTTTGTACCAATTATCATAGATTTCTTGTTTTGATTTAGTAGTAGTTTTCGTTTTAACCATACGTTTTCCATTAATATCAATAGGGCTTGATACAAATTTAAGCTCATTTGTATTTGGCTCCGCTGAATTAGTTTTCGTTTTAGATGCAATTGTTGGACGACTTGCTGAACAGTTAAACATAACATGTCGAGTCGCTCGTACATCGCCATCAAATTCAAACAATAAAGCAAATGGTTTTCCTTTTGCGTCAGCTAATTCATTTAATACACCGTCTTCTGTGTCTAATTCCTCTCCTAATGCATCAACTGCAAATTGCTCTGGAATAGTCGCAATAGATAGCGTCCCATCATAACCTTGGTTATTACTTGCTGCATAGTAAAGCATGTCATCTGCATAGAACTCAATTAAATCCCCTCGTGGATCAAATGTTAATTCAACCGCACCTGGTAATCGTATCGGTGTACTAAATGTAACTACACCATCTTTAATGTCATAGAGTGCATAGTGGACATTTTTCAGACCAAAAGCTACTTTGTTTTCATTCACCTACATCAACCTCGTTTCATAATTTTTTTGATACATTTTTTCAGATTCAATAAAAGTCCCATACGAGTCATAAGGAATCTCATGATCGTCTAGGACTTTTTCAAGTTTTTCTTCTGCAACTAAATCTTTCTTAGTTGTATAAAGCTCAATATTTGCATCGTCTATCTTGTGATACACCTTGTTATCAGCCATTAAATTTGCTGATCCGTCTACAAGAAAACAGATGTATGGTGGTTTTGGTACTGGATTACCGGGCGTTGCTGTAAAATGCGAATAAGCCACAGGATAACCTGTAGCTTCAAGGATTTTTGTTAATTCACCTAATGTCATTATTCAAGTGCCCTTTCAATTCGTCTTGGTAATTCATTAAGTACATACTCTTCAACTGGACGAATATGTACTTGAGCCGGAACTCTTCCACCACCAGCCTTTGCATGGCCATTTTCCAAAAGATGCGTTAGTTGCCCTTTTGTATTGTGGACAACAACGCTATTACCTTCTTTTTTCTTACGCCACCCTTTACGATAAGCACCTGTTTTTTTAGGACCACTTTGACTTAATTTACTTACAGCTTGATCAGCTACTTCTTCTTGTGCTGTCAATAATTCTTCTTCCACAACATTCGCATATCTTTGTAATTCTCTAGCAAGATCACTCGCAAAATCGTTCATATTAAACATGCTCCTTTGCGATAATAGTCAATGTTTGATACATTTCATCATCATTCATTGGTGGTTCGATAATGTCAAAGATACGATTTTTCATTTTAATTCGCATTAATTCTGTAATTCCTGTTGTATAAGGAATTACAAACCGATAAATTCGTGTAGACTGTGAAGCCGAAGCTTCAATATACTCTGAACCTTTTACCGTTTTTATCATTGCCCACGCTTTTTTTACTTCTTGCCAATTACCTGTTTCAACTTCTTGATTCAAATCATCTTTTATTACTTCAGGTTGCTCAATGATAATTCGATTTCTACAATCACCTGTATTCAGTGGTTTCTTGTACTGAAAAGGACGCATATTAATCACCGTCCAATTTAATTTCTTCTAATGCTTTATCGATACCTAAACTATTAATCTGACTTAAAAAATTCTTGTCAAAATACTCTAATGCATCGTTATAAACATAACGAGAACGTTCAAAGACTAATTCTTTGAACTCCTCGTCTTTATTTAAATCATAATTCCCACAAACCCTAAGTAATGCCTTGTTAGACGTAGAAAGGATGCGCTTTAGGTTATCATCTTCCTCATCACCCAAGTGCATCCTATCTTTAAATTCCTGTAATATTTCATTTGAAATTACTGTATCCATTCACATCATCCTTGTGTTGGTGGAGTTACTTCTTCAAGCTTTAATGTGTAAACTTGTGAAGTGTATTTATCCTTCGGTTTACCTGTAGCATATTGTTTAGCAATATAAACAGTTGCATCTTCTAAAGCTAATGTTTCTTCATACTTCTTGATTGGCTCTGTTCCACCCATTGCTGCAACATATTGACCTTTAACAAAGAATAATACTTTTCCTTGAGGTACAAACACTGACTCTGTAAGAATTGGATTAAATGGCAAACTAGTTACATATACTCCAGCCGCATTTTGAATTGTCGCGTTTGCTTGAATATCAAAAGTATCAAACGGATTAGTTACCATAACTACTTTACCAGCAATATTTTTTGGTCGATCTGCGTCTGAACCATCAGCATTTAATTTTTTAGCTAGTAGTTTAACAACACCTTTTAATTCATTGATTGTTTTGCGGCCTGGTTCGAACGTTAAAGTGCCTACTGGCTTTTTATCTGGATATACTCCATTCACAACACTTCCACTTGGATCTTTTAATAATCCAATAGGTTCATTTTTACCTGTACCAGCTACAAATCCACGTTCTAAACCTACTTTCATCGCTTCTGTAATCATTGTACGAACATAACGTTCTACCCATACAGGCCCAAGTTTCAACATGTCATTTGCTAATGGAATAAATGCCGTCAATTTAAGTTGGGAAATGCTATCTTTACGGAATGTAGCATTTAATTGACCTTTAATACCATCAAATAATGGTCCCCATACCGCTGCGCCTTCTGGATCTCCGTAAATAAATTCTGTTACTGCACCCAGATTTTCAAGACCGATATGTTGTAGGAAAGGATGATCTTCAACTAAATCATCAAAAATACGTTCTTGGGTTGTCTTAGGTAAAGTTTCAGTAGACTTAAAGCCGCCTTCTTCCACAACTGCATTAAAGAATTTCATTTCTTCACTTGTTAATACATTAGCACCGCGAGATTGCATAATAGAACGATCTACCATTGATTCATTCACTTGATTTAAAATATCTGTTCTTACATCTGTAGCAAGTGCTTCAATCATGGAGTTCAATGCTACTGATTGTTCTTCCGCTGTACCTTCCTGTGTAGCTTTTGCAAATGCTAGTTTCTTTTCTTCAAAATTATTAAACTTGATAACCATATTTTATTTTCCTCCTAATGTTAAAAAGAGCGTACTCAGATTCTGTTTTGTATTAACAGGCTCTTGAATAAGCTCTTTTGGATTTTGATTATTTTGTTGTTTCGTATACTTAGCTACTAAACTTTCTTTTAAGTTTTCTACAACTTCCTCCTCTTCATCCTCTTGCGTATCATCAATTTTAATTTCATCAGCAATTTCATCAGCTAAACCAAGAGCTACTGCTTCCTCTGCTGTTAGCCAAGTTTCATCTTTTAAAAGTTGTTTTAATTCTTCATCTGTTCCAACAAAACGTTTCTTATAAGATCCTGCTAAAGCTGAATCAATCTTTCGTAAATCTCTTGCTGTTTTTTCAAAAAGATCTGCGTTTCCATATTCAAAGGTACTTGCTTGGTGAATCATCATCATAGTATTACTAGGCATAATAATTCTGTCTCCTGCCATTGCAATTACAGATGCGGCACTAGCTGCCCAACCATCAATATGAACTATAATTTCTGCACTATGCTGCTTTAACTGATTACAAATTGCTACACCATCGAATGCGGAACCTCCACCCGAATTAATATGAACGTGAATTTTTTCTGCTTTAACATCTTGAATTTTTCTTCTTACTGCTTCAGCATTATTTTCACTAAACCATCCACCAATTGATCCATAAACAGTTAATTTGTATTCATTTTCACCTTTAGCTTCAAAACGAATGTCTCGTTTTAAATTCAAAAGCTTACTCATATTCACATGTTCCATCATTTCTCACCCCCTTCAGATTCATTTAATTTTGTATAGTTCTTCGTAATATGATGGACATTTAGGTTTGGATCATCTGACTCTTCATAATCTACTTCTGAACGAATTTCATTTCCTGTAAATGCACTTGAAGAAATGAGCTTATCAATACTTGTCGCAAGATCAAATATACTTTGATAGGAAACAGCTTTAACCTCAATTTTTTGTCCCAAAAGATATTCACTCATTTCAAAGAATTTAACGTTCGCTTCATCAGATAGTTTTTTTAATAATGGTCGTACTGTGAAAAGCATATAATTTTTCGTTTGCTTTTCTACATCAGCCATTTCTCCATATATCAAAGCTATAGGAATACCGATTGCCATAGCTACTTGATTTAAGAAACCATTTGTTACTTTATTGATTTCTTCCACACTTGGGCCATTTGCAACACCATTGTATATCTCGTTATAATTAATACCTTTTTGCTGCGGAACAATAGCTATATCTTTCGCACCAATTGACTTATACATGTTGTCTATAAACTCTTGTAACTTTGCTATTTGTTCCTCAGTTTTAGCACCAATCATATCCATATCAACTGTTCCACGAACTTGATTTTTACGTTTTTGAGAGTTTAATATTCTGCCAAACAAATCCCCATAATCTGCAAATAATCCATCAATAAGTGGGGTTAATTTATCATTCCGATACTTCAAATGAATAACTTCGCTTTGCTTAAAACTTCTCTTAAACGTATAATCTTTTACCCTTACATCCGTAAAAGTATCTTCAAACACAGCGTACTCATTATGTTGAAATCCATCTGCAATAAGTAAATCACCATCATCTGCTTGTATAACCAAACACTCATTATCATAAATAAGTTTTCGAACAAACCGTTCCCAAAAGGTACTTGCGGTCATATTCTTGTTTGGTCTTACGTTTAATCGATAATAAAGCTCATTCTTCTTAAATGCTTTACCATTTCTTATTCTAAATTCAGATTGACTAATCGTCCTTCCTAAAAATGAAACGCATGTATCAATTGCCAATCGTTTCATATGAAGCCTGTTTGCTGTATCAGTTATTATGTCCAGATCCAACATGAATTCTAGTTCTTTATTTCTTTTAAATACTGAACCTAACCACCCAATGGTTATCACCCCCTTTATTAGAATTTAATATTGCCTATAACAAAATCAGTAGCTTCTTGTATCTCATCCGCCCGATAAAGAGCATGAACAAAACACTGAAACCCATCTGTTTTTCTACGAACGGGCTCTTTCTTTTCATATATTTTATTTCCATCAGCTTTGATAACAACCAATACATTTTGTGTATACCAACGCATTAGCGGATTATCATCAAAAACAATTTGTTTATTCGCAAATGCCATTTCAATACGTGGAGCTAACAAACTATGAATTGCTTTTGGGTTTCGTATAACTTCTATTTCAAATCCTTCTGCCACTAATAGTGGTCTTATTGCTTCCATACGGAAGTTATCAGCTATAATTTTTTTAATCCCATATTGTTCTCGCATTTCTACAAACCAATCAACAATGCGTTGAGGATTAATAGTCGGTTCATCAACAACTGTTAGTAATCCTTGCTCTTCCCACTCTTTAATTGGAGCGAATTTTTGTTTCTTGAACTCGCCTGCTTTTCTAGAATATCCGTAATAGATATCAACAAATTCTTTTCGTACGAAGGAATGAGTTTTAAAAATGTATTCCCCATTTTGTCTAAATAAAAGACCACATGCTGCAAAGTCCCGAATACTTGCAAAGTCTAACGCCCCTATGCATTCTTGAGCATATAAATCAGGAAAAGGACGATTTGTAGAAAGAATTTCTGACCATTTTGCAACGGACCGTTCTAAATTTGTAACAGGTAAGTTCATTCGCTTTGTCATGAACTCTTCTCGGTTACTTGGATCGTCCTCTAAATCCTCATACTCTTCTTTTATTGTTTCAAGTAAGCCTTCAGCATACTCACTTAACGGCTGAGATAACATTGGATTCGCCATTTCCCAATTATCGATTTCATCAACTTCTTTTTCATCATTTAATTTACAGATGAAAGGGAACAGCGCATTCGGACGGGCCTCACCCTTTAAAACTTTCATTGCCTTTTCTTTTAATTTATCTAAGAATCCATCTCTTACATATCCATCTGTACCAATGTAAAACTCACGCGGATTTTTCTTTTTTCCCAAACCACTGATGTGAACACGGACATCTTTATTGCTTTCATATTGATGGACTTCATCAAACATTACAGCGCCATCGCGAAGACCATCTTTTGTGTCTCCGTTTGATGTTCTAAACTTCACTACACTTCCAGTCGATTTCGAAATGGTTTGTGTTAATGTTGTTTTAAAAGCTCTTTGTAAAACTTCATTTCTTTTAATACATTTATGAATTTCATCTGGGCTTGTTTTTGCTTGCTCTTCACTGTTTGCGACAACGGAAATGTTATATTCAGGAATTCCATGTAATTCGCTTATTAAAAAGTGAAGAATAACTGTCATTAAACCATTTTTACCGCCGCCACGGCCAAGCATCCACAAGAATTTACGATAAAATATACGGCCATTTTTCTTATAAAATAAAAAGACGAATGCTATTAAGAATTTTTGAAATGATTGTAATGGAAAGTACCACTTTTCACCAAATCGGATACACTTCTCGATCATTTCATCATCAAAATACAAGTCGTCTCTATTTAAAACGTATTTTTCCAGGTATTCAATTAACAGTTCTCTTTCATTGTTGAACTTTACTCTACCACTTCTATAAAGTTCAATGTATTCATCTACATATTTTTGCCTAATCATACTAAATCACTTGGACTGTAACCCGAATTAGAAGCACCAACTTTAGGAGAAAGTTTTATATCTCTTCCCAAAGCAATTAATGAACTGTTAATTTTATTCCTCTCACTTATAAGAGGGTGGGCTTTAACAAAAACTTGAGAACCGTTTTTTATCGTTACGGACTCGCCTTCTTTATTAATAGTTTTATTTATTTTTCTAAATGCTTTTACAAGATCAATATATCTTTCTACCTTTTCAACTTCGACTAAATCTGTAATATCAATACTATTCATAAGCTGTTCTTTTAACCTCACAATACTAACAGCCATCTACCCACCCCCCTTACGTGCGTAAAATCGAAAAAAACCTGACAGTTAACCCCCTCCTCCGGTGCCCCTTAGAGCAATTTTTGATGAAATATTTTAAGGGGGGGACTGTTCCCGAATCATTTTTACCACTTTTCATCGTTTTTCCATTTATTCGGTTTCTTTTTGAATGTTCTACCGTGTTCTTTGTTATGGCAATCCACACAGACTGTTTCGAGATTGTCCATTTCTAATGCAAGTTCTGGATGATGCTCGAGCTCTTTGATATGATGGACAACGAGCTGTATCTTCTTACGCTTGGCACTCTCACTGTATTCATTCGTGTCTGTTTGTACTCGACCATTACGTTTACATTCCTGACATTCATAGTTGTCACGCTTCTTTACTTGTTCACGAACACTCTTCCAATCACCACTGTCATAAAACTTACGCTTCTGTTGTTTGGTTTTATACCGTTTCATTTGTTTTTACCAAACAATCCTTATTACCTTGACAATAAAGCTCTACTGTATCGCTTTGGTTTGCAAATCTACCCATAACCTTCTCCAATTTCTCTAATGCATCTACACATTCATTAACAGCTTCAGTTACTTCTTTCATTTGTTTTAATGCTTCAGGAGTATCCGTATCGATATTAATCTTTGATTTGTTATTAGCCATGTCATTCATCCTCCATTAATTCATATTCTCTTATTCTTGTAAGTGCATCCTCAAGAGTAGCTAAGATATTATCCGCGCTATAACTTGCACTTACCTGATCACTTAATAGATTTACCTTATCTTTTAAGCCCTCCACAGTTTGAAATAATGCATTTACTGATTTCCTTAATTCTTGATTTTCTTTAGCTATATTAGATAAAAATCCAAGTTTCTTTTTCAACTTGATGTTTTCTAACATGGCATCCATTATTTTCACCACCTTTTAATTCCAAAATAAAAGGTCGCCATCCATATCGATAGCGACCTTGCAGTTATTAACTATTCCTATCCTCTTTTAATACCTGTAATAAATGGTTTAAGTACAGACTTTGCAGCAACTCCTAAACTCTCATCAATTTGCACTTCTAGGGTCTCAATTGAAGAAATATGTAGAGGATTTATTGAAAGGTTTAAAAAGTGAACAAACCCTTTATACAATTCACCTTCTTTATTTGAGATACTACTCATAAAGTCTTCTGGGTGAACATCAAGATCATACTCTTTACCGCTATCCATAATAACTCTTGTATGCAATGTTCTAGCCATCCTTGCACACCTCCTTTCTATCATTCTATATTTCGACAAAGAGACGTAATATCCTTTTATCTATATATAATTCTGAATTTATGGAGGTTTTTATTATTTACAGTAAATTAACATACGGTAAATGAAGTTTTATTCTTCTTTCAGCTAACAACCACGACAGACACTATTGGCAAACTTATCAAGTTTCCCTCATTCCATCTACCTAGGATGTTGTTAGCTCAAAGAAGAGCAAAAGCTCTCCTTAATAACGGTATCACTCAATCAGTACCATCTGCTGGTTTCGGATTTTATGTGCCGTCATTATGAAACCGTTTAGACAACATATAGTTTATAAAGGAACCTTTATGAGCTGTGTTTTCCGCCACTTCTCACAATACAAATATATCACGCTGAATCCAAAACAATCGGCACATTTACTGCCAAAAAACGGTCACGACTCTGCCAGTTATTTTCGGATTAATACATGATAAGTATTTTTATTAACCGTAAAATCTTTATCTGCAACATAATCATTAAGAAGTTGTTGCGCACTTGCTAACTCGCCTTCCTGTTTAATAAATTCAGCAAATTTTTCACCGAGCTCTTTTTGATCCGCATCGAAAGCATATGCATACACCGCCAATACCTTCTCAGAAGGTACTTCATGCCGAATTGGTTCTTTCTCCTCTGTACTAATAGTTATACATTCAATTTCATTCTGTGGATTGATTCCTCCAATAATCCATCTAACATCACATCCTTTTAATTTCGGATGGTGATTTAACAATTCCTTTATATCTCGTGCAGTTATCATAAAATCCTGCTTCATCACTACTTCTTGATTTAACACATAAAATATCCATTCGCATGCTGCACGATCTCCCGTAAAAGCTACAATTATATTTTCACCTATCATCCTATATTTCGGATAATCTTCTTGCAAAATTTTTTCTCCATCAGTTACTCTCCCATCCGTCATTACAGATAAGAAGTCACTTCTTCCTACTACAGAAACAAAACTCATCTTACATCAATCCTTTTCCATATTTTATCACTTGAATATTGTAACACTAACAACCTGCCTTTTGAACTTGATTAGTTACCCATATCTTATATTGTGTGTAACTGACCCCTTCGCTGAATCCCTTGGTATCATTGATTTCATTTAACTTTCTCTTTTGAGTTACACAGTACAAAAATTATGAGTAACTGTATAGAGATGCCACCAGCATTTTGCAAAATAACCTACGCTATGTGGAAAAATAAAATAAGCTGCCCATGTGGACAGCTTATTTACATAATTATGGTTATTGGAAGTTACTTTTCAAGTATTAATAGACGGTCAAGTTCAGTTTCGTGATAACTCTACACGCTCAAAGTGTTCAACTGTTGGAAATGGATCATAAAAGTGATGCAATAATGCTTTCCACTCTTGATATTGTTCAGATTGACGAAATCCTATCGTGTGGTCTTCTAAAGTTTCCCATTGCACAAGGAGCAAATATTTTCCTTTCTGCTCCATACAGCGTTGTAATTCATGATTTATGTATCCTTGCATGGAAGAGATAATTGAGGATGCTTGCTTAAATACCGATTCATACTCCGTCTCCATACCGTCTTTTACTTGCAACATGACTGCTTCTAAAATCATTTTGAAGTTCTCCTCCTTTTCTTAATTGTACCATGTGGGGGAACGCTGGATGAGGAGTTTTGATGTATAACATATACACGTGAAGTTAACATAACGTCCTATTATTAGCAATCGTATATTCGTTAAAAGCTTTTTGGGATAATTACGATCTTATTGGGAACATTAATTTTTATGGAGGTGATTGTAATGAATAATAACAAACAACCAAATAAAACTTCTGTAGGAACAAATGCTGCATCTGCATCTAACAAATTTGGAACGGAATTTGCTAGTGAAACAGATGTACAAGCAGTAAAACAACAAAACGCTCAAGCAGAAGCTAAAAAGAACCAACAATCTAGCCAACAATAAACTTAACAAACAAAGGATATTTTCCATAATGGTGGGAAATATCCTTTGAGCAAACTATCCAAGATGCGATAAGGCATCATTTATGAAACCCAATTACGTAATAGAAAAAGACTACTTTTTTTAACTGGGAAAAGGTAGTCTTTTTCTGTTTTTAAGCTGTATATGGTATACAATTTTAGTTAACATAACGCATCATTATCGGTAGCAAGGAAAAGGAAGGAAACAGTACTCTCACCAAGAAACCTTCTTTTTTGTTCTATGGATCTATGCATTTTTTTATACATTCCTATCCTAGCGCGGTTTTAGGATTCTTGTTTGTTACTAGAACTGTATAAGATCTTGCTTACTCTTAGCGTGAGTTTTTCCAAAATGCTACAATACCCCTAGATTTAAAAAGAAATAAGCGGTGATTAGATTTTAAACCTACTCATTGCTTTATCCATTGCATCTTGGTTAACACCTATATACCGTAATGTGACCTTCTCTGACGAATGATTGAATATCTCCATGAGTAATGCTATGTTTTTCGTTTGCATGTACATATGATACCCGTACGTCTTTCTTAACGTATGTGTTCCTATCTCATCTAATCCAAACTCTGCTGCTGCTCCACTGAGTATCTTATATGCCATGCTACGACCAATAGGACGATTCTTTCCTTGTCTACTTTGCAATAGATACTCATTGTCTTCTCTTTCTTCAATAAACCATTTAAGTTCTCTTTTCAGTGCTGCAGTAATTTGTATTCTTTTCTGCTTCCCTGTTTTCTTTTCCCTCATGGATATATGACTACCTTTGACATCTTCTACCTTCAATTTCAAAATATCTGAGATTCTAAGACCTGTATTAATACCCATAATGAAGAGAATGTAATTACGTACGCTTTTTTCCTTAAAGTACTCTTTTAGCTGTTGTATTTGCTCTGGATCACGTATCGGTTGAACAAAATTCATTATTCATTACCTCCTGTTTCTTCTGCCTCGTAAACTTCTAATCCAAGCGCAAAAGCAAGTTTATAAAACGCTTTAGACTTCCAACGTCGGTAAGTACGCTCTGACATTCCTATTTCGTTATAAACCATGTAATCACATACGTCCTCTTCTTCTAAATAACGTTTATAAATAATATCCCTTTGAATACTTCCAGCACGACCGTTTCCTAATCGAGTTAGAAACTGATCAATACGTAATGACATTCTCTCAAGCCACTCTTCTCGTTTACTTTGTTGAATATTCGCTATAGCAACATCTTCTAACGGTTTTCCGACTGCATGTGTAGGACCATGCTCACGTATTTCATAAGAAGGAGTGACTTTCATTTCTTTACGCATCATCCCAAACTGTCTATATATACGTACGCTTTCCAACACACCTTCTAATTCCTCTTGTGTTGCTGTTCTATCAATTTTTGGTAAGAAAGATAATTGTTTAGTCATGTAAGACCACTCCTTTTTATTTTTAAATTACTTTTGTCTTAAAGCTCCACGTCTTCGTTCATAACAAGGTCTATGCATCCCCATTAAATCCTCAATTTCACGAGTACTTAATTTCTCTTTTTGTTTTTTCTTGTTTTTCTTCTTTCCTTGCTTGGATTGCTTTTTCCACTCGCGTAATTGGTCTTTTAGTGCCTTCATATTTCCCCATCTCCCTTTTCAAAATAAAAAGGACACCAATTCATTAAAACAGCTTTAATTGCTGCTTTAATGAATTGGTGTCCTCTAGTTTTCTAGCCGGACTATATTCTGTTTGTTTTACTTTAAAAGGATTATTTTGTATAAATCTAACTTAAACTTTAGTTAATAAATGTAATTATCTTGTAAAAAACTTAACTACATTAACATCTCATACAGCTAGTTATTACGTTATAATATACGTAAATTCGTCTATGCACGAATACCCTATGACTAGCTAGGAGAAATCCTAGCCTTTTCTTTTGCAAAAGACCTTCTACCCCCTTGAATAAAACTCAATATTCCATCCATACTATAGATAACCCATCTTTAATGTGCTGTAACCAGTTAGAATCTTATTTAAGACTGAGCAGTTAGCTTTTGCTAGCTGCTTTGTTTGTTAATCATTCTTTTAAGAGGAACAAGTTATATGCATAATAACTCAAACAAAATCCATACTATATTTAGGTTAGGTCTTAAAATTTAAACCCTTATTCCAAACTTAGACCTAATATATCGCTCCTCTCCCTTCCCTGGGGCTCAGCAGCTAGCTTTTGCTAGTTGCTTTTTTTATTAAAACGAATAAAATTCGATATTCAAACAATACTAATCACAATACAACTTGCTTCTTACCCAAGTTGTATCTACTTGAGCAGTTAACAAAAGTTAACTGCTCTTATATTGAATAAATTTCTAAAACATGTTAACAATATACGTACACCAAGGTTGAATACGAATGACCATTGTGTTCTTCTTATTCACAGAGCAGTTAGCTATGATAACTGCTCTTTTTTAGTTTGTCCGAATAAAATTCTAGATTCTTTCCAATACTATAAATGGGCTGATACAGCTTGAATTCACAGTGACCTCTGTAATTTTCTTTTCCCTTTCTCTGAGGGCTGAGCAGTTAGCTTCTGCTAGCTGCTTTTTGTACTGAGTTAATAAAATCTTGTTCTTATTTCTTTTTTTACACCATATACTTCTAACCTAGACCCAGCTCAAAGTGTTACCTCCTATCTTAAAGAGCACTTATGCATGGTGCTCTTTTTTATTTTCCTTATTTCTACAAAATGAAATTTTTATTTAGTTTTCTTTCATACATACTATTTTGTGATTTGTTTATACTATAGTTGTAACTTTTTGTTACAACTCATAATATGTATGCTTAGTAGGACTCCTCAGTGCATTACAATGGAGCGGCTAGCTAGATTAGCTAGCTGCTTTGTTGTGTAAAATGAAGTTTTTATAAAAAGGTTTCTCAACACTCCAGTTATGGAAATTGATTACCTTTTATGGTAATGTATTGGTAATCCCATAAAGTTCTATTGTTCCATTAAAAGGACCCGCACCCCTAATCGGGTCCTTTTTAATGTTTTCTACTAAAATAGCGTTTTTGTTATAAACTCATCTTTTTCGTTGCCTTACATTGAACCTCTTACATATGGTAAAATATAGTAAGAATATATTTTAAGGGGGTTTTAATATGCCACACGAAGTTTGGTTTCCGATACTCCTAGCAATATTCGTCGTATTTTTCCTTGATAAAGAGGAAAAACATAAACAATAACTTTATTTTTTTGTTCCAGCTTAAATGTATGTACGCAATATTTAAGCTGGTATTTTTTCAAATAACGATTTTGTTTAGTTTTCTAACCTTTTGCCTACCTTACATCCATAAATTAAGATATAATAAAATATATGGTTGCAAAAATTTATTATTAGGAGGTGTAATTATGTCATTTGCAGCATGGAGTGCAATTTTTATGACTTTAATCGGAGCAATGTCCGGAGCAATATTTGGTACAATCTCTTCTAGAAATAAGAGCAAAAGTACGAACTAAAAACCTAATAATAAAAGTTAATATCTATTTCAGTGACAGCTGATACGTCCTTGACATTTCAGCTGTCATTTTCTATTTAAATAAGAATTTTGTTGTAAAACTGCACATACTTACACAGCATACATACTCTATCATGTGGTATTCTTTTTCAAATTTCGTTTTACTTAAAGAGCGCCTTTGAAAGCGCTCTTTAGTTTTCAAATAAAAGTTCTGGTCAAATGATTCACTTTCTTAAAAAAGTCACATATATTATCATGTACTCTTTTACAATAAGAGTCTTGGTCCTAAGAGCACTGTCAAAAGTGCTCTTTTAATTTATTGCAATGTGTCACGTTTTACATACAATGTAATGAGCAGACAAGACATAGTTCCTATATAATCGTGTACATTTTTTGTACGCGATTTTTTTATTAAATATAGATTTTCTTTAGTTTTTATTTAACTTTTATTCATTTTTTTGCTTATTTTGAATACATTACTACTAAGCCAAGAAATACACAGGTTTCTCTGGACCAGTTACCTTGTATTCCTTGAACTCCTTGTACACAGAACCTGTTAGTAATAACAGGTTCTTTAATTTTTTCATCATACAATAACTATTTTGTTATAAAGTCACTGCTTCTGCTGCAGGTTTACTTTTCTCTAATTGTTCAATTGCCATTTGCAATCCTAACCAGTAACCAATTAAACGACGTGGCAACCTTTTACCGAAATTCCAAATGTCTTCCAACGTGTCAGAATCTAATGAGCTGCTATGATAAACGTCACTTAACCAAAAATGGTAACCTTCCATAGATGAACTCTCATCAATTGCTGAAATAATACGATCATATACTTCCTGTCCGTCTTCTCTTGTTTCGTTTATATCGTATTCCTTCCAATATTCATCAAGTTCCCTTTTTGCCTTTTCTTCATCAAAATTCCAACGTTCTTCACAAAAAGCCGTTAACTTTTCAGTGAAATACCCTAAATTGAATCCTTTAATATTTTCTAATGTTGCTGGACATGTAAGGTTATACACCGCTTCGCCAATATCACCTGAAATAAATACGTTATATCCTGCAAGAACAAATTTAGTACGATACATATTTGTTCCAGGCTTGCCCCAATAAATAACCTGTAATCCTTCTTCACCTTGAATTTCAGCTACATGATCTCCAAACCAATTCTCTCTAATATCTTTAGTTGCTTTTTCAACGTATTCCATTTTCCACTTCCCCCTTTTGTATTCAAATAACGCTTTGATTAGATTTTTTCGAAACCATCTTCTCCTAACTTTCCATAAAGTACATTCAGTATTTCATCAGCATCACCATCAGCAAGGTGTCCTTGGTTAACTAACATTTGTAACACACCATCTATTTCCTCAATTGAAAACTTTCTTTGTACCATTTCTCATTCTCCCTTTCTTAACAAAATTCAAATTTGATTATAATAACTGTGTTTTTCGTTCTTCCATACGAATTACTTTTCCGCTTTGATATATAAATGATTGTTCACCAAATCCACCTTGAGGTGGTTCTATTAGTTGCACCTGACCATTTTTAACAATATATATTCCATTTGTTTTCAAATCTATTTCAGCTGTCATTTCAACAATATTTTCTTTTCTAATTCCCACTAAAATCACTCCCATATGTTATAATTACTTTGTCGGAGTGAGTTGAGAGTGATCTCAGCTTTTTTTATTTGTCTACAAATATTGCACAACATTTTCTGGAACAAATGATTGTTCAAGCGATAAATGGAGCCGTATTGGAATCGGCTTTTTTTCATCTCTTGCTCGCTTACACATTTCTTCTGCCTCTTCCCATACAAATTGTTTATCCTCCGCTCGTTTATAACGCCAAATCCCAATCGTATAATCCTCAAATAACTCATACCGCTCATCAGGTGCTGTCGTTGGTTTTAATTCATCAATTGCTTTAGCTTGACGTGGTATTTGCACAACCACATCTGCATACCGTAATTTTGAATTTAAACGTTGAATATGAGCTTTCTTAGGATCAAATGATACAACTGGTTCCACATCAAAAATTGTTAGTTGCTTTGGCATTGTTTTTCCCCTCCAATACCCGCAAGCTTGCAAGTAAGATTCCTTCAAGCTGCGTTAACGTTAGTTGATCTAATGTTTGTCCGTTAATTTCAGTTAATCCTAATCCCAATAATTTACGAATGATTATTAGTTTTTTACGTTCTACTTCCTGACGTAACAACATGATTAAGCCTCCTGTTGATGGATGAACTTTCTCTCTAAATTTACAAACTTACTAAATTCTTTAATAAATGCTAGTTCAACAACACCAACCGGACCGTTCCTCTGTTTCGCTAAAATAATTTCTGTTATGTTTTTATTTTCTGTCTCGCGGTCATAGTAATCTTCACGGTATAAGAATGCTATTAAATCCGCATCTTGCTCAATTTGACCATTCTCACGTAAATCTGATAGCAACGGCCTCTTATCTTGCCTACTTTCTACAGCACGGCTTAACTGTGATAATGCAACTACACATACATTTAATTCTCTTGCCATCAGTTTTAACTTACGACTAATCTCACCTATTTCTTGCATGCGGTTCCCTCTATGCTTTGGATCCCCTACAATAAGCTGCAAATAATCAATTGCAATTAAAACCTTTTTATCAGGGTACTTACGCTTTAATTTCCTAGCCTTTGCATAAATCTCTTGCATCGTTACATTTGCTTTATCGTAAATTTCTAATGGCAAATCATTAATCAATCCCATCGCTTGACTAATTTTTTCCCAATCCTTTAAATTACATAGCTTCTTAGGATTCTTTAATTTCGTAGCATCTATATTTCCAGTACTTGAGATCATCCTCTTTAGTAGCTGCTCCTCCCCCATCTCGAGCGAGAAGATTCCAGTTGCTGTATGAGCACTTGCTGCATGAAAAGCAACATTTAATACAAATGCTGTTTTCCCCATTGAAGGACGGGCGCCGACAATGATTAAATCACCCTCTTGTAATCCTGCTGTCATTCTGTTCAGGTCGTCATAACCAGTTGGTATACCGGTTAAATCTCCTACATCAATTTGCATGTTCTTATACAAATCAACAAGCGTATCTTTCAAGTTAAATTCATCTGAGTAACCTGTTTCTTCAATGGCGCTTAATTCATCAATTGATGTACTAATAGCACTCATATCCCTATCTTGCTGAAGGCGGTTATATAAATTACCAGCAACCTCCTGAGCATGCCGCATTTTCCAAGCTTCGATAACTAAACCTTCGTGATACGAGAAATTTTTAGTAGTCGTAACAACTTCTGTTAAGTTTACAAAGAATTCAATTCCGCCAATTTGATGCATAAAGCTTTCGTCGAATTTTCCAATGAGGGCAACAAGATCTATCGGAACCTCAGCATCCTCTAATTCTCTCATTGCCTTGAAAATTACTTGGTGTGTTGGTAAAGAAAACTGTTTTACCTTTAACTGACAATCTTTAATTAAATCGCCTTCTTGGATTATGCTACCTAAAACACTTTGTTCAGCTTCAACATTACGAATCATATCGTTACTCATTTGGCCAACCACGCATTCTGTTGGTTAAGTACTGCAAGTTCTTCTTCTGTTGGAATGTTCTGCTCCCATGCTTGTTGCTGCTGTATTACGTTTTTAGTAGATTCCGATAAGCCTTTTTGTTGATAAGGTGTTTGTGTCTGTTGCTGAGCTTTCGTTAATCGCTGAGCACGAAATGCTTTATCAGCTGCCTCAACATCAGTTACTGTTTTAAATCCTTTAAGATGCCAATCCCTTAAAATCGTATTTACGTAAGACATGTTTCTCGTATTCTTCTCTAAAGCAATCTCCATAGCCTTAATAACTAGCTCTGCATTTAAATCATCTATCCAAGCATAAATACCATCTGCGATAAAAGGTGTAATGAATCCAAAGTTTTGCTCGTAAAAAGAAATTGGATTAATCTCAACAACTTCTTCCGCGCCTGCGCGTTCTTCTTGTTGTTGTTCTTTTTCTTCTTCTTTTTCTTTTTCTTTTTCTTCTTCCTTGCTAGGGTCTTGGAAGCCCCTTATAAGCCCCTCCAAACGGACTGATAAATACTCCTTAATACGAGGAATTTTAAAATCTTGCTCTTTTTCTAATTGCAAACAAGTTTCATAGAAATCAACTAAAAAATCCTGGTCCTTCACAGATTGAATCTCTTTTAAAACGCATTTTTCAATGTTTACATTTTTAATTGGATTGAATTTCAACCAGTTGATTAAAAATAACTCTTTTGTTTTTTGGTTGTAATTAATTTTTCCGTACTCAGCAAAACGTTCTAATAGCTTCATAACAGTTTCACGGTTATATCCTGTATCAGTTTCAATGATACGAAGTGGAAGCTCATAAATTCCTGATTGAGAGGTCTTACTGTTTGTCATCAAATATAAGTAGAAATACTTCTCCTCCGGTGTAAGATCTAAAACAAATGAATCCTGCCAAAATGAAACGTGTACTGGTCTATAAACTGCCATATTATTCATCCTCCCGTTTACATATCGCGAATCCGTCCTCTACACGTAATAAGCGATAATTCTTATATCCTATTTTGAGATATTGTTTTATTAAGTAAATTAGGTGTTGCTCTGATGTTGCTTGTTGAAACACTTTAGGGTTCAGCAACACTCTATGTAACGATTTGTCTAAAAGCATGTAGCACACTCCGTTGTTATACGAATGCTAATTTGATATAATTAATCCTAAGATCTTTGCAAGACCGTTTGTCTATCACTCTGCCAAGTGATAGATCTTTTTTATTTTCTACGTGTTACTAACGAAGCGTTAACTCCTCTTGCTCTTAAATCTTTAATCACTACACGATAACTCATTGATGCCTCATGTTCCTCTTTTGTATTACGAAGCATTTTAAATTCCCTTGTACATCGCTCCAGCTCTTCTTCCCAGTGATTTGATTCTTCGGTTGATTCTGCATTAAACATGTTATAAATACATTCACTCATACAGTTACGAAGTTTATTCGCAAATGAAAAATCTCCAGGAAGAACAAGATCATGAAGACAATTGTTTTTATCGTTCATGAATTACATCTCCTTTCTAATTAAATTGATGCTGTACGCATCGTTACAACCAGAAAGGAACATTGTAGAGGTAAGGGAGGAATAATCCCTTTCTGGTCATAACGACAAGCACAGCGGCTTGTCCAAATGATTTATATAATGTTATAATTGCTTTACGATATTTTTCAGAGCTACTGTTGTCTAGGCGGTAGCTTTTTTATTTACCCATTTATGTTTCAAAATAAATGATGCTTCAATAATTTTGATTCGAATCCCCAACAATTTCTTCTCTTGCTTTAACTCAACTGTTTTTACATCCTCATTAAGTAATTCTGCTATTTTTATTTCACCAGTTAGTTTTGCGTCATATCGAATTAATTCCTTATATTCTTTTAAACTAGGTTTCTTATAATCTACTGTCATTTCTCTTCCTCCTTTACAGCATCTTCGTTAAAGTCATTAAGCTATCCACCGATTGAATAATAACGTTTTCTGCCATAGCCTTTTGCAACCAACTTCTTTGTATTTGTTCCATAATGCCAAAATGAACTTGTTCAAGAGCTTGTACTACACATTGAGTAGCTTGGATTGTATCGAAGATTTCTTTTGCATGAACTGCGTATTCATGTTTCTTTTTTTCATCATGCTTCCATGACCTTGTTGTAACTTGTAAGTTCATGATTTCCTTTGCTGCCGCAATTCCCTCTTCAGCTTGCTTAATGTAGTTCATCAATTGTAGATTTACATCTTGAGTTAAACGTGGATCTGTAGGTGGTAACCCAACACCATAAATATGTTTAATCGCTTGTTGATTCAATTTTGCTCCTGTTGCATGGCACCAATCCATCGCAAGTTCAAATTCTGGTTTAGAAAGTCCAGATTCAATACGGGTTAATCTTTCATGTGTAATACCAAGGTACTTAGATAGCCCTTTCTTCGTTTTCAGCTGAACATTGTCACAACATTCTCTAGCATTCTGTAATAATTCCCCTATCGCTGAATTGCAGTATATGCTTGTTCCCATATCTGTTCGCCTCCATATTTAGTTTTCAAATGGTTACAATGAACTTAGTACATATGTAACTTGTCTACTTTTCGTATAAAAAGAGAGGAACTATTCCTCAACGTTTGCTTTTACTTGTATCTCTTTGATGATGGCCCAACCAGCCTTGTAATATGCTTGACGGATTTTATCAATATCCTTTTGTGATTTTGGCTCAGGAGCCACAACATGGACTTTCGTTTTTCCAAATTCATAAGTCGCCGCATATTCTTCTTGTTGGCTCATGGTGTCACCTCTTGAAGTGCTTTTTATATGTTTATGCGACGGGTCTGTTGGTACTGCCATGTTAGTTGTTGGCATTTTCTCACCTACTTTTACACAAGTTTCACAACAAATTCCACTTTACGTGTAATATTTATTCAAAAAAAATTGATGGATGTTCATTTAGTGCCTTTGCAACACACTTTAATTCTTGTGCTTTAAACGAACGTTTTCCTGCTTCTTTCATGTTATAAGCTGATACAGAAATACTAAGTTCTTTTGCCATAAATACTTGTGAAATACCCTTAGAAATTCTTAATTCCCGTATCTTTTGATTAATCTCCATTTAACACCACCTCATTCCACGTAACGTGAACCTTATGTATCAATAATAATTCCACGTAACGTGAAAGTCAATGAATTTTTTAACTTTTAGTGAATAAAGTTTCACATAACGTGAAATATTGTTAAAATAATTAACGAAAAGACAAATGGAAGAATGGAAGGATAAACTATGACTTTAGGCTATAGATTAAAAAAAGAAAGAGAAAGACGCAAATGGTCTCAAAAGTTTGTCGCCGAAAAAATCGGTATTACAAATACTGTCCTTTCAAATTATGAGCGCGACTATCGTGATCCCGATACAACAACATTAGGCAAATTAGCTGATTTATATGAAATATCTACAGACGAATTATTGGGTAGGTCTAACAAACTTTCTAAAAAGGAAGAACGCGATATTGCACGTGATTTAGAAAAAACATTAGAAGAATTAGAAAATAGCGAAGATGCTTTAATGTTTGACGGCGAACCAATAGACGAACACACAAAAGAAATGATTCGTATTTCTCTAGAAAACTCTATGCGCATGGCAAAACAATTAGCAAAACAAAAATTCACTCCAAACAAGTACAAAAAAGATTGAACGGAGCGAGAAATGAAAATTAAAGACTACGTAATGAAAATCGTAAAAAAACACGGCACAACAAACCCCTTTGAAATCGCTAAACGAAAAGATATTATAGTGTTGTTTGAAGACCTAGGGAATACTCTTGGTTTTTACAACACTTATAAACGCTTTAAATTCATTCATATTAATAATAGGATTGACGAAACTACACAACGCTTTGTGTGTGCCCACGAACTAGGACATGCCCTATTACACCCAAAAGCTAATACTCCATTTTTACGAAATAAAACCTTTTTTTCTGTAGATCGATTAGAGATCGAAGCAAATACATTTGCAGTCGAACTCTTATTACCTGATGAAATGATTTCTGAATATCAAGATACAAATCTATCAATTCAAGAAATAGCTGAAATCTATGGAATTCCAGAAAGTTTTGCTCGTTTAAAAAGCTATTAATATGAATTTTAAATACAACTTTATAAGTTAGGAGCTACATAAATGAAAATATTTTTCTCATTTCTATTTGCAATAGCAATGCTGGCCACGTTTATTTTATTAATCACATCTTTGGTATTTCGTTTAAAAAAGAAACCAAACACTAAGAAATATTTTAAGTTTACAGGAATAGCTTTTATTTTATCTATTATTTCATTAATTGTAGTTAACATGAACATGACACCACAGGAAAAACAAGAAATTCTCGCTAAACAAAAGGCTGAAGAAAAGTTAAAAGCCGAAGAAAAGCAAAAGGATAAAGAGCAAAAAGAGGCTGAAGAAAAGCTAAAAGCCAAAGAGAAACAAAAAGCTAAAGAGCAAAAAGAAGATGAAGAAAAGCTAAAAGCCGAAGAGAAACAAAAAGCTAAAGAGCAAAAAGAAGATGAAGAAAAGCTAAAAGCCGAAGAGAAACAAAAAGCTAAAGAACAAAAAGAGGCTGAGGAGAAACAAA
>NZ_JAKUGG010000016.1:0-143274 GCF_022663835.1 Bacillus cereus group sp. BfR-BA-01347 | reverse complement strand
TACAATTGTGTGCGAATTCAAGAAAAATTAAACCACCTATCCCCTAAAGAATTTAGGGAACAAGTGGTTTAGGTGTTTTGATTGGTGTCCCCTTTTCGGGGGTCACTTCATATTGCGATGTTTTTTTATTTCTCTACAATGAAATCTTTAAATGAAATATATTTCATCTGCATCTTAAATTTATATCTCTTGTTTATTCTAGTGATACATCCGATGCGAAGTGATGTAAAACGTATAAGAGGAGAGAAATAAAATGAAAAAGAAACTATTACCAATTTGTGCGATGGCACTTTTAACAGTAGGATATTCTTCAGTAGCAAGTGCTTCAACTGGAACATTGACAAAGGAAGAAGCAGCGCAAATACAGCAAGATATAGCAAAAAAAGAAGCAGCGATTCAGGCGCAGCAAAAAAATGATACAGAGAAAAAACAAGCGGCGCAAGCGCAAGAGAAGAATGAAGTAGCGAAAAAGCAAGCGGCACAAGTACAAGAAAAAGAAAAAAGTAATATGGCTAAAGAAGTAGTAGCGCCACAAGTGAAAGAAAAGGAAGCTATTGCAAAAAAAGAAGCTGGAGAGAAATTACCAAACACAGCATCTAATAATGTAGCAATGATGGGACTAAGCGCATGTCTTGTAGCACTAGGTACATTATTTGGTTTGAATCGTCGGAATAAAGTTAAGGCATAAATCAAATATTGTCCTATAAAGAATGGCATAATTTCATATATTAAAAATGGTAGGTTATTCCTACCATTTTTTGCATGGAGGGATGAAACATGAAGATACTCAATTATATCGGTATCATATTGATGGCTATAGGGCTATTTATGGGAGCATATTACGCTGTCGAATGGTATAAAGGAAAAAGCTCTGCTCAACAATTAACAAAAAAAGAACTAAAGAGCCTTGAAAATATACAAGATAATGAACTTTCTTCCGAAACACCTGTAACTTCCCAAGTGCCTTCTTCTCAAACAGAACATAAAGAAGGAGAAAAGGTAGCGATGTTAAACATACCAAAAATAGGGAAGAAGTTTTCTATATATTGGGGAGCGGATGATACGACTTTGAAAAAAGGAGTGGGTATGTTCGTTAGTGATTTAACGACAACGCCATCTGGAGGTGGACATACTGTTTTGAGTGGACACCGGGATACTGTATTTACCGATTTAGGGGAGTTAAAAGAAAAAGATACGCTTGTTTTAGAGTATGATAATAAAATTTACACATATGAAATTCAAAAGACGTGGATTACCCACGCGGATGATCGTACTGTTATTATAAAAAAAGAAGAACCGGTATTAACACTGACGACTTGCTATCCATTTGATTATATAGGGGATGCACCAGATAGATATATTATCGAGGCGAAGTTAACGGCTAGTTATTCAAAATGAAGTGATAGTTTCTGAAAACGGAAGGGGATACATAAGTTATGTCAAAAAACATTTTAATTGTGGAAGATGAAGATATTTTGCGTGAAATATTAAAAGATTATTTTTTGAGTGAGCAATATGTAGTGTTTGAAGCAAGAGATGGAAAAGAAGCTTTAGTTATATTTGAGCAAGAAAAGGTGGATTTAGTTATTTTAGACATTATGTTGCCAGAACTCGATGGATGGTCTGTTTGCCGAAGGATTAGGAAGACGTCCGAGGTGCCTATTATTATGCTGACGGCGCGCGTAGATGAAGACGATACGTTACTTGGTTTTGAACTTGGGGCAGATGACTATGTGACGAAGCCGTATAGTCCGCCAATTTTATTAGCAAGAGCAAAAAGATTGTTAGAAAGCAGAAAAGTGACAAAGCAACTTTTAGAGAATGAAGATGATACATTATCACTCCACGGTATTCACGTTCATTTTCCGTCTCGCGCTGTTACGGTAGATAAAACAGACATTAATTTAACGCATACAGAATTTGAAATATTAGCGTATTTTATGAAAAATCAAGGGATTGTTTTAACACGGGAGCAACTCATTTCAAGAATTTGGGGATACGAATTTGCCGGTGATGACCGAACCGTTAATAGCCATATTCGTAATTTGCGAAATAAATTAGGAGAGAAAGCAAAGTACATTACAACTGTAGTACGAACAGGTTATAAATTTGAGGGGAATGTATGAGAAAAGGAATTGTACTAAAATTATTTACCCTCACAACAGCATTATGCATGTTAATTTTAGTGACGATATTTATTGGACAAACGATATTTTTTAAACAATATTATGCGAATCGAAAAGTAGAAGATATTAAAGTGAACTTAAATTCCTTTGAGAAGAGTTATTTGAATTATGTAGGAAATGCAGAAGAAATTAAGCGACTGGAGCAAGACTTTTTAAGAGAAAATAATACGTGGATTACGACATTAGATCAGAATGGGAATTTAAAACATGCGGATGATTTTTATTTTGAGGTAACGATAGATCGTAGGCAACAAAAGAGCTTTGGACAACAAATATTCAAAATTCCTTTATACAATCTCATCAATATAGAGGAGATTGATAATAAATCATCAAATGCATTTTTAGGACAAGAAATTTATTTTTCTGGCGTGAAAAAAGATGATAATTATATTCCATTCTCTTTCACGTTAGGCAAGCAAAATTTAAGTGGATCTAATAAACCGTTAGAAAAAGCGTTTCAGGAGAAAATGAAATTAAATGAGGAGAAAAAGAGAGCAGCCGAAGAACAACTTGCTAAGGAAAAGAAACCAGCTGTCCAGAAAGAATCTGCTCAAGAATTAGATGCTTACATAGGTGGGCGTGTTACGAAAGTTCAGCTTCCTGATGTAACAGGTCCTATAAATCAAATTTATAAAAATAGCATCTTTTTAGATAACATAAAAGAATTTCAAAAGGATTTATTATTAAAAGAGAGCAAGCATATACAATATGCAATACAAACAATGGACTATGAAAAGAATGATATAAAATATAAATTATTAATTAAGCCGATAAAAGAAAAAGGTGGATCAGTAACATATATTTATGCGATGGCTTCTTTACAGCCCGTAGATGAGGCTGTACAAATGGTGCAAGATTATTATATCTATATCATTGCATTTGTAGTCGTTCTTATTTTTTTAGCTTCGTTCTATTACTCAAAACAAATTGCAAAGCCATTATTGAAAATAAATGATACAACGAAGAAAATAGCGCATTTAGACTTCACAGAAAAAATACCGATTACTTCAAAAGATGAAATTGGGGATTTATCAAAAAATATTAATGTGCTATCAAATAAACTCCATTCGCATATTGGACAGTTAGAAGAAGATATTGAAAAGGAAAGAAAGTTAGAAAAGACGCGAAAAGAATTCATTTCTGGTGTTTCACATGAATTAAAAACACCGCTAAGTATTATGAAAAGCTGTATTTCTATTTTAAAAGACGGGGTAGCTGAACATAAAAAAGAGTATTATTTTCAGGCAATGGAGAGAGAAGTAGACAAAATGGATACGTTAATATTGGATATGCTTGAGCTAGCTAAATTTGAATCTGGTACATATAAAATGAAAAAGGATTCGTTTTATATTGATACAGTAATTGAAGATATATGTGAACATCTATCTGTGGAAATAGAGAAAAAAGAACTTCATGTTCATAAAAATATATGTTCATTTGAAGTGATTGCAAATCAAGGCCGGATTGAACAAGTCATCGTGAACTTTATTACGAATGCCATACGCTACACACCAAATAAAGAGGATATTATTATTTCTACAATAGATGAGAAGGATCGTATAAAAGTGTGTATTGAAAATAAAGGTACTCACATTGAAGAAGAACAATTAGATAAAATTTGGGATCGTTTTTATCGCGTGGATACAGCTCGTCAGCGTTCACAAGGTGGGACGGGGCTTGGGCTTGCCATTTCAAAGAACATTTTAGAACTACATGATGCTGAATATGGGGTAAAAAATACAGAAAATGGTGTGTTATTTTATTTCTATTTACCGAAAAAAGCGTAGATCATATTATCTACGTTTTTTTAATTTATTTTCATATTATCTTTACCTAATCTTTATTTTTAATCAGTATAATTTGTTTAGAATATGAGGTTATGTAAGGAGTCGATGAACCGTGCATAGCAATTGGCTAAGTATGATGGTATTTATTTTCTTTTGCGCATTTATTGTATTTTTAATTGATATTACGATATGAAAAAAGAGCGCTCATTAAGCGCCCTTTTTGTTTGCATTTATTTGATAAGCATTGATGCTTTTGAATAATCGTGGTGAAGTAAGGAATAAAAATATAAGTAAAACTGTACATAAAATAAAAGAACCGAGCATTGTACTGCCGTTTACGATTAATGAATATAACACAGCTGATTGACCTTTCGGTGCATATTGTCCCCAGAAAATAATGCCAGCAATAAAGTGGCAGAAATAGCGAGCAAAGCTACCGATAAATGTAGCAAGGATAATATAAGCAAGGACTTTCTTACCCTGGTTTTGTTTTGATGAAGGTTTGTCTTTACGGCTACCTAAATTTGATTGTTCTAAGCTATTTTCATTAGATGTTAAAAGTGCTTTTTGAATTGGACGATAGAATAAGCCAGCAAATCCAATAAAAGCAAAGGCAATGAAGTACTCAATGAATGCTTGAACAGGTGTTAAAATGTAAGCATCTCCCACCACAATTTGTAATAGTCCCCATACTAAACCGCCTAAGAAAGCTGATTTAAAGCCCCAGCGGTAAGCAATAATAAAAATAGGAATCATAGCAAATGAAATGGAACCGCCTGTTGGAAGTTTAATTGATAATGGTAAAATGTCGATGATCATGGCGAAGGCTGCAAGAATAGCAGATTCGATCATCGCTTGTAAATTGGTGTTACGCATGTTGTCTCCCCCTAAATCCAAGTTGTACAAAAAAGAATAGATATCATAGGAGGATACGAAATACGTAAATAAAAAAGAGGTATGTATTTCGGACGTTTGCACAATCCCTGCGTTAGCATTAACTAACAGGTTCGAAGGGTCGGAACGAAGTGTTCCCTCTCAGCGGCATGGCTCCCCCTGTGATAACGAAATTCTTTATTTGTTATTGTTTATTGTAAGCGAAATGGATGAGAATGGCAAACGAATCTATTATGACAATAATTGAAATAAAATTGTAGAGAAATGTTAATAAATATGAAGTCAAAGGGTATAGTGCTCAAGAAATAGAGTGTGCTATAATTCTTTTGAAAATAATTATCATTCTCTTCGGAGGGGGAAGGTTATGAGCTTAGTAGATATTAAAATTGGTGAGAAAGTGTTAGTAAAAAGTATTCAGTCGTTAGATCAGTTACTAAAGAGAAGACTGGCTGCTTTTGGTCTTTCTGAAGGAAGCGAACTTCGCATGAAGCAAAAAGCGATGTTCAAAGGTCCTTGTACATTGGAGTGTCGTGGACAGTTAATTAGTATTCGTCATTGTGACGCGAAAATGATAAAGGTGGAATTAGCGTGAATAAGGTAGCTTTGCTAGGGAATCCGAATACAGGGAAAACATCATTATTTAATGCACTTACTGGTTCTTATGAGTATGTAGGAAACTGGAGCGGTGTAACAGTAGAAAAGAAGGTTGGTAAATTAAAAGATAAGCAAGGAACATTAATTGATTTACCAGGCGTCTATGATTTAAATCCAGTTTCACGTGATGAAGGTGTTGTAACAAACTTTCTATTAACAGAAGAATTTCAGCATATGTTAAATATTGTGGATTCTTCGCAGTTTGAACGAAATATGCATTTAACGTTGCAATTACTTGAATTTGGTAAGCCCGTTTCAATTGGTTTAAATATGATTGATGTGGCGAAGCAAAGAGGCATTGTAATTGATGTTAAACGATTATCAGAACTATTAGGTGTAACAGTCGTTCCTGTCGTTGCAAGAAGCGGAAAAGGTTGTGAAGAACTACTTGCGACGCTTAAAGAAAATGACAAAAATGCGAAAAAGCCATTCATTATTTCATATGGTGTACGAATGGATGAAGGAATTGGAGGAGTAATTTCTCTTTTAGAGAAAGCGAATTACGAGCATCCGAGATGGTTAGCTCTTCAATTTTTAAGCAATAACGAAGTAGTAGAAAAAGAGATGAAAGCATTACCAATTTATAAGGAACTTGCAGCCATTCGATCTCGCTTAGAAGAAAAACTTGATTGTACGTTGGAAGAGCACATTTACAAAACTCGTGAAGCGTATATTGAAAAGTTAAAAACAAATGTTATGAAGCATGAGAAAGAAGGAAAAATTCCTTTTTCAGAAAAAATTGATAGATTAATTACACATAAAATTTTAGGACTTCCAATCTTTTTAGCAGTTATGTTTTTTATTTTTCAGGTTACGTTTACGTGGATTGGTACACCTTTATCGGATATGTTAGATGAGTTTTTTGGTGGCCAGCTTACGGATTGGGTGACAGCTGGACTTACAAGTGTCGGAGCTTCTGATTTTATTCAAGCACTCGTTACAGAAGGTATTATTGCCGGTGTTGGTGCGGTATTAGTATTCGTTCCACAAATCTTTGCACTATTCTTTTTCATTTCATTATTAGAAGACTCAGGATATATGGCGCGAATTGCAGTTGTTATGGATAGAATTATGGAGTTCTTCGGTTTAAATGGAAAAGCATTCATTCCGATGATTATCGGTTTTGGATGTAATGTTCCAGGTATTATGGCAGCGAGAACGATTGAACAAGAAAAAGAACGTTTACTTACAGTTCTTGTAACACCATTTATGTCTTGTTCGGCACGTTTACCTGTATACGCATTATTTGCGGGAGTATTCTTCCCTCATAGTCAGGCAACTGTTGTGTTTTCTTTATATGTTGCAGGTATTGTTCTTGCATTATTAGTTACAAAAATTATGTCTCTTACCATTTTAAAAGCGGAAAAGTCTATTTTCGTCATTGAACTACCTCCTTACCGCGTGCCACAAGCGAAAACGTTATGGCTAAGCACGTGGGAGAAAGGTAAGGGATTTGTTCGTAAAGCAGGTACATTCATCTTCGGTGGTTCTGTTGTCATTTGGTTATTAAACTACGCAGGTCCATCAGGATTTGGTGTGGATATGGGAGACAGTTACTTAGCGATGATTGGTGGATTTATCGCACCACTATTTGCACCGCTCGGCTTTGGAACGTGGCAAGCTGCAGCATCTCTTTTAACAGGATTTTTAGCGAAAGAAGTTGTCGTTTCTACAATGGCAATTATTTATGCGGTGAAAGAAGATGTGCTTGGAAATGTAATGGGAGCACATTATACTGCGTTATCAGCATATGCATTTATGTTCTTTATTTTATTATATGTTCCGTGTTTAGCGACAGTAGCTGTTATTAAACGTGAAACAGGATCAGCAAAATGGACGATTTTCTCAGTCGTTTATCCGCTCGTAGTTGCTTACGTATTAACGCTCATTATATACCAAGTCGGATCCTTACTCGGATTCTAGAAGGAGATGTATTGTGATGATGGTCAATATTATAATTGGAGCTATCATTTTTTGTTATGCAGCATACACGTTAGTTCATTTTGTAAAGAGAAGTAAAAAAGGAAAATGCGCGGCATGTTCTTTAAATAAGTCATGTCAGTCGCAAACTTGTAGTCCGGATATGGAGCAAATTGCTCATAATAAATAGAAAAAAGCTTTGCGAATTTCGCAAAGCTTTTTTATTACTTCTTAATTTTTACAAGCTGTGATGATTCTACACCATTCTTTCCAGGGAATTCTTTACTTGGGTCTTTATCAAATTTTAATACACCTACAGATTTTTCTTCACCTTTTACATTTCCGTATGTTGCATCATCAACAACCGCGAACATGTCGGCATATGCACGGCCACTACCGATAATTGTATTGCCTTCGTATTTTAATTTTGCCCCATCAAGTGTAGCATTTTCTACTTTTTCTTTTGCGAATAATACACCTTGTTCTGTTGTTACAGCTGGTAATTTATCAAGTGGCTTCGTGTCGTCTTTTGCATCCACTTTGCTAAGTAACTCTTTCTTCACAAGTTCTTCACCAGTTTTCTTATCCATGACAAGAACTTTTTTACCGTCTAATGTTGTCATTTTCATTTTATAGAAGTCTTTTTCTTTCACTTCTTTTTTATTTTTATCTGCAATTTGTGTTACTTGATCTTCTGTTCCGTACAGTACAAATCCGTTTGCTTTTTCTCCTAATAAAGAACAACCTGATAATGCTCCGAATGAAATTGCTGCTGCTAATCCGATTCCTACTAATTTTTTCATGATGATTTCTCCTTTTTAATGTTTTATAGTAAATACAATTTTTGTATTAGTTTTGAAATGATGAGAAGCTTGTTTGTTGCTTCTGGTATTAGTGTATAAGAAATATGGAAACGTAAGTATCGAGTTAGCTTACAGTAATATTACACTTATGTAATTTAGTGAAATTGCAAAAAAGTAAGTTAATTTTAAAGGGAGATAATGAGAATATATTAGAAATACAATATTGCATCTAGAATGTCATATTATAATGGATGTATTTTGGAAATAACATGTAAGTACATCTTCATTTTGTTATAATAAACACATAGCTGTAAAAATTACTATTCTTTACTGTTAAGGAAGATTTTTATTTTTCCAAGTAGTGAATTTAAAATATGAGGTATATCATAGGAGGAATTTAGATGTCTGTATTTAAACGATTACGAGATTTAACAATGTCGAATGTGTATTCATTAATTGAAAAAGCGGAAGATCCAGTTAAGATGACGGATCAATATTTACGCGATATGCAAGCTGATGTACAAGAAGCTGAGAAAAGTGTAGCAGCTCAAATTGCGCTTGAGAAGAAATTCAAAATCTTATTTGAAGAGCAAGAAGCACTTGTGAAAAAACGTGAAGAACAAGCTCATATGGCTGTTCAAGCTAGTAACTTAGATCTTGCGCGCCGTGCACTAGAAGAAAAACAAAATGCAGAGCAAAAGATGAATGAGTATAAAGCAAGCTATGAGCAAAACAAAGCTGCTGCTGATAATCTGCGCCTGAAGCTAGAAGAAATGCGTAAGCAATTAAATGAACTGAAAAATAAACGTGAGACACTTGTAGCACGTGTAAATGCGGCGAAAGCACAAAAGAATATTAATCAGGCGATGTCTGGATTTGATTCAAACTCAGCAAAAGCTGGTTTAAGCCGTATGGAAGAGAAAGCTCTTCAATTAGAGGCTGAAGCAGAAGCAAGCGGTGAAGTGTACAAAAAAGAAAAATCATTAGATGATGAATTCGCAAGCTTAAATAAAAATTCTGCTGTTGACGATGAATTAGCTCGTATTATGAAGCAGTATGAGAAATAATATAGAATAGAGACAAATGAACCGACATGTCTAAACAAATTCATGTCGGTTTTCTATTATTTTTTAGAGGAGGTTTTGCAATGACATGGACAAATGTGTTAGCCATGCTTGTATGGACTGGAGCGAGTGCAGTACTTTTATTTGCAATTATGTGGGTTGATTCAATTTTTACAAAATACAATGATTTAAAAGAAATCAAAAATGGAAATACAGCTGTAACAACTCGTTTTATTATGAAATTATTTGCACAAGGGTACATTTTATCCCAATCGATAACGAAAGCAAATGATTTATGGCAAGCACTTCTTGCATCAGCAGTTTCTTTCGTTATTTTATTAGTGGTAGAAATGTTTATCGAATTCGTATTAAAGAAAATGTCTGGTCTTGATTTAGAAGAGGGTACGAAAGAAGGTAGCGTTGCACATGCGATGCTAGCCGGATCATTACATATTGTTGGTGCACTAATTTTAGGTGCGTGTTTATAAAGAGAAAAGGAGGGGTAGATCATGAGTTTATTTAAACGAATTAAAAATATAATGAAAAGCCCAGAGCCACCGAAGCCGGAAAAGAGTCTTTTAACGTTAGCTCCTGGCGATATGATTGAAGTTTCATTAGTTATGTATGAATTAATTGGGAAAACGAGTATGCATTCTCGTAAAGAAATTGTTTTGACACTGCAAGACGGGAAAGATATTCGTTATTTAAAAATTGAAGACCGTGAAAATACGTATTACAAATTATATACTCCAATTGATGGTCGCTTAGATTCAATTGATGAAATTCCGACGACAATTGAAATGGATGATACCGAGTACCATATGGAAGAACAATATAACGGACGTGTTGTTGTGATGGGAAAAACTCCATTCTCAGCTTCAGAAGAACAGTATATATGGGAATTCCAATCAGATAATCGAAAATTATTGCGTATTGAATGGCAAAATGGTCGCACAATGATGTATGAGGGAGAAGCAATCATTCCTGCTGATGTACAAATTATAAGAGCAACGTAAGGGGGCGTAATCATGTCAAACCGATTGTTTACCATGATTAAATCGTTTGTGATCCCTATACTTGCTATCGTTATATTACTTGTTGTTGCTGGTTATGCCTTATCAGGTTGTCAAGGCGGGCAGACAAAGTCGATTCAAGACCGTTATCCACTTGAATCTGTTGCCAAGGAAGGTAAACAAGAATCTTACGTGTATAGGGCCGCCAATCGGTCGGTTCCTGAAGTAGCGAAGGAACTCATTAACGAAAGAGAACCGAAGCAAGCATCTAAAGAAGACGAAAATCAAATGTTCCTCGTTTATTCTGATAAGATTTATAACCTGCAAAAGGATAAAGAGAAACCATCTGATACGTTAATTGAAATAAGTAATAAAGAATTTGTCCGTCAAAATTACCAACCGTCCTTCTTGCAAGGGTATATTATGGGAAGTATATTAAATGATATATTTGGTTCACGAAAATCATCGTACGGTGATTACCGCGGGTATAATGACAGACAAAATCATAAACCGGTTATTCCAGAGAGACCGCCTACGAAAGAAGAAAAGAAAACCCCTCCTCCAATTACGAAGGAAGGAAAAGGGTCTATCATTAAGCGAGGCGATCATGTAGATTCGAAACCTTCCGTAGGAGATACAGGAAGTATTACTAAAAAAGGAAGTAGTACGCCTCCGCCTCCTACTGGAAGCAAAGGGAAAATAACGAAAAATCCAGGTGGTTCAAGCGGATCAGATGTGAAGCCAAAATCATCTATTAAAACCCCGCCAAGGAATACATCTCCTCCGAAAACGAGGGTCGGTGGTTCAGGAAAGATTACGAAGAGAAGATAGTGTAGAGACCGAAAAGTGTGAGTTGCTTTTTGGTCTTTTTTCTTGTTATGGGAATTAATTCCTTATTATTAGTGCGATTTAGGCATAAGGGGGGAGAGTAAAAATATATCAGCGATTATTGAAATATATCGACTTACCGACAAAAACTGACAACGATAGCAACTTAATAATAAAAAGAGGGTGTGCCAAAATTTTGGCATACCCTCTTTTATATAACGATTAATGAATATCACGTTTCTTGAAATTACCGCCTTTTACTTCTGCTACATCATAAACTGTAATAAAAGCGTGTGGATCGATTTCATTAATAAGTTCTTTCATTTTACTTTCTTCTAAACGGTTAATTACACAAGAAATTTCTTTGAACTTCTCTCTTGAATAACCACCGTATACTTCGTTATATGTTGCACTTCGGCCTAAACGATCGCGAATTGTTTCTACCATTAATTCAGGCTCTTTTGTAATGATTTTAAATGCTTTTGAACCACTTAAACCAACTTCAACGATATGAATCACTTTCGAAGCGATAAAGTAAGCAATTGCCGAAAGGATAGCTCCTTGAAGGCCGAATACCGTTGATACGAAAATAAATACGAACATGTTTAAGAATAAAATAAGGTCACTCGTTCCAAATGGTAACTTACGAGAAAGCAATACAGCAAGCATATCGATTCCATCTAATGCCCCACCGTTACGTAATGCTAGTCCCATACCAAAACCGATGATAATACCACCAACAACTGTAACTAATAATGTATCACCTTCAATAATAGCTGGTATTCCGTGCATGACAACGGTACCTACTGCTAATGAAGCAATTCCGATAATAGAATAAATCGCAAAGCTTTTACCGATTTGCTTATACCCTAACCAAACGAAAGGAATGTTAATAACTGCGATTAGAGCTCCTAATGGCAATCCAAATAATCTTGAACTAACGATACTTAAACCAGTTACACCACCGTCTGATACGTTATTTGGAATTAATACCGCTTCTAATCCGTACGCTGTGATAAATGCCCCAATAATAATCATCAAAGCTTTTGAAGCAATTTTTAGCTTATTGGGCTTGTTTTTGATAATTTTCTCCATATAATTTCCTCGTTTCAAACTAGTTTCTTATTTGTTACGTTATTCACACCTAAATTTCATTTTAACATTTAATTTGAAAAAATTCTCCTTTAATGGATGTATGCAGGGAATATTATCACCATATTATCTTTAAAATATTTTTGAAATGAGTATAAGAAATCCCATCCTTTCAAAGGATGGGATACTATTAAGAAAATATAAAACTAAGTACTGATATGAATAAAGCGAAACCTAAAATAGTTCCACATATTTTCATATGACGCTTACGTCCCATTACGACAATTGCAACATATTCACGAATCATTGCGTTAGGCCAGTAATAAAATGCAGTTTTTGACCCGATTCCTTGGCTATTAAGACCAGCTTGTCTAGCGTATATACCAGCGCGGAAAAGGTGGAAATTATTCGTTGTAAAAATACTTTTATATTTACCTTCAGGTTTTAAAGAATCCATAATTTCTTTAGAGAACAACATATTTTGATATGTGTTTACAGAGCGATTTTCTTGTACTGTATGTTCAAGCGGAATTCCTTTTTCAACAGCATAATTTTGCATTGCTTCTGCTTCTGGAAGGCCTTCATCTGGACCTTGACCACCAGAGAAAATAATTGTTGGTGGTGTATTCACAGCGGCTTGTTTCCAATAGAAGTCGATAGCTTTATTAATGCGGCTTGCAAGTAATGGTGGTACTTTATCATTAATTAAGCCGCTACCAAGAACGATAATGAAATCTTGATTACGTCTTGGTCTGTTGAATTGGTATAAAAAATATGCGCTTAAGAAGTTAGATAAGTGTATAAAGAAATAGAAGCTTATAAGAGAAATAGCTGCAAAAATAGGCTCTAAATGCGATGAAACTAAACTTGCTGGGTTTATGATAGGGAGCATTATAAAGAATAAAATCCCTAAAGCAGCAATTAAAGTTAAAGAGTTTGTGAAACGCCTTCCTTCACGTTGCATTAAAATTTTTGCATTAAGAAAAAGTCCGAACATTAAAGCGACTATAGCAAAAGGTATCATTACAAGTAGTGCTAACATGGGGATGATAACGATAAAATGTAAATCGTTATTACCAGACTCAAATGAGGCTATAGCGCAAAATAATAGAAATGAACAGATAAAGGCATTAAATAAAAAGCCGTTTATTATTTTTCGCGGATCTTTTAAATACGAGATAAGAAAAATAATAAACAGTATAAGAGGAATAATTCCAAAATACATCATAAATATAGTACACCTCAACTTGTATAAGAATTTGACATACCTTTTATATTACATGATTTTATAATTGAAAATGAAAGAAAAAGGATTTTGAATTTTCTCAATAAAATATATAGATACGTATGTTACAATATATTCAAAGCGATATATTAAAAGTAAAATGGTTGAAAAGGCACTCAGTAGAGTGCTTTTTCTTTTTGTATGCAATTGTGCATATTATATTTTTTTTCAAAGGCAGAGGATTACAATATAAGTTGTAGACAGACTTTATAAAGCAGAATTTAATACAAACATTTCCCTCTACTTTTTGTATCTAACAATCATATAACAATAAATAATTCTGTTTTATAGTGTCTGTTTTTGAAAGTTGTCTTTTTTGAAGGCACCTTTTTTTATTAGTATAGATAGTTTTCACTGTTAGCATAGTGTAAACTATCTATACTAAACATTAGCAATCTTCCGTATAAACATTATCAATTTACTATATATTCCAGTGGTGTTAATCTACATATGAAAGGCTTTCTTTTTCAAAATATTACCCCTAATAAAATTTTGAAGAAGTCAACTGTCTCCAAACTTGTCTTTATGCTTAAAGAAAAAGCACTCAAATTGAGTGCTTTTTCTTATTAAAACATGCTATTTTTCTAGGCGATTTTCATAAAATAAAAGTAAAGAAATGAAAGTGGGTGACAAAATGCCGGCAGTTGTGGAAGGTGTTATTATTGAAAATTGCAATGGAACAATTAATGTAGGTGACAAATATAACGTACAGCCGATTGAAAAGACGAAGGCTTATAATGGATCGGGATCATCAAATACAGGAATGAAAGTACAAACATTTAGCGGGATTAGTACAGCTGATGTATGGGATAATGATGCGAATGATCAGGGAATACAGTTTACTTTATAGTGTGATATGCAAAGTTGCATAAAATGATGAACTTGTCCTGTGCTACAATCTAGCTGTGAGCTGTTAATGATTCTTCTGTAGTATAGTTGTTAGATTAGAAATATAACATCTTATCGAAAATCATACGTATAAAAAAGACACTTCAAATGAAGTGTCTTTTTTTACCTTAGTGATACCCTTTAGCAGAGTCTTTATGAATTTTATTTTTAAAAATACTGTAGCTCCAAAGCTGATATCCAATAACGATTGGTACCATGACCATTGCAACGAAGAACATAATTTTTAAGTTTAATTGACTACCAGCTGCGTTGTATAACGTTGTACTGTATGCATCGTTAATACGAGATGGTAACATTCTTGGGAACATACCTGCAAAGCCAGTTGTCATAAACATTGCGATTGTTAGGCAAATGAATGTGAATGCAAGGCCAATTTTATGTTTGTACACCATAATAAGTGCGAGTACACTCATTAACATTGCAAGTACTGGAAGAATGAATAGTACCGGATATTCCGTAAAGTTTTGGAATAAGTTTGTCCGATTAGCAGTTGCTACATAGAAGATAGCTAAAATGATAGCAGCTGCCATTGAAAACGGTCTTGCGATTTTATAAGCACGATCAGATACTTCACCAGTCGTTTTAATCATGACCCAAAGGGCACCGGATACGACAAATATAGCAGTGAAGAACAATCCTCCTAAAATACCGTAATGGTTTAATAAGCTAAGTAAATTTCCTTCATAACCATTTTTTCCGATTTGTAGTCCGTAATAAAGATTAGCGAACGTAACACCGAATAGGAAAGCAATTAAAAAACTCCCAATTGCAAATGCCCATTTACAAGTTTTTTGCCAAATTGGTGAATCATCTTTATGCATGAATTCTAGTCCAGCGGCACGAGCAAACAGTGCAAGTAATACTAAGAATAACGGTGTATATAAATAGCTAAACATATTAGCATATGTGACTGGGAAGGCAGCAAATGTTGCGCCACCAGCTGTAATCAACCATACTTCATTACCGCCCCAGAACGGGCCAATTGCTTCTTGTAATTGATTTCGTTCTTGTCGGTCTTTCGTAACGAAGGGAAAAATCATTCCGTTACCAAGTGCATACCCGTCAAGAATGAAGTAAACTGTCCAAATCACGCCCCATAAACCGAACCAGATGATTGCAAGCATATCATGAGACATGGGCTACACCTCCCTCAGTAGCAGGTTCTTCTAATGCTGCAGGTCCTTTTTTCGCGAACTTCAGCATTAAGTATACGTCTGCGATTAAAAGTAAAGTGTAGAACAAAATTAAACTAATTAATGAGAACCAAATTTGTGGAACTGATATAGGCGATACAGATTCCGCTGTACGCATTAGTTTATATACTGTCCATGGTTGACGACCTACTTCAGCGACAATCCATCCTGCATTAATCGCAATATAAGGAAGTAAGACAGACCATATTGTAATTTTTAAATAGCGTTTTGAGTTTTCTAGTTTTCCTTTTCGGTTTAAATAGAAGCCGTACCAAGTTAATGCCATAAAGAACATACCAAGTGCAACCATTAAGCGGAAGCTATAATACACGAGGTTAACATTTGGACGTTCATCTTTCGGAATATCTTTTAAACCGACAATTTCGCCATCAAATGAGTTTGTATAGAAGAAGCTTCCGAGTTTTGGAATCGTAAGGAATTCCAAGTTCTTTTCATTTTTCACATCAGGAATTTGAACAATTGAGAAGCCTTGTCCTTTTCCAGTTTCCCAAACTGCTTCCATCGCAGCTCCTTTTGCGGGTTGATATTTAGCTGCTGATACACCAGATTGATGTCCCATAAACGGTGTAATTGTTGCGGCGAATAAGCCTAACATTAAACCAAACTTAAATGATTTTTTGAAGAATTCTACTTCATTTTTACGTAATAAGTGATAGGCACTAATTGCCATAACGAAGAAAGAACCTACGATATAACAACCAACTACAGTATGAAAGAACATATTCCAAGCGTATGGATTCGTAACGAGTGCCCAGAAATCATTTAATTCAGCGCGACCGTTACGTACTACATAGCCAACAGGGTTTTGCATAAAACCATTTGCTGTAATAATCCAAAGGGCGGAAATATTTGTTCCAAGTGCAACCATCCACATACAGAAGGCACGAAACTTTGGTGAAATTTTGTCTTTACCGAATAACCATATTCCCATGAAAGTAGATTCTAAGAAGAAGGCAACAAGTGCTTCGATTGCGAGAGGTGATCCGAAAATATCTCCCATATATTTGGAGTACTCAGACCAGTTTGTTCCAAATTGGAATTCCATCGTAATCCCGGTTATAATCCCCATTACGAAGTTAATTGTAAATAATTTACCCCAGAAATTTGCCATTTTGCGGTATGTTGGATTCAATGTGCGGGCGTATTGAGTCTCCATACATGCTACCAAAATAACAAGTCCGATTGTCAAAGGTACAAATAAAAAGTGATAAAAAATAGTAATTGCAAATTGAAAACGACTCAGTAACAGAACGTCGGACATAATAAATATTCACTCCTTTTTTACATTATCTACAATCAGTTTATAGTGAAAATACGTTTAAAGTATGTGAGACTTGTTACAAAGCTGTGTGTATATTTTGAAAGAATTATGTCGATTATCTGAAAACATCTTATTTTTAATATAAAGCGATATCCTTTTTGAGTTTTTCATATTTTGGTACACTATTTATGTAGTGTAAACGAGAGAAAAGAGGGTCCTTTACTATGAAGTCATTAGAAGAGATTTTGCAGTACAATGAGAAATTTGTTGAAGAGAAAAAGTATGAAGAGTTTGTAGCGGGGAAATTTCCAAACAAAAAGATGGTAATTATTTCTTGTATGGATACAAGACTTGTTGAACTATTGCCGAAAGCGATGAACATGCGTAACGGCGATGTGAAAATTATTAAAGTAGCAGGTGCTGTTATTTCACATCCGTTTGGAAGTATTATGCGTAGTATTTTAGTCGCTGTATACGAACTTGGCGCTGATGAAGTATGTGTAGTTGGTCACCATGATTGTGGTATGGCAAAAATTCAAGCGAGCAGTACAATTGAGAAAATGAAAGAGCGCGGTATAACAGAAGAGAAATTAGATATGCTTCGTTATTCTGGAATCGATTTAGAACAATTCTTGCGCGGTTTCTCTAGTGTGGAAGAAAGTGTAGAACATAGTGTATCAGTACTTCGCAACCACCCATTACTTCCGGAAGAAGTACCTGTTCATGGCCTTGTTATCGATCCTGATACAGGAAAATTAGATTTAGTTGTAAATGGTTACGACAATTAAGAATTTACTTTGTCATCCTTTTTATCTGGGACAGGATCAAATCCTCCTGGGTGAAAAGGGTGACATTTTAATATACGCTTACAAGTAAGCCAAAAGCCTTTGAATGCACCATGTTTTTGGAACGCCTCTAATCCGTAATGAGAACAAGTCGGATAAAAACGGCATGTTGGTGGTGTCATCGGAGAAATGAACTTTTGATAAAAGCGTATAATCCCAATAAAAATCTGTTTCATAACGGTCTCCTTTTCAGCATATTCTTAAAGTATTATAGCACGACTGTACATAATACTTTACTAATGTGCATTTCCGTTATATCATATTGGATATAACGGAATTAAATTAAAAGCGGGAGAGATGTTGTATGCCATCAGTAGAAAGCTTTGAATTAGATCATACGATTGTAAAGGCACCTTATGTAAGACATTGCGGAGTTCACAATGTAGGTAGTGACGGTATTGTAAATAAATTTGATATTCGTTTCTGCCAACCGAATAAACAAGCAATGAAACCAGATGTTATTCATACGTTAGAGCATTTATTAGCATTTAATTTACGTAAATATATTGATCGTTATCCGCACTTTGATATTATCGATATTTCACCGATGGGCTGCCAAACAGGATATTATCTTGTAGTAAGCGGAACACCGACAGTACGAGAAATTATTGATTTATTAGAACTAACATTAAAAGATGCGGTTCAAATTACAGAAATTCCAGCTGCAAATGAAACACAATGTGGTCAAGCGAAGCTTCACGACTTAGAAGGAGCACAACGCTTAATGAACTTCTGGTTAAGCCAAGATAAAGATGAACTTGAGAAAGTGTTTGGATAAAGAAAAACTGCCTGTTAAAGGGCAGTTTTTTTATTTGTAAAAGAGAAAAGTACAGGTTTTATAGAAAAACAATGAGTTTCACTTATGAGCATTTTTAAGAAATGAAAGGCAGTAGGTGAATATATTAATGAGAGCTCCTGTTTGAAAAACAGGAGTTTTTTGTGTGAATGGAGTATTGACTTTAACGTATACGTCAAAGTTTATAGTGAAGATAAATAAGGCGTGAGGAGGAAACGATGGATAAGTATAGCATTGGTGAAATTTCAAAAGAAACGAATGTAACGACGAGAACACTTAGATATTATGAGGAAATTGGATTATTAAAACCGTCGTACGTTGCTGAGTCAGGATATCGTTACTATTCAAAAGATGATGTAATTACATTGCAACAAATAACAACGTTTAAAAAGCTTGGTTTTAAGCTTTCGGAAATAAAAAAAGTGTTAAAAGAGGAAAAGGGGAATTCAGAAGAAAGATGGAAAAGTGCAATTCAAAATGAAATTCAAACAATACAAGCGGAAGTAAAAAGATTAAAGGACTTAGAAAAACTATTATATACAGCATTTCATTCCATTGAATTAACAGGAGAGCTTAAAACAGAAGATTTAATGTTATTCATAAAATCAGTACAGGGAATTGAGCAGAGAGAAAATTTCCGACAAAAATATTTTACGGAGGAAGAACAGAAGGTTATAGAGGATTTACCAACACTTGAAGAAAACGATGAAAGAACAAAAGAATGGTTACAAGTATTAAGAGAAATTCGTCAGCGTATAAATGAACCAGTAGATTCACCGGAAATTCAAATGTTAGCGGAAAGGGTAGTGGCTTTTTCACTGCACGTATTTCATGAAGATGAACAATTAATAAATAAGTATTGGGATTTAATTAAACCTGAAGAGGGAGAGATTGCAAGAGTATACGGACTTGATTTAGAAACGATGAATTATATAGAAAAGATGATAGATTGTTATTTAAAAAAGGAGGAGGGTAAATGACTGGCGCGGGAAAAGAGAAGCTATATGGAATTAAGCATGCGCGGATGGAGAGGCAATATTTTTATAAGCATCTGGGGATTTTCATTTTTGCACAGCTTCTATTTATTTTTATAGTAGGGCTTGTACCAGCTCAAGAGTTGCCAAGCGGTTCCTATTTCCTTCGTATGAAAGAGTGGATTTTAAATAAACAAATTGGATTTTATAAAAATGAAACGATTAATACGATTACAAGTGTCTGGACATCAGTGCTTATTATTCATTTTATATGGGCGATGTCTTACATTCTTTTTCCGAAAAAGAAGCGTAATTCTTCGAAACAAGAAACAAGAGAAGAGATAAAAGAAGAAGTGAAAAAGAAAAAGGAGATTAGCATAAATAGGGCGTGGATGTATTTAGTATTTGGGGGCTTAATTGAAATATATTGGGCGACAGGATTAAAAACAAATTCAATGAGTATTTTGACACTCATTGCAATTTTAGTGAGCTTTCAACTACTAATTGAAGCAACTAAAAAAATTCTAATTGGTACGGCATATGCAGTATTTACTGGGATTGGTACAGTTGGAACGATATTGGTAGATATTTTATATTTCAAAGAACCATTTTCGCTCATCAAAATTTTCCTCGTTTGCTTATTGGCACTATTTATTATCGGATTGAAATTTAGTGGGAATAAGGAAGAGGTGAAATAAAGTGGCATGGATCTATTTAATTATAGCTGGGCTCTTTGAAATTGTCGGTGTAATTGGGATAAAGAAAGTAGCAAAAAATAATAGTTGGACGAATAATATTATTTTAATAGGTGGTTTTATTATTAGTTTTCAATTTTTAACGATGGCGCTTCAAGAAATTCAGTTATCGATCGCATATGCAGTTTGGACTGGAATCGGAACGCTCGGGGCAGCAGTTGTCGGTATTTTATTTTTTCAAGAACCTAAAAACGCTTTTCGGATTATTTGTATTGTTGGGATTATGGGGACGATTATTGGATTGAAAGTAGTGAGTTAAAGAAGAGCACACAAGCTCTTCTTTTTTATGGAAGTATGTCAGAAATCTCAACGAAGAAAGTGATTATCCCAACTATAAAACAAAAGATAGCTTTCGATTTTTGCTTTTGTTGTATTTCAGCAACTCCCGAAAGAATAAATGTGATGCTTAAAAGGATAAATACATAAGAGAAAAGAATAGAAATTCGTGTAAAAAGACTAAAAAAAGCAAGAATAAAAGCAATAGCAGATAGTAAGATTCGAAGGTTTGTTAGCATAGTATCCTCCAATTTATTAACTGTTTAAAAAATCCAAATTAGTGAGAGGTAATGGTCAGTAGGTGATTGGAAATTACATGTTATCTTTAGTGAAAGTAGTTCGATATTACAATGAAGAGCATAAGACTAGAAACGAAAAAATGCGAGATACCCATTGATTTTCTTCCGGATTTCAGTTCATTAATTCCTAGAAGAATAAAGAAACAACTGAGAGCAAATTGCATGTATGGGAGAAGTGTGAAGTTGTCGGTAGCAAGAGAATAAGTGCAAAGAGAGAGTGTGAGAAGCATGAAAAAATAGCGTAATCCAGTTAGCATTGTATACCTCCTTTAAAGAGACTATTTATCGAAATATTTCTGAGAAGCCAAGAAATAAAGCACCAGCTCCTGCTAACAGAGCAAGTATACTACCACCTTTTTGCTGTTTTAAGATTTCCTCTATACTAATAACGAAAGCCATCATCCCTAAAAAGATGAACATATAAGGCATAATTTCTCTATTACTAGAAAAGAAACTATAGATTGCTATACATAAAGCAATAAGTGATAAAGTAATCCGTACTCCTTTTAGCATGCATGTACCTCCTTTTATTTTATATAGCTAATGATGAGAACAATCCAAATGAAAGCACCGGAAATAATACAAATAAGTCCAGTTGCTGCCTCCTTTTTCTTTATTTGTTCAAATGCGATGAGAAACATTAAAGCCCCTAATAGAAATTGTGAAAGAGGTAGAAAATTATTTTGACCTGTATATAATCCAATTGCCAACATAACGAACACAGTGAGTGCGATTGTGATGCGGAGTATACGAAGCATATTAGGAATTTTCCTTATTCTTTTTTGTATAAGGATTATCTTCTAGTTTATCGACGGAATGTTTATAAGCATAGCCTTTATTAATTGTCATGATGGAGAGTACGAGGATGATTAGGACGATGATAATACCGATAATTAATATTTTGAACATAAAACCCCTCCTTTTCTTTATTTTACATAATTTTGTAATTGATGAAAACAATAGAAAATAAAAGGATGAAAGAAGGGTGTTACATGGAAACGAAAAAAACATATTATATATCAATAGGAAATGGTCAAATTTCACAAGTGAAGACGGCGGATACGTATAATTTTGAAATTTATGCAAATGATGAGGAAATTACGGAATTAAGAGAGCACTTCGATCAAGCATATGTAGAAGATTTAGGTTCATTTGTACGCTCCCACGTTCCATTTGTTGAGTATCATCACGATTCAAATAATGACCGATATGATGAACAACTACAAAAAGCATATAGAATGATTTACGATTTAGGAAATCATGAGACGAAAGGATTAGTCGCGCAAATGGGAATAATCAATGGATTGTAATTGGATAATATTATGCAGAAAAGCGAGAATATGCTACAATTTGTGGTAGGAAAAACTTGTAACCATCAATAGGGGAGTAATGGCATGTACAAATTTAAAGATTATTACCACAACACTGTACAATTATCGTTTGAACGTTATCCATTTTCTCCTGAGCCAAAGCATGTTTGGGTTGTATGCCGGTACGGGGATCAATGGTTATTAACGCATCATTTACGTCGCGGTCTTGAATTTCCAGGTGGTAAAGTAGAACTAGGGGAAACACCGGAAGAAGCGGCAGTTCGAGAGGTTCATGAAGAAACCGGCGGCATAGTTTCTGATTTAACTTACTTAGGACAATACAAAGTATCTGGAAAAGACAAAATAATCATTAAAAACATTTATTTTGCAACAATTAGTGCGGTAGAAGAACATACGCATTACGAAGAAACGAAAGGGTCTGTTTTATTAAAAGACATTCCTGACAACATTAAAACGAATAGAAAATTTAGCTTTATAATGCGCGATGACGTATTAGCGCGTACGATGAAACATATAGAAGAAATCGGCTGTTTTACGAAGTAAAGTAGCCGGTTTCTTTTTTTGTATGTAAGAATAAATGTAAATATATCTTTACATTATTTTGGGTATATTATACAATTTTGTAAAGATATATTTACATTTTAGGAGGGGGAAGATGGATAAAAGAAAAGAAACGACTGTTACTGTTTCGATGGTTAAATTAAACTTTTCTTTATTTTTTATAATAATTGCTTTGGCGTTTGGAATTGGTTATTTACATATATTTCTTTCAGGTGGGGTTCAAGTTGAAGTTACATTATTAACGATGTTTCTTTTTATTATCGCAATGATTGTTCTCGTTTGTATTCATGAAGCGATACATTTAATTGGCTTTCGCTATATCGGAGGTGTTCCGTGGAGTGAACTAAAATGGGGCGTTAATTGGAAATTAGGTGTTGCATATGCTCATTCTAAACAGGCGGTTACAGTAAAGCAAATGAAGAAAGTGTTAATGCTTCCATTTTTACCAACTGGAATTTTGCCAATTGTATTGGGATTAGTTATGAATCTGGAGCTACTCTCATTTTTAGGAATTCTACTAACAGCAGGTTGTATCGGTGACATTGCCTTATATCAAAAAGTTTCAAAGTTTCCAGATGATGCGCTAGTAAAAGATCATCCGAGTAAACCACAGTTTACAGTGTATGAATAATAATAGAAGGCGTTTTTGAACAACACCTCCTATTATTATTTTTATTTTTTTTCAGTAAATCGATATGTTGTGAAAATCATTGATATAATTTAATTACTATTATTGTGTTTTTATCCCGTTATTTGTCCGTAAAAGCCCGATTGGTGAGGGCTGATTAATCTCCACTTCTAAAAACGAAAGCACCTCCAACAAATCATCTACGATACGTGAATGCTTAAAATCACCCCAAAACGAATCTTTTTTCCAAACACCAAGAATCCCTACTTGTTCAGAACCAAGCACATCGTTTTCTGGATGATCTCCAACATAAAGACATTCTTCTGCCTTAACATCTAGTCTTTGCAAAGCACGTTCGAAAATTTCAGGATGAGGTTTTTTAATTCCTTCAGCTTCTGAAACGAGAATGGTGTTTGCATACGTATGTATATGTAGTGCTCGAAGGTTGCTCATCTGAAAATCAGTAAAACCGTTTGTAATAATACCAATTTTAATGTCTCGCTGTTTTAACTGTTGAAGTAGTTCATGCGTGTTTTTGAAAGGAATACAATGATGTTGGAAGTTTGTAATGTAGTCGTGCAGCAGTTGCTCGTGCGTTAAAGTAGTAATGTTATATTCGGAAAGGAGAGTAGCATATACTTTATCTTTCCACGTATAGCCATTGTTATCGAGTTCGAGAAATCTAGAACAATACTTTGATTTCTCTATACTCATCAAATGTGAGGAGAAGCGATTATATTGCTCACAAATAAATTGTTCTAAAGATTGGCGCCGATCTAATAGTGTTCCATCTAAGTCGAATAAGATTGCACGAATCATGAGAAGCCTCCTTGCAGTTTTTATAATTAATTATCGCATATTCGCAAAAAAATGATTATGATATTTTGTAGAATGGAGTAATGGGGGATTGTATGAAGGAACTATATGGCAAGTTAGTATGTTGTATTATAGCAAGCAGTTTAGTTGCAGGATGCGATAGTGCTCTCGAGGTTACGAAAGAAAAAGAAATTTGTAAAACAGAAGAAGAGTGCACGCAAATAGGAGATAAAACATTACAAAAAGTATATAAAAAGATAGAGGGACTTTCAGAACTTGAAAAAGTAGAGGATTATGACATAGAAGAGTATGAAAGTATGAATATGAAAGAGGCGGAACAGAAAAAAGAAGAGGATGATAATTACTTTTTTTTAGCTTCTTATTATATCGATGATGATGAAATTGTAGATCCTTATTTTGAGAAATTAGATCGTAAAAGATTGAATAAAGCTTTTGCAGATGACGAAGAAGCAAAAGATGATTTGTTAAGCCAGCGGCAAGATAGAGAGTATCATGAAACTTTATGGGACATGTATCGCACTCTCATTCCAGTGAAATATCGTGAGAATATAACAGGGTTTGATCTAATAACGGATGGTTATGACGGCGTTGTTGCTCATGTCATGCCAAGTATGGATGACCCGAGAGATTGGGTGCTTAGTTTAGACGTGCTTGATTCTGGGGTGAATATAGATGAAGTGATGAAAACATTAATTCATGAAACGGCTCACGTATTAACGATTGGAAATAAACAAGTACCAGTGGATAGAAAGTATTTAGAGGCGTTTGATGAAGAGAAAGACATTTCATCATATCGAAACAAATGTAAAACGCTGTTCGTGAAAAATGGATGTGTGAGAAAAAGTTCGTATATTAACCAATTTTATAATGAATTTTGGAAACCAATTGAGCAAGAGTGGACAGAAAAGAAAGTAGAAGAAAGTGAAGAGGCACAAGTTGAATTTTATAAAGAAAAGCATGATGATTTTGTATCGCTGTATGGAACAACAAATGTAACGGAAGATATCGCAGATACATTTACAGCGTTCATTTTACAAGATTCAAAAAAGGTGAAAGAAGGTACAGAGTTAAAATATAAGAAGATTGCTTTCTTCTATCAGTTTCCTGAGCTTGTAAAAATGAGAGCGGAAGTGCTGTCAGGATTAGATGATGTTTCGAAAACGATAGAACAACAAAGTGGAGATTAATGTGAGTTATGTGTTCGATATAGTTTCGTTAAAGCAAAACGCAAAGAATTAAAAATTCTTTGCGTTTTTTCTTATGTTGATAAAATTGAAAATTCTGTATTTTTATTTAAAAGAAGAAGGAACTGGCGGTATAAAATAGAATTAGTATAAAAATGTCACAATTTAGACACAATTATAATGCGCGTGTTGTAGGGACTATAAGTTTACTCTCGAGGAGGTAATGAAACGTATGAAAACGATTCTTGCTGTTGCTGGTCTCATTTGGGTAATGTCTCACGGTTTTCCGATTTTTGAAGGGGAGCAAATTCGTAGTGCTTTGAATGAAAAGTTTAATGATTATCATGTGATAGATCGAAAAGATAATGTCGTTACAGTACGTGTGAAAGACTGTTTTCATACAGTTACGGTTGCGGATGGAAACATTACAAATGAAACGAAAATGTGTGATAAAAGGTAAAAGAAAGAAGCTGACTATAGCGCACTGTTTTGAGTCAGCTTCTTTTTCTTGTTCCAATTAGAATTTTTTCAAATGCCTCGACAAATACATACATAAGAGTTGCGAGAACACATGTGAGTAGTACGCTAAGTAAAACGAGTGTGAAGTTAAAGACTTGGAATCCGTAGCTAATTAAGTAGCCAAGTCCTTGTTTGGAAACGAGAAGTTCACCGAAAATAACACCGACCCAGGATAAACCAACATTTACTTTTAACGTTGAGATAATTGCTGGAAAGGATGCAGGGAGGACGACTTGCTTATAACATTGCCATTTATTTGCGCCAAATGTGTTCATTACTTTTATATAGTTAGAATCGACTTCTTGAAATGCACTGTAAATAACGAGAATGGTAATGATGATGGAAATGATTACTCCCATTGCGATAGAAGATGAAATGTTTGGACCGAAAATAACGATGATGATTGGACCGAGTGCAACTTTTGGCATTGCATTTAGGACGACGAGGTAAGGATCAAGTACGCGGGCTAGAAGTGGCATCCACCAAAGAAACGTGGCAATAATAGCACCGAGTACCGTTCCAAGAATGAAGCCTAATCCTGTTTCCAGCAATGTCGTCCATATGTGGACCCAAAGTGAACCGTCGATCCATTTCGTTAAGAAGAGATCCCAAATACTCGAAGGAGAGCTAAAGAGTAAAGGATCGATCCATTCTTTTTTGCTAGCTATTTCCCATAGTGCAAAGAAAAGAATAAGTAGTAAAAGCTGTAGTGAGCGAGCAATCCAAGCACGCCTGCGTTCTTTCTTTCGAAATTGTTCATGTAGTTGTTTTATATTATCCAAGTCGTTCCAGCTCCTTCCATATATCTTGAAAGAGGACTGGGAAATCGTAGTGATGGCGTGCTTCTAATGGTGATAAAGAACGAATACTTTCCGGGACGATAAAGGTTTTCGCGATTTTTCCAGGATTCGCTTGCAGTAAATAAATACGATCACTCATCGCAATCGCTTCTTCAATATCGTGAGTAACAAGTAATGATGTTTTCTTATATTTATTTAGTAAATTGAAAACGAGTTCTTCTAGTTTTAACTTCGTTTGATAATCGAGTGCGGAGAATGGTTCATCTAGTAATAAAATTTTCGGATTAGTCGCTAACGTTCGAACGAGAGCGGCACGTTGACGCATACCGCCGGATAACTCACGAGGATATTGTCCTTCTACCCCATGTAGACCGACTTGTTTTAAAAGATTTAAAGTATGTTTTTTCATCTGTTCATCATAAATCTTCCGAATATGAAGTCCAAGCATAATATTTTCTTCAATAGTTTTCCACGGGAATAAGTAATCTTGCTGCAACATATATCCCATAGATGAAGTTTTCGTTGTAATCGGTTCACCATCTAAAAAGACGATACCGTCAATTGGATCAAGTAGTCCAGCAATGATTGAGAGGAGCGTTGTTTTACCGCAACCACTTGGGCCGAGTATAGAAATAAATTCGCCTTCTTCCACTTGTAAGCTCATATCTTCGAGAATAAGTTTGGCATTCTCTTTTGCAAAAAAGCAGTGAGAAACGTTACGTATTTGTAAAAAACTCATACAATTCGCCTCTATTTCTTAATAACGCTTTCGGCAATTTTTGTATTGACGAGCGCTTCATGTGGGACTTCTTTTTGTAATTCACCAGCGTCTTTCATAATCGTTTGGAGCTGTTTCCATTCTTCCGCATCTAATAGTGGATTTGTCGCATAAGAATGTTGCTTTTTATATCGTTCAATTACTTTTACTGTAATGTCTTTTGAAGTGTCTTTAAATAGCGGGGAAACAACATTAGCAATCTCTTCTGGGCTATGTGTATCAACCCATTGCTGTGCTTTATAGAGCGCACGTGTGAACTTTTCAGCAGCAGCTTTATCTTTCTTTAAGAAACTTTCTTTTGCCATGAACGTTGTATAAGGAACAGTACCAGATTCATTTCCGAATGAAGCGACGATATAACCTTTACCTTCTTTCTCAAGTATACTTGCAGTCGGTTCAAAGAGCTGTACAAACTCTCCAGTACCAGATGCAAAGGCATTTGCAATATTAGCAAATTCGATGTTTTGAATTAAGTTTGTGTCTTTGTGAGGATCAATGCCATTTTTCTTTAAAACGTATTCTCCAACCATTTGTGGCATGCCGCCTTTACGCTGTCCTAAAAACGTAACACCTTTTACGTCATTCCAATTAAAAGAGTCTAATTTTTTACGCGAAACTAAAAATGTTCCATCTGTTTGTGTAAGTTGTGCGAAGTTAATAATCGGGTCTTTTGCGCCTTGTTGATGAACGTAAATAGATGTTTCAGAACCGACGAGAGCAATATCAATCCCGCCAGATAATAGGGCCGTCATCGTTTTATCTCCGCCCGCTGTTGTTTGGAGGTCAACATTTAATCCTTCATCTTTAAAAAATCCTTTTTCAATCCCGACATATAACGGGGCATAGAAGAGAGAGTGGGTAACTTCGCCGACTCGAACATTTTGAGTTTGTTCTTTTGTACCTTCTTTTTTACTACTGCAAGCAGTAAATGTGAAAACAGCTAGTAACGTGATACAAAAAACAGCTATTAATTTTTTCACTATATAACACCTCCTAGAAGTCACTCTACAAGCATGATATGTAGGTAAGTGCCCATATGTGAGTGTAGATAGAAGGAATTTTTCTGGTGATAAAGAAGTACAAATATAAGGGGTGATAAAATGGAGTACGAATATGATGATAGCGTACATTTACATCTTGATTATTTCGGAACAGAATGTGATATGGAATCGATTGCTTATAAGAGGAAGAATGAAGACGTATGGGATGTGTATTTTAATTTTGGAGTATACGGTATTCAGAAAGACGATGTAGAGTTAGGTAGGTTTATGGATGAATATGCTGGTCATTACGTTTTTTCTGTACATGCTCGCGATCTTAGCTGGGAATTTGGAAGTGCCCAGTTTGAAGAGTGGGTTTTGAAAAATCGGATAGTAGAAAAAACGCTACAAAAATAGGAAGAATTTTGTGATTGGATTTCTCATCGTATTATTTATTTTTTTAGCCGGATTTTTTATCATGCAAATACTTATTTACCGATTTGCAAAGAAAAACATCCATAAATATACAAAAATAAAATGGTTTCATATGTGTTTACATATGAATATGAAAAAAGGTCCAAGATTAGATTTTTTTGATTTTGTAATTATAGTACTCGTATGTATCGTATGGAAAATATGGCTGCTTCCTTTTATATAATATACATGCTAATCATTTTCTCTTTTCGTTATAGTAATAGTTATCAAAAACTTGCATTTATAAGTAAAACAGTGAGTGGTGTTGTGAAAGAGATTTTGACAAATACAGAAACACATACATACGGAATTAAAGTACGATTACAGAATGTACAAATTGGCCGTGTGTAAAGTGTTGGATAATAAGAAAGAGGTCGGCCATCTGTGGCCGACCTCTTTCTTATTATGCTTGGTTAGTGCGGAAGAATGGAAGCTTCTGCACAATGTGAATTAATCCGTATGCAAGAATTAAGCACATAAGAGGATTAATGAAAAATCCGTAGCGGTTAATTGCTAAGAATAAGTTTGAGAAGATAATGTAAATAATAGAACTTGCTACTAGCATCATAACGCGTTTATGTTTAAATGAATTTAGCATGAGGCAGAAGCTGCTCAAGAATGTACCGATGATAAACACTCTATGACATAGTTGCATAAAGTTATGAATACGGTATTGGTCTACAGCAGGAGCTGTTTTGAATAACTCAATTGTTTTACCGACAGTGAACCAAGAGAACCAATAAGTGAAGTCCGTCTTAAATCCATTCTTGATTAATTCTTTAGCGTATGCACCTTTGTCATCTAAGCCTTTAGCTCTCATTTCATTTACTATATTTTCATAGCCAATTTTATTAAATGGATCTGCACCGGCAATCAGTGGATCTGCACCTTGGGTTGAGAATAAAATAAATTGGTTGAGCGCTAAATAGTTACGAACAACCCATGCGCCAATAATCAAGAACGGTCCGATAAACCATAACAATCCGATTCGAATGGAGTCTTTAAATCCATATGTAAATAACACAACAAGAACAGGAATGAGCATCATTGGAGCTGGATTTGGACGGAACATAAGTAAAATTGAAACGACAATTCCAAACCATATATGGAATTTCGTTTTATTGTATTTCCATGCGAGAACAAATACATATACACATAACGCCAATAAGAATATGGATGGAACTTCTGTTAGTAATGTACGGAAGTATGTATAGTTACTTGGATAAATAGCATATAAAATACTTGCAACAATTCCATAAATGTTTTTTTCGAACAATTCTTTTCCTATTAAGAATACTAATAGTACTGTACAAAGGTTCATGATCATGTTAATAACAGTTGCTACGTAATAGTAAGGAATGGATGTAATATCAGAAATAATCATAGCGCCAGCTAATAGTAATGGCTGACCTGGTGTGATATATGCATTTTTCCCTGGAACCTCACTAGGTTCTAAATACACATAACCAAATACACCATGTTTTAATAGTTGTTCAGCTGTTAACGAATAGTTAAATGCATCATTTGCACCATATGTTACTTTGACTAACTCTCCATCTAGTCCTGGCTGTTTTACTAAACAAAAAACGTGCAACAGGAAAGAAAGCGCCAAAATTGCATATACCGCTTTAGGCAAACTCTTAAACTTAGTAAGCAAAAATGAGCAACTCCTTTTTTATTAATTCTTTCGTATTTTCATGTGAAATCTTTAATAGTATTAAGGATTTCCAAAACATAGTTATTATATCATAAAGTAGAATATTGAAATTAGGTTTTTCAAGAATGAGTAATTTGTATGCCAAAATTTAACTATTTATTAAGGGAATATTAAGAAAATACATCCATGATAGAAGCAAGTATGCAGACGAAATATGTAATATATGTTATTTTAATAGAAATAGTTTTTTCGATGCGGGGTGAAATTAATACATAGAAACGAGGGAATGAATTGAAGTATGGTTCTACACTTTTTCATCTTCCAAAAAGAAATATATTAATTTCTAGCATTATAAGTAGTATGGTGACTTTATTAGTAATAACTATGCTGTTTATAATTTTAAAGGTTTTTAATTTAGACATGATGAAAGATCATTTAAATCAAAAGCTTGTTTTAAGTGTTATGATGATTTTCATATGGGGCATAACGTTTTATATTACGCATTTCAATAAAAAAGAGATGTCTATACTTAGAGCATCCCTGCGAGTGCATTTTATATTATTTTTGCTAGCTCATACAGTAGCGTTATTTTATATTGTCATGCAAGTTAATATGAGTTTCATAGAGGCAATGAATTGGATTTACTTTTATAATATGCAGTTTATATTAAGTTTTGTAGTAATTTATGCAATATATATTCTTGTATATAATTTAATAGGTAAGGTTTTTCTAAGTATGGTTTTAACGAGCTGTACGTTAGTCATTTTATGTATTGTGAATTATTTGAAGCTTATTTTCAGAGGTGATCCGTTATATCCTTCTGATTTCACACAAATTACGCATATGCAATCAGTTATACCGATGGTGATGGACTATTTTAGCTGGAGTTATATGTTTATCATTATCGTAAGTGTCGTAGTTTGTATTGTAGCAGGGATATATATGAGAAGGTATATTCAAAATGTAAAGATTCATCTAGGAATAAGAGCCTTATTAGTAGTAGGATCTATTTTTGTTCTATATGCGTATGGTAATTTTGCGAATACATTTATGAATAAAGTATTTCAAAAATCAGGTGTAGATTTTGTTTTGTGGAATCAAAATGAAAACTATGCTTCAAATGGTTTTGTACTTGGGTTTATTAGCAATTTAGATACAACAGTTATGGAAAAACCAAAAAATTATTCTAATGAAAATATGCTTCAAATAGCAAACGATATAAAAAAACAATATAGTGGAAATATAGGGAATCAAAAGAAAAAAGAGAAACCGAATATTATTTTTGTAATGAGTGAATCGTTTTGGGATCCCACGAAAATAACCAACCTTTCTTTTAGTGAAGATCCTGTACCAAATTTACATCATTATATAGAAAACTTTCCTGGTGGACAAACTATTTCTCCTACATTTGGGGGAAATACGGCGAACGTTGAATTTGAGGCATTAACAAGTTATTCAATGAGTTTGTTAAAGCCAGGTTCTATACCATATCAGCAAGTTATTACAAATAAGAAAGAAATTCCATCAATCCCTACGGCGTTGAAAAAAGAAGGTTATTACACAAGTGCAATTCATTCATTTGGTCGCACATTCTTTAAACGTGATGATGTATATAAGGTGTTAGGATTTGATAAGTTCAATGCAGAGGATACGATGGAAAATGTGGATATTGATGGAGATTATATTAGTGATTTAGCGATGAGTAAAGAGATAATTGCTGAGTTAGAGAAACAAAAACAACCTACATTTATTCATGCTGTTACGATGCAAAATCATTTTCCGTTTACAGAAGGCCGATTTGGTGAAAACCTAATAGAAATTAGCGGCCTAGAAAATGAAGAATCAAAGGGAGAATTAGAGACGTATACAGAAGGATTAAGACGTTCAGATGAGGCACTTCAATATTTAATTGAGCAACTAGATAATTTAGATAGACCTACATTATTAGTATTCTTTGGAGATCATCTTCCATCATTAGGAACCAATAAATCTTTTTATAAAGAAAATGGGTATATAACGAATGAAAAAACACCAAGTGAACGTTTAGGGATGGCGGAAACGCCGCTATTAATGTATGCAAACTTTGATATGCCAAATGATAATTTAGGTTTAGTAAGTCCAATTCATTTTTCTAATCTTATTTTTGATTATGCAGGATTAAATAAATCCTCATTTTATCAATTTTTATCGGAACTTTACAAGGAAATACCAGTGCTTAGAGATGAATTAAAAGTTGATAAAAATGGAGAAGTAATCAATGATTTAACAAAGAAACAAAAAGAAATGTTAGAGCAATATAAAATGCTCCAATATGATTTACTCGTCGGAAATCAATATAGTAAAGATATCCTCTTTAAATAAAAGAAACAAAAAGAACTTGTATAACGATACAAGTTCTTTTTTCATAGTATTTAACGGGGTAACCAGACAAGCTGGGTTTAGGGAGTATTACTTGTACATTTAGTATATATGAAAATGTAATCGTTTTATTTGTGTATTTGTGAGAAATGTGTGAATTTTATGTTTTGTAAAAAATCGATCATATTAACTTTCATTCTTGTATTGCAGTTGTTATGCATGTAAAAATTTTATCAGTTCTTTATTTAATTCATTCGCTTGATCGATTGGTGAACCATGACCACTATTTGTAAGAGCATGTAACTGAGAATTTTTAATTCGTTGTTGCGTAAGCTCAGCGCTTTTGTAAGGAATTAGTTGGTCGTGAACGCCGTGGAAGATTTTTGTTGGAACGTTAATTTTATTTAAATCTTTCGTTACATCTTCATTTGCAGCTGCTTGTAAAATTTTGATAAGGGCATAAGAAGCGGACTGCATACCGAGATAAGAAAACCATTCAAGGGTTGCGGCTCCTAAGTTTCTATTGAAAAAGGACAAAGATACATCATTTAAAAATTTTGGTAAATTAGCATACATTTGATTAATAAGGGCATCTGCTTGTTCTTTCGGTACACCGTAAGGGGACTCTTGATTTTTAACGAAAGAGGGGGAGACAGCGTCAATTAATGCGAGCTTAGAAATGCGGCGCCCATTATAGCGAGACATATAGCGAATAGAAAGAGCACCACCAACTGAGAAACCGACTAACGTAGCGTTCTCTACTTGGAGTGCTTCTAGAACAATTGCGATATCATCGGCTAATCGATCATACGTGTAACCAGTCCATGGCTTATCAGATTGCCCATTTCCTCGTATATCCATGGCGATACAGCGAAAGCCATGCTCTGGTAAAACATTGAGTTGATATTGATACATTTGATGATTTAAAGGCCATCCGTGAACGAAGAAAACAGTCTTACTACCTGGACCAGGATTAACGTCTTGCACAAAAATATGCACATCTTTCTCGACCGTAACAAACATAAAACTCCCCCTGTTCTATCAATAGGTTCCATTCTAAAAGCTTTGTTTTACTTTTTGGGCCGTCTATATAAAACATCCTCCATAATATACGTATTAATGATCATAGATTTTATGCTCTGTATATAGTCTAAATATATTGCGTTTTTGGTACGATTTTCCTCAAATGTTCGATTTATCTTTGTTTGTCTGTGAAAATCATTTATTATAATAAATGGTATTCTTTGAGATGTTATTTTGAAGGGGTGTTGAAGTGAAAGAAAGTTTTCTATCATATAAAGAAGAAGAAAGGAATGCAAAAATCCTTTTATGGGTGTTATATGTCATTGTTATTGCATATCAAATTTTTTATGCAATCGTATTAGAAGATAAATCAATAATGGATAAGGGATACAACATAATATGGCAAGTTATTTGCGGAGTAGCAATACTGTGCGTGAATATATATTTACTAAAAAAAGAAAAGGCAAACCTTGTTAAATATGCATGGATATTTGCATACATAGGGATAGAAATCGCTAATATAATTTCGTATATTTTTTATAATAAGGCGGCGTTTGATGCGACAAATATAATAGAGATTATTCTCATTTTCTTTGTACCCATATTTTTAAATAAAAAATTTTATGTGTTTTTGCTTTCCTCTATTGTAGGAAAATATTTAATTTATTTATTTGTATTAGAGGAAATAAAAGCATTTATGTTCCTTATTATGTATACCCTTATGTTAATAGTTGCATATATCATTTTAAACCGATTTTTACAATATCTTTCAGCTGTAAAGGAAAGTATTGCGATTGCTAGTGAATCACAAAAATTAGCAGTAATCGGAAAAATGGCAGCGACGGTTGGACATGAAATTAAAAATCCACTCGCTTCATTAAAAGGATTTACGCAATTACAAAGAGAGAAGCATGAAGAGGATCCTGTTTATAAACGTATGATTTTTGAAATAGAAAATATGAATAATATGATAAGCGAGTTGATGGAAGTTGCTACATGCAAGCCTTCTATTTATAAGAAACATGATCTAGCAAAGATTGTATTACAAGCAACAACAACTCTTCGCGAAAAAATGAATGAATTAAATGTGCAGCTTATTTCTAATGTGGAAGAAAAAACAATAGAAGTTGAATGCGATGAACGAAAAATAAGAGGAGTCTTTTTATATACAATAAAAAACGCTTTAGAAGCAATGGAGCAAGGTGGCATATTACATTTACGATTAGAGAATAAAGGAAAAGAGTATGTAATGATCAGCTTAATTGATAATGGTCATGGTATTAAGCAAGAAAACTTAGCCCGTGTTACAGAGGCCTTTTATACAACGAAACAAGATAAAATTGGTCTGGGTCTTACAGTAGCGAATCGAATTGTCACCGAGCACCTTGGTGAGCTACATATTTCAAGTGAAAGAAATACTGGAACGAGAATAGACATTATTTTGCCAAGGAAGTGTGGAAATACTGAAATCCAAGTGGAAGAAAAGCTAGGAGTTACCATATGAATAAAGGCTATATATTTAAAAATGAAGAAATAAAGGCGTTGAAAGTATTTTTAAGTTTATTTTTTATTATATTTTTTGTGTATGATCTTGCCTATGAATTTATCGTACCTTTAATCGCGGGAGAGCAAGAAGGCGTAGGAAAGTTTGAAGATGGTTTAGGTTTATGGCTTTACTTTTTGATGGTAGTATTGTTTTGCATTGGAATATACTTTATGAAATGGAAGAATGTTTTTCCGGTAAAGTATATTATTCTAATTGGCTATAATGTATTAGATTGTATCCATAACATTATGATTTATTATGGTAGCGATGCGGAATTTGACGGTGGAAATATAGTAGAAGTATTTTTTATTTTGTTCGCACCAATCTTTGTAAATAAAAGATATTTCTGGTTAGTTCCAGCGATACTTGTTGGGAAGTACGCTCTTACAGGAATCATTATTCAATCTTCTCTCGTTTTAATCCCAATGGCATTATATAGTATATTTACTATCATATGTTGGATTATATTTTTGAGGGTTCAGTCTTACGTTCGAACGCTTGAAATGATGGACAAAGAAATAAAACAGACAGAAAAACTAGCAGCTGTTGGAAAGATGGCAACGGTTATTGGTTATAAGATTAGAAGACCTTTAGCAAACTTAAAAAAACTTGTGAATAAACAAGCAGACAAGCATCCGGAAGATAAAATTTATAGTGATATTATGAAACAAGAAGTAGATCGGATCCATATAATTGCTACAGAACTTAGTGGATTTGAGAAATCTAAATCACTAGAATCAGAAACTCATAACATACAAGAAATTATCTCTTATGTTATTCGAGTTATGGAAAAGCCTGCTTTAAAACAAGGAGTTCACATACAAGGTATTTACAGTAAAGACTTACCGTCAATTACATGTGATGAAAAACGATTAAAACAAGTCTTTTTTAATTTAATCAAAAATGCAATTGAAGCAATGTCAGTTGGCGGAACAATTACGATTAAAGTTACTGTAAAAGATGGAATCATCATTCAAGTGAAAGATGAGGGATGTGGTATTCCGAAAGATAAAATTCCAAAGTTAAATGAAGCCTTTTATACAACGAAAGAAACAGGAACTGGTCTAGGTTTAGTAGTTACAGAAAAAATTATTAAAGATCACAATGGTAAAATGAGTTTTGAAAGTGAAGTTGGGGTTGGAACGACGGTTGAGGTTATGTTACCACTGCATTAACTACAAAAAACATCACTTATTTGGAAGTGATGTTTTTGTGTTCTTCTTAGGTAGACGTTCTAAAAAAGAGGACGATAACGAAAAATAATATATTGATAGTGAAAAAAGAAAATAATGGATGTTTTACTATGAAAAATATATAATGGCTTTGTCTGTTATTTGTTGTAGTTCATTTATATTTCTATTTGTTGACCCGAATCTCGGGTCTTTTTTTATGAAATGAATTGCTATATATCAGTAATTAGAAAAATAGAACATACAGCACTTGCGGCATGAATATAAAGAGAGGTTGTATTCTCCCTCAAAAATAGGTTTCCAGCTATAATACTGGTAGGTTCGTTTTCTGGCACAACGAAAGCATTTACGTTGGTACATGTGCGTTCTCATTTATTCAGCTATTTGCCGGGCAGTCCGATTGGTGAGGGATGATAATCAGTGGGGGATGAAGACCCCCCACTGATTAAGGTTTCACTTTATCTATTTTTCTGTGGTCGATTGTATTGTGTATATAAATTAAAAAAATGATAGTGTTAGAGCCACCATTTTTCCTGTGGAAGCAAAATAACATCCACATCAAAATTCTCTTTAAACCAATCATACATCAATGTCTCTTTCACTAAATATTCAGAGGCAGAGTGTGACACACCAATTAGAGACATATTCGTTTCTTTTACATAATCCATAATGAGTGAGTATTTATATCGGCCGTAATCATTGTCGATATGGCAATGGATTTCTCCTGTAATATATGCTTCAGCACCTTTTTCTTCTGCTTCCTTCATTAAAGATACAACATCGCCACATCCAGCGATAATTGCGATTTTTTTGATGGAATCATGTCGTTTACCTTCGAAGTCTGTGTAAGGAATCTGGAAGAGTTTTTTTAGATGTTTTTGGAGTGCTTCTGTTGATGTTTCATCTATTTCACAAATAAGGCCAACTGGTTCTTGTTCTGGACCTCCATATGCAAAGTCGTCCACTACAGTAGCGTTTAATGCTTTTGCAATTGAAATACTCGTTCCATGCGTTTGATGAAAATCCATTGGTACGTGACATGTATATATAGAAAGTTGTTTTTCTTTTATTTCTTGCAAATATTTTTCAGGAATTGGTATGAAACCTCGACCGGATCTTCCAATTGGATCACCGCACTCCATTACAAGGGGATGGTGCATAAAGAGTAAATCACCGGGTGTGGATTGTGAAATGAATGTTTCAAGAACGTCATCTGTAGGGAATACAGCTAAAAATACTTTGGTTACATGTTCAGATCCGTGCATCATAAGGCCGTTAAATAAATCTACAAAATTTGCTTCAAAAAATTGTTGCCAAGGAAATTTGATAGGATCATATACGGCTGGTATAAATCGACTAAAGGCACTATCTTTTCCGTATTTTTCAATTTGAAATAAGTGATCGAGTGATTGCTCTATTTTTTTTAAGGCTGGCATGTTTAATAATCCTCCTTAAGATGATTCTTGCTTTATGAGTTGTTTATATTCTTCGTAGCAAAATAAGAAGCGGATAGGAAACAAATAAAACCTAGAATCCAGCTAATAGAAGGAGAATAGGGAAGTACATGCTGTAATAGCCTTCCGCTAGAAATGAAGAAAATACTAAATAGACCTAATAACATAGGATAGCGTTGTAGTTTGAACACAGATAGTAAACATCCTTTCTCCTGCATGAACTACTCATAAAAGCTCGATTGCTGAAACTTTATCACATACATTGTATATTAGTCTTAATTTTCTGTATATAACTTTTAAGAAAAATGGTGATACAATATATGAATGATAGGAGAAGAGAGGATGAAGATTAACATATGTACGTTACTGTAACAGAAGCAGCATATAAAAAGATTATGGATACGATTCCAAGTGAAGCGAAATATATAAAGTTATTTTACGATAATGAGGGTTGCGGTTGTGTCATGAGCGGAATCATCGATTTAGTAGCTGTAGCAGAGAAAGATGAGCGCGATGTGGATATTGAATCAAGCACAATGAATTTTATCGCTGATCGTACAAAGCTTGTATTTATGGACGATAAGTTAACGGTTGATTGGCATGAAGGTGGAGGAACTTTTCAGCTGAAGAGTCCGAGCCAATTTTATAATCCGAATATGAAGTTACATGTTCGAGTGTAGTAAAGGAAAGGTGGTCCAAAATGTATGTTGGAACCACCTTTTTTTATTGTATAAGTTGCTATTATTGTCGTTTTTTGTTGATAAGTCGATATATTTAAAAAATCGCTGATATAATTCGAGTTGCGCCGATATATTCGAAAAATCGCCGATATAAATTCATACACCAAATAACGTACACCTCTCCTGACAATACGAAGATTTTTTCACATAATGAAATGTACATGTGATTGAATTTTCTGTATAATCTTCTTTGCGGAGGGGATACGCATGAGAAGATGGGGAATTGAGTTATTAATTTTAAGTGTTGTTATTATTTGGGGGATTAACTATACAATTGCGAAGTATGGACTTTTAGAATTTACAGCAATTGAGTTTACTGCACTTCGTATGATGGCGGCGGCACCGCTTCTGTTACTCCTTACCTTTTTTATTGAAAAGTCGGTTTATATGGAGCGAAAGGATATACCTAGATTAATCATCGTTAGCGTTGTAGGTATTGTACTGTATCAAACGCTATTTATGGAAACTGTCAAATATACATCCGCTACAAATGCCTCTTTACTCATTTCTATATCACCTATTTTTACAACTGTATTTGCGATTTTTCTGAAACAAGAAAATTTTTCTTCTCGAAAGTTAATCGGTTCTATGATTGCTTTTGTTGGTGCAGCATTAGTTTTAGTAGCAGGGCATTCACTTACTAGTTCTTTTTATGGCAATGGAATTGGACTTATTACATCAATATGCTGGGGGCTTTATCCTGTTTTAGCAGGACCATTAATTAAAAAATATTCAGCATTACGTGTTACAGCATGGTCTGCGCTAGTGGGTGCGATTCCGCTATTATTGTTAAGTGGTCCGCATGTGTTTGTCATGCCATTTCACATTATTCACGGAATGACACTATTTGCTTTACTATATTCTATTTTCTTTGTAACAGTATTTGGTCTAGTAATGTGGTATGTTGGTGTTCAAAAAATTGGAGCGTCACATACGATGGTATATATGTATATAACGCCGCTTGTAGCTGTTTTATTTGCAGCTGTCTGGGCAAATGAATATGTATCGTTTCAACAGATCATCGGTGGAATTATCATTTTTGTCGGTCTATGGTTTGTGAAATCCCAGAAAGGAAAAGTTCATTCTATTGCAGGGGAACCTATATCAAAATAGGAAAACAGATCACCTATGATCTGCTTTCCTATTTTTTTATTTTTGGTAAGAAGATGAGAAATAAGATAGCAGTAATAAGTGGAATTAAGTTTAAAAATGGAATACGGAAGAGTGTAATAAGAATAATACCTGGAAGAAGAACACCGAGGACAGCGTAAAAAATGCTATGATTTTTCGTGTACCAATACAATGAAAGTCCAATAAGTGCAGGGATAATGAGGTGAATGAGAGCCATTAAAAAATAAATCATTAGACGCCCCCTTTATTTGTGTGCTTATTACATCATATCCGTATGTTCATAGATTGATATCATTTTTTTCATAAATGGACGAAAAAAGTTTGAAAAACCGTCACAAAATATGAGAATATGATGTTTGAAATCTTGTATAATATTATTTTCTAAAAACATTTAAACAACATAAACATACTGTTTATGTTGTTTTTAATTTAAATGAAATGGATTTAAGGAATATGAATTTGAAAGAAATTTTTTGTTGGATAGATAAGAACGAATGAAGAGAGGTACAGCATGATTAGTATGTCACTAAGATCATTTAAAATCCAATCGTATTATATACTAGGTATTTTGTTACTAGGATGGATGTTAACACCGTTTTCAGCACACTTTTTAGGCGCTGGAATTGGGCTTATTGTAAGTATGTATTGCGTTTGGCTTTTAGGGAGAAGAATTGAGAAGCTTGGAGATAGTATTGTAAAGAAGACGAAAGCACCGACACTCGGTATGTTTAACCGTTTTGCAGCTGCCATTTTGGGTGCTATTATTATGTACGAAATTGAGCACCACATGGTTATGTGGGCGTTTGCAGTAGGGATTATGGGTGGTTATTTCTTAATCGTTGTGAATTTAGGTTACTATAGCATGAAAGATGAGAAAGAACTAACAAAGAGCTAAAAAAGATAAAAAGATAAAAGAATTCTTTTTAGATGGAATAGATGATCCAGCCACGGATAGAAGCGGTCAGGGCCTTTTTTAGCCCCATGTGATGTGAAACCCGAGAGATGTAGTGAGTAGGGATATAATTTATATGTTCGAAGCCATGACTTGTCTCTGTTGAAATGGGTTTACTCTGGGATAAGTGATTCAGTGATGGATAGTACAGCAGGAAGCATAACTTTACATAAAATACAGGTTTCTGCTTCCAATAAGTTAACATGAAATTACGTATTAGTATGACTCTTAGCTTCTTTAAAAAAGTTGGATATAAGACAGCAAACTATTCCGGTAATTAGAATAATATATTTTATCGTTTCACTTGTATGCTCAAATAAATTAACGTTAAGCATTACAAGTCCCCAAAAAACTTGAATCGCTCCATAACTGAATAAAATTTTTCCTGTACGAGAAAAATTTTTCATAGGTCTCACCCTTTCCTGTATATGTAAATTGTATCATAAAAAAACTAAAAACGAATAAATATAAAGTGAATTTTCTGTAAAATTATAGATGTTGGCATGCCATTTTATGATTTAAGTCACAGATCAAGAGATTAACGTTTCACTTTATATAAGATATAGAAAGAAGCTTACGTTTTCACGTAAGCTTCTTTTTTATGTAAGTGTGTGTAACCGTTAAGCCGCATTGGGTTTTGTCGGTGAGTACGCGAAACTTTACGTTTACACGACACTTATTCATATGAGTAAAGGGTTATTCCAACAGAAATTTTTAATTTAAGCGATTGGGCCGCCTAAGTTAATAATATCTTCAGAAACGCTTTCGAACTTTTTGAAGTTCTCTTTGAATTCATTTGCAAGCTCGATTGCTTTTGATTTGTAAGCAGCTTTATCAGCCCAAGTTTGTTCAGGCATTAACACTTCGTCAGGTACACCTGGTACGTGAAGTGGAACTTCAAGACCGAAGATGTCATGTTTAGCTGTTTCAGTTTTTGCAAGTTCGCCGCTTAATGCTGCTTGAATCATTGCACGAGTGTAACCTAAGTTCATACGTTTACCAACGCCGTATTCGCCACCAGTCCAGCCAGTGTTTACTAAGAATACTTTCGCATCGTGTTTCTCGATTTTTTCACCAAGCATTTCAGCGTAGCGAGATGCATCAAGTGGTAAGAATGGTGAACCGAAGCAAGTTGAGAATGTAGCTTGCGGAGATGTAACACCGCGCTCTGTTCCTGCTAGTTTACTAGTGTAACCACTTAAGAAATGATACATAGCTTGTTCTTTTGATAACTTACTGATTGGAGGCAATACGCCAGATGCATCAGCAGTTAAGAAAATGATGGTATTTGGGTGTCCAGCAACACTTGGCAGTACGATATTGTCGATCGCATGCATAGGGTATGCAGCACGAGTATTTTCTGTTAAAGTAGTATCGTTGTAGTCTGCGATACGCGTTTGGTCATTAATGATAACGTTTTCTAAAACAGATCCAAATTTGATTGCATCGAAAATTTGTGGTTCTTTCTCGTGAGAAAGGTTTACACATTTTGCGTAGCAACCGCCTTCAATATTGAATACACCGTTATCAGACCAACCGTGCTCATCATCACCAATTAATTTACGGTTTGGATCAGCAGATAAAGTTGTTTTACCTGTTCCAGATAAACCGAAAAATAGTGCTACGTCACCTTCTTCACCTACGTTTGCAGAGCAATGCATAGAAAGAATATCTTGTTCAGGTAGTAAGAAATTCATAATAGAGAAGATTGATTTTTTCATTTCTCCAGCGTATTCTGTACCACCAATTAGTACAATACGTTTTTCGAATGAAACCATAATGAATGCTTCAGAGTTTGTACCGTCAACAGCTGGATCAGCTTTGAAGTTCGGTGCAGAAACAATTGTGAACCCTGACTCATGAGTTGTTAATTCTTCTTCAGTTGGACGAATGAATAATTGATGTACAAATAAATTGTGCCATGCATATTCATTAATAACTTGAATTGGTAGGCGGTAATTGCGGTCAGCGCCTGCAAATCCTTTGAAGACGAATAACTCTTCTTTTTCTTTTAAGTATTCTAAAACTTTAGTATATAATTTATTAAAATGTTCTTCAGAAATCGGTTGGTTTACAGCTCCCCAAGCAATTTTGTCAGCAACCGATGCTTCTTTCACAATAAATTTATCTTTAGGAGAACGTCCTGTATATTTTCCTGTTGAAGCAGAAACGGCACCAGTAGAAGTTAATTTCCCTTCATTTCGCATTAATACTTTTTCCACTAATTGCGGAACACTTAGTTGAATCTGTGCATTGCTTCCGTTCAATAATTCATGTAAACCAATTTGGACATTCACAGTACTCATATTTATATACCATCCTTTTCATTTAATGAAATATTTCTCGTAATCCCCAACAATAGTATAACACAATTATATAAATAATGTATACTATTTATTTCTTTTTGTTTGTGTGAATACATTATTTCCTTATTAATATTTCATTTTAGGCGCATTGAGAAAAACTTTCACGAAAATGTGAATATTAATTGACAAATGAATATCATTTCTTTAGTATAGGTTGGGACGGATACTCTCTTATCCCGAGCTGGCGGAGGGACAGGCCCGATGAAGCCCAGCAACCTCACTTGTATTGATAAATGCAGGTGAATAGGTGCTAAAACCTGTGCGAGGCTACAGGTCTCGAACGATAAGAGCGAAGGGCAAAAAGCAGTATGCAAGTAGCAAATTAAACCTTTCCTCTATATAAAGTAGGAAAGGTTTTTCTGTATGCTTGTGTGGGAGAATAAATGTATGTCGCAATCTGTGGCAAATTAAGGATGAGTTCCGTACAATATATACAATTACTGTAGGGAGGTTTACCACATGACAAAAAAACGTCATCTGTTCACATCTGAGTCTGTAACTGAAGGACATCCAGATAAAATTTGTGACCAAATTTCTGATTCAATTTTAGATGCGATCTTATCAAAAGACGCAAATGCACGTGTAGCTTGTGAAACAACTGTAACAACTGGTTTAGTATTGGTAGCGGGGGAAATTACGACTTCTACTTACGTAGATATTCCAAAAATCGTTCGTGAAACAATTCAAGGCATTGGTTACACACGCGCAAAATACGGATTCGATGCAGAAACTTGTGCAGTTTTAACATCTATCGATGAGCAATCTGCTGACATCGCTATGGGTGTTGACCAAGCGCTAGAAGCACGCGAAGGTCAAATGACTGACGCTGAGATTGAGGCAATTGGTGCAGGAGACCAAGGTTTAATGTTTGGTTTCGCATGTAATGAAACACAAGAGTTAATGCCACTTCCAATCTCGCTTGCTCACAAATTAGCTCGCCGTTTAACTGAAGTACGTAAAGATGATACGTTATCATACCTACGTCCGGATGGAAAAACGCAAGTTACAGTTGAGTATGATGAAAATGGTAAACCAGTACGTGTTGATACTATCGTAATTTCTACACAACATCACCCAGATGTTACATGGGAAGAAATCGATCGCGACTTAAAAGAGCACGTAATTAAAGCTGTAGTACCAGCAGAATTAATCGATGGAGAAACGAAATTCTTCATTAACCCAACTGGCCGCTTCGTAATTGGTGGACCACAAGGTGATGCTGGTTTAACAGGACGTAAAATCATCGTTGATACTTACGGTGGATACGCTCGTCACGGTGGCGGTGCATTCTCTGGTAAAGATGCAACGAAAGTTGACCGTTCTGCAGCATATGCAGCTCGTTATGTTGCGAAAAACATCGTAGCAGCTGGTCTTGCTGAAAAAGCAGAAGTACAACTTGCATACGCAATTGGTGTAGCACAACCAGTATCAATTTCAGTTGATACATTCGGCACTGGTAAAGTATCTGAAGACGTATTAGTAGAACTAGTTCGTAACAACTTCGATCTTCGCCCAGCTGGTATTATTAAAATGCTAGACTTACGTCGCCCAATTTACAAACAAACAGCAGCTTACGGCCACTTCGGACGTACTGATGTAGATCTATCATGGGAACGTACAGACAAAGCTGCAGCTTTAAAAGAGCAAGCTGGTCTATAATATATGAAAAAAAGCTTTGCGCAGTGAGCGCAAAGCTTTTTTTATTTATAATTACGTTGAAATAAAGCGAAGAGTTCAATGTCATGCCAAGTGCCGTTGCGGAATATAGCTTCTTTACAAGTTCCTTCATGTTGAAAACCGAGTGATTTATATAATTTAATTGCTCTCTCGTTGAAAGAAAATACTCGTAAAGAAAGGCGATGTAAATTTAATTCTAAAAATGCATAATTCAATAATAAAGTGAAAGCTTCCTTCCCATAACCTTGCCCCCAGTAATCCTTTTTACCAATATCAATAATGCATTCAGCGTTTCGATTATACGAATCAATATGAATTAAAGAAGTAATACCAATTGGAAGATGCGTAGCTTTTTCTTCAATGATATAGCTTTTAGAGTTTGAAGAATGAATAAATTGCTGGCAAAGTTTTTCTGTATCTTGTAAGGAATATTTATCAAGGTTAAGGGTAGTTGAACTCATAACGTCTATATCATTATGCCATTTATAATACGTTAGAATATCATCTTCGGAAAACTTTCGTAACTGGATACGGTTTGATTCAAACAATATAAGCCCACCTTTTGTATTTACTAGTTTTTGTTCATTATTTCAATACACGAGCTACAATAAATGTGTCCTTCTAGTTCAATATACTTTCTTATATTAGTCATACCATTTGCCGGAAATGGCATATGAATCCACGCTTTTTCATACGTTTGTATTTCTTTTTCACATGATTTACAAAGGATTGGTTTCTTCTTGAACATATGTAATCAACCTTTCATTTGACGTGCTTTACTTGCGCAAAAGGCACTACTTAGTAAAAATAGTGTCGCGAATATAATGCTTACTAATGTAGCGTATGGAATTGCGCCTTTTAAGGAAAAGCCGACAGTGATGGAAGCGACGAATAAGAGGATGAATGTTGTTGTTAATTTTTTATAAAGTTCCATACTATGTAGACCTCCAATCTATTTTTTAGTACAAGTTTTAAAATTGAATTCTATTATGTAGAAAATATAAAGAGTAGCTAAAGATGTGTAGTCTAGGAGTATAAGAAATTGCACTTTCCTTTTTGTGGGTTAGTATACTTATATTGTATCATGGCGCATGATTGGCTTCATACATAATTGTGTAAAGGTATGTATGATAAAATGAAGAAAAGTCTTTAAGAAAGGAAAGATAAAAAATGAGTGTAACTGAACATAAAAAACAAGCTCCAAAAGAAGTGCGTTGCAAGATTGTTACGATTTCCGATACACGTACGGAAGAAACAGATAAGAGCGGACAACTATTACATGAATTGTTAAAAGAAGCGGGACATAAAGTAACTTCTTATGAAATTGTAAAAGATGATAAAGAAAGTATTCAGCAAGCAGTGTTAGCTGGTTATCATAAGGAAGATGTAGATGTTGTATTAACAAATGGCGGTACTGGTATTACGAAACGCGATGTCACAATTGAAGCAGTATCAGCGTTATTAGATAAAGAAATTGTTGGATTTGGTGAGCTGTTCCGTATGATTAGTTATTTAGAAGATATCGGAAGTAGCGCAATGTTAAGTAGAGCGATTGGTGGTACAATTGGGCGCAAAGTAGTTTTCTCGATGCCGGGGTCTAGCGGAGCGGTTCGACTTGCGATGAATAAATTAATTTTACCGGAATTAGGCCATATTACATTTGAGCTGCATCGCCAATGAGTAAGTGTGCTGGAATTGTATTAGCGGGCGGTATGTCGAGTAGATTTGGTGAGCCGAAAGCGTTAGCAATTTGGAAGGGAACTACTTTTGTTGAGCATATTGTGAAAGTGATGGGAAATACTTTGCAAGACATTGTAGTAATTAGCCATACTGATATAAAAGAGCGAGTAGAGCAATTCGTACAAGTTCCTGTTATAGAAGATATCCCGCACTATAAAGGGAATGGACCGCTGGCCGGCATTGTATCAGGTATGGAATACATAGAAGCAGATTGGTACGCTATTATGCCTTGCGATGCGCCAAATGTTTCGCATGAGTGGTTTACCATTTTATTAGAGCAAACGAGCAATGAATATGATGCGGTTGTACCTATTATTAATGGAAGGAAACAACCGTTACTTGCAGCGTATCATAATCGAGTGAAAGAAAAGATTTATGCTTTGCTTCAGGAAGAAAAAAGAAGTATGGGCCAGCTTTTATCACAATGTAATGTGAAGTATATTGTTGGTGAAGATGTACAAGCGAATGCGGATTGGTTTATAAATGTGAATACGAAAGAAGAATATGTGCAGGCTCAAAAAGACCTTTCAAATGAATGAAAGGTTTTTTTGGATACAGAAATTGGGGAACAATTACTGTATAAAGGTATGTGAGTAAATTGATTTTAAGGGGAATTTCTTAAAATCACTATACAGTTAAAATAGTGTATAACCATATATTGATTTTTATGGGTTTTTATTACAAGTCTGTTTAGTTATGTTTATTTTTGATATAATGAATATAGAAATAAAACAATGTTTAACCTTATGTATCATTTATGAAACTAAAATTTATAACTGTGTAATAAACTCCCTTCGTCTAGTTGAAGGGAGTTCTTCTGTTTAAGCGAGTAATTCTGATGCGGTGTGCTGAAGGACTTCTTCATATTGGTCAAGTAACCCACGGAAAATCTCATCCCAGCTTTTTGTTTTAGCATAAGACGAAGCAGCTATGCCCATTTGTATAAGCTGCTCTTCATTTCGCAATAAAGAATGGATGGATGATAGAAATGAATCCGCATGTTTGGGCGGGCAAAGAATTCCTGTTTTTCCATCTGCAATAATATTTTTAACCCCACCACTATTTGCACCGATGACAGGTGTACCGCATGCAAGTGATTCGAGTACGACATTTCCGAACGTTTCAGTAGCAGATGGAAATATCATGATGTTAGAACAAGCATATACTTCAGCTAAATCTTTACCTTGTAAATATCCAGTAAAAGTGACATTTGCTTTCGGAACAGCTTCACGTAAATTTGTTGCTAGAGGACCGTCTCCTGCGATGAGCCAATGAATGTCATTTCGAGTATGGGCTGTTTTGACGATAAGGTGTTGCAACGTATCAATATCTTTTTCAGGGGCAATCCGTCCAACGTAGGAAAGGACATACTTCGCTGTAATATTATATTTTTTTCGGAATAGGTCTGTATTGTAAGATGGATGAAAGAGTGTGCAATCTACACCACGTCCCCAAATGGATAGGGCCTGAAAGCCTTTATTTTTTAGTTGGTGTAACGTTTCAAAAGAAGGAACGAAATTTTTTTGCATATGACTATGAAACCATTTTAAATAGTTCCAAAGCATATTAGAGAGAAATTCGATTTTGTAATAGCGTAAATAAGCATCGAAATCAGTATGATAAGAACCGACAACTGGGATGTTTAACTTTTTTGCATAATATAATCCACAAAGTCCCATGTTGAAAGGTGTAGCAATGTGAATAATGTCAGGCTTAAAGGAAAGAAGTTCTCGTTTAATGCGCGGAGTAGGAAAAGAAAAGCGACATTCTGGATATAATATTGTTAACGGGATACTTCTCATCTTGTTCACATTGGCCACGAAATTATCTTCAGCTGTATGCTGAGGGGCGAAAACAGAATAGGCGATCTGTTCTTTCTGAAAATATTGTGTTATTCGCTCTAACGTTTTCGCAACCCCGTTAACTTGTGGCGTAAAAGTATCGGTAAAAATGGCGACTCTCATCATATCACTCCTTTATGTGAAAAGTGGGATGAATTGATAAAAAGAGATGATGCCAGAGCAAGTGCCAAGGCACATACCGACGAATACATCTGACGGATAGTGAAGTCCTAAATAAATGCGAGAAATACCGACGCATAATGCTAACGGTAATAAAAAAACAAATAAACTTGGATTATAACAAATAAATGGAATAAGGACAGAGAAAACGGCTGTTGTATGACCAGACGGGAAAGAGTGGTCTTTTAATGGGTGGACTGGATATTTCGCGTCCTGAATTGTTAAATAAGGACGTTTTCGTGGATAACATCTTTTTAATATTTGTACAGGAATATGGCTAATTGTTAAAGAAATAGCAGATGCGATTGCAGTTTGATGCAAAGTCCCTTTTGCAAAAAATAAAAAGAACAGTGTGAGTGCGATTGAGAAAGTAGCACCACCTATATGAGTAATATTGCTGAAAAAGATATTTAATGTTTTTTGATCAAAGTATCGGTTAATTCCTTTGAAAATGTAACATTCTATTTTATACAGTCCACTGGCCTTCATGAAAATTCTCCTCCCTTGCTTACATATATATGGAGATATTAGCTTTTATTTTAATAAGATTTTATTGAGGGAGTAATAATGTTTTGTAAAGAAAAAGTTAGTTTTTATAAAAAAAGCTGCCACTTTAATGGCAGCTGGAAAAGTTACTTCTGTAATGATTTATAATACTGACCTTTTTCAACATATTGTGTGCGAATTCGCTCCATGTCTTTACGGTCTTCCTCCGTTAACTCACGAATGACTTTCGCTGGGCGACCGAAAGCTAACGTGTTTGGCGGGATTTTCTTTCCTTGTGAAACGAGGCTTCCAGCACCGATGAAGGCTCCTTCGCCAATTTCAGCACCATCTAATATAATAGATCCCATTCCAATTAAAGCATCTTGTTTAATATGACAGCTATGTAAAATAACTTGATGCCCAACGGTAACATCGTCTTCTAAAATAAGAGGATACTGCGGGCTTTGGTGAAGTGTACATTGGTCTTGTACATTTACTCGGTCTCCAATGATTGTTGGTGACACATCACCGCGTATGACTGTATTAAACCAGATACTTGATTCTTCACCAATGGAAACATCGCCTGTAATGGTAACATAATCAGCGATAAAAGCACTACTCGCAATTTTCGGATTTTTTTCTTTGTAAGGATATATCATGTAAAGCCTTCCTTTCCTAGAGACTAGTTTCAGTGTATCAAATTATGAAAAAGAGTGAAATGGAGGAGGTCCGTATGTGGAATTATGAAGCGGAGGAAGCAAAGGCTGTAATCATTATTGTGCACGGCGCGATGGAATATCACGGACGTTACGAGGCTGTTGCAGAAATGTGGAATCATATCGGCTACCACGTCGTGATGGGGGACCTTCCGTCACATGGAACGACTTCAAGAAATAGAGGACATATTGATTCGTTTGATGAATACATAGAGGAAGTTAAATTGTGGGTGAAAGAGGCAAGAAAGTATCGGTTACCTATTTTTCTATTCGGTCATAGTATGGGCGGTCTTATCGTCATTCGTATGATGCAAGAAACGAAGAGAGAAGATGTAGACGGCATTATTTTAAGTTCGCCATGTTTAGGGGTAGTGACTGGACCTTCAGCACCGCTTCAAGCTGCCTCAAAAATATTAAATATTATCGCTCCAAAATTGCAATTTGCAACGAATCTTACAGTGGAAATGTCAACTCGTAATCATGAAGTGAGAGACGCGATGGAGAATGATTCATTGTTCTTGCGCAAAGTATCAGTACGTTGGTATAGTGAATTGATTAAGTCTATCGAAATTGCTCATAAAAAAATAGATGATTTTCCAGATGTTCCGCTCTTGCTAATGCAAGCTTGTGAGGATAAACTTGTAGATAAAACACGTGTCCGCACTTGGTTTGATAATGTTAAAATAAGTGATAAGGCTTTTAAAGAATGGCCGAATTGTTATCACGAGCTATTAAATGAGTATGAGCGTGATGAAATTTTGAGTTATATTCAGTCATTTACTGAAATGCATGTCAATAATATAGTAAAAACAAACAAATAAATCATTATTTGTACATTTAATAGAGGAGATGAAGGAAGAAGTGAACGTACCGAGTAATCCCATAACGCTCATGGCGAAAGTATACCGTGATGTGTTTCCGGTTGTACACCATGAGCTAGCGATGTGGAAAGAGCGTGCCTACCATATTCCGAATGATGAGCTTCATAGTCAGGCAATCGCAAGTATTGAGCATAAAACGTTTCATTGTGAGGGCGGTGGCATTTTAGCTCTGCTAGCAAATGAACACCGAGAAGAATGTATTCGTTTTATCGTAGCGTATCAAACGATCAGCGACTATTTAGATAATTTATGTGATCGCAGTACATCACTTGATCCAAATGATTTTGCCGCACTGCATGAATCGATGTTAATGGCATTATCACCTGAAGTAGAAGGCGGCGGTAATTATTATCGTTATCGTGATGATCAAGATGATGGTGGTTATTTAGATGAACTTGTTGAAACATGCCAAGATGTTTTAAAGAAAACGAAGCACTATGACAAAATTGCTCCTGTTCTTCATGAACTTGCTTGTTATTATTGTGATTTGCAAATTCATAAACACGTGAAATTAGAAGAAAGAGAGCCGCGCCTGAAAAACTGGTTTGAAGCACATAAAGAAAACTTACCTGAGATGAGTTGGTTTGAATTTTCAGCATGTGCCGGTTCTACACTTGGAATTTTCTGTCTTGTCGCATATGCATTTCATGATGAATTACATGATGAAGATATTGCGAAAATTAGACAAGGATACTTCCCTTACGTACAAGGACTTCATATTTTGCTTGATTATTTCATTGATCAAGAAGAAGACCGTATAGGCGGAGATTTAAATTTCTGTAGTTATTACGAAAACGAGCAAGTGATATTAGATCGTATGAAACATTTTGTAGAAGAAGCAGAGAAGAGCATTGGTGATTTGCCTCATGCGAAGTTTCATCGTCTCATAAGCCGAGGATTACTTGGTATTTATTTATCAGACCAAAAAGTATCAGCACAAAAGAATATGCACAAAATGGCACGGCGCATTGTAAAATACGGAGGTCTCACTTCACGATTCTTCTATTGGAACGGGAAGATGTACCGAAAGAAAACGGCGCAGTGATGAAGAAAACCACTCATGTAGAGTGGTTTTCTTTGTTATAATATGGTAAAGGTGGTGGCGGAAATGAAGAGATTGTTTCAAAAGCTATATGACCATATTGAGGTTACATTACTCGTGCTACTTTCCATTTCATTTGTAACTGGAATATATATGATGATGAATAGGCCAAGTGGTCCTACTATGATGGATTATGTGCCCCAGGTAATAATTGGCGTAATTATTATAGTAGATATCGTCTTTTTAATAAGTGGTAGAAAAAAAGAAAATAGTAAATAAAAAAGCATTTGTACAAGGGAGTACAAATGCTTTTTTACTATGAGCGTATTTTTGAAAATACATATATAAGAAGTTCAATCGCAAAAATAACTAAAACAGATAGTCCGAATAAAGGCATGACAGCGCCTAGTATAACCATCATGATAAAGAAAACGAATATGCTTTTCTTATCTCTTTGCTTTGGCGGTGCTGCTAATTTTCCTTTCGGCTTTCTTGCTAACCACATTTTTACTCCGTAATAAATGAGAAGTAATAAAGATAATGTCGTTAGTAAGCATAATATTTTATTTGGCCATCCGAATAAATGTCCTTCGTGAAGCGGGATACCGTAAGTGAACCATTGTGCAAGTAATCCATAATCACGATAGTCTGTTTTCGAAATGAGTTCCCCGCTATATTGATTAAAGTAAGCTGTTATTTCTTCATTTGGTGCAACATGCATACCTGTAATACCAGAACCGCTTGATTTCGAAACTGTGAATACGCCTTTCGGATCAGCTGGTAGTGAGATAACGTATGGCTTCTTTATTTCAATTCCTTTTTGTAATTCATCAACAGAAATAGCTTTCGGTTCATTTGAATCCGATTCAGGAGGAGCTGCTTTTCTTGTTGCCCATGGCAATTCTTTTACCTTTGATTCAGGCGGCGCCATATACAATTTCGGATATCCGAGCGATTCATTCGACGATGCGATTTTATAAATTTGGTTACCCATAAATCCTGACCATGGCAATCCAGATGCGACTAGCAGAACGAGTGGAATTGTAAATATAATACCGATAATAGAATGACGTCGTTTTGCTTTTTCTCGCTTATTGGATACCGGTGTATTTTTGAATTGGCGTATACTCATGTACAACCCAGTCACAATTAAGAATATTGTCCAGCATGCCGCAAGTTCTACAGTATAGTTGATGACAGTGCCACCAACTAAAAGAGAACTATGTAATTCCCGCATTATATTGGCAAACGTTTCACTTGCGTTTTGATCTCCGACAATTTGATTATTGCTATCTAAATACACATATTTTTGTTGTCCCGTATACTCATTTGCAATCGTAAGTCTCGTATTATAATCCCCATTAAACTCGCTAATTTTTGCCACGCTATAATGTGGATATTTTTTCTCTGTTAAGGAAATAGAATCAGCCATCGAAATAGATTCTGTTTGGGCGCTCTTCCCAAAATATAAATCTTTATAGATTAAATCTTCAACCTCTTCCCGAAATAAATACCCAATGCCACTCAGTGACAACGTAATAAGAAGCGGCGTAATAAAAAGCCCAGCATAAAAATGCCAACGCCAAAAAATGTAATGAAGCGAACGATTTACTTTCATACTTTCAGTTCCCCTAACCTTCCCTATATGAATAAATTCCTCATTTTAATATAGCGAGATTAAGTGTGATTACTTTGAAAGAATTGTGAAGAAAGTTAAAAGTTTGTGGGATTTTTATTAAACATAAAACACATTTTAGAAGGAGTGTTTTCTATGTTTATGAAGATCTCTTTATATTTGATAAGTACATCCTAACAACCGCTTTCGCAAGACATTGAGAAGAATCAACAAAATCCTCACTAGCCACAACATTCAAATCAGTACATGCGATAATTGCGGTAGCTACTTCATCCTTCAACTGCACAACGAGTACGCTCCATAATTTGCGAGCTTCTTCAACTTCTCCGCTTTGAATATACGTAATAATTTGATTAATCATCGTTTGCCATTTTTCATAATGAATGTACTCTATATTACGTTTTGCAATCCCATCTTGATAAATACCAGACTGGATTGTCGCTTCTGTTGCGAGAAGAGCGACTCTTTTTGTATTTTTAGGAATTGCTTGTAACGTCTCATCGACTATATTTAAAATTGGAATGGACAGAGAATGCTGTAATTCCTCGAAATAAAGATGCGCCGTATTGCACGGCATAGCGATAAAGCTTGCGCCAGTACTTTCAAGCTTTTGTGCTCCTTCAATAATTGCTTTTTTCATCGCTTCGTGATCAATAGGGCGATCCATGTAAAACGGTGTTGGACATGAATAAATCATCATATGAGGAAATTCCATATCATGCTTTGCTCCGTATATTGTTTGGCAATTTGCTACAACTGTATCGACGAATGGCCCAGTCGATTTTGGTCCCATTCCTGCTAGTATTCCAATCATTGTTTCGTCTCCTTTAAGAATTTTTATATCCATTATATAGGAAAATAATAAAAAGACGTGCAGTGAATGCACGTCTTTTTTGTTACGTTTTGTCGAACAATCGATATATCCGAGAAATCGTTGATATATTGTAAGTTATGATAGATATATATCGAAAAAATCGTTGATATATTACCCCGCATTAACGGGCAGTAAAACTCCCACCTTAAAATTCGGCTGGAGCAAAGAAATTAGTTGGGAGATAAACTGCCCATAAATGCCCGATTGGTTCAACTAATAATCAGTGGGGGATTCCCCCCACTGATTAAAGTTTCACTTTATCGTTTCTCAATCGCCACAATAAATGGTGGGTTATTTTGCTGGTTAATGAAGCCATATCGCAGTACGTGAGCTTGTTTTTGGTCTAGTTCTTCGGCGAATTTGAGAACAGCGTCGCGTTCTACTTGTCCTTCTGGATGTCCGTGGTAAATGACAAGGACGATGATACCTTGAGGCGTCATTACTTCTAGTAATTGTTCAATTGCTGAAATTGTTGAGTTCGGTTTTGTGACGATATGTTTGTCTCCGCCAGGAAGGTAACCTAAGTTGAAAATTGCGCCTGTTACTTTTCCTTTTGCACCTTCTGGTAATACGGATAGGAGTGTATCGTGACTATCATGAACTAAAACAGTACGTTCGAAAAGTTCTTTTTCTTTTAGACGAGTTGTTGAGCTTTCAATCGCCTCTTTTTGAATATCAAATCCAAATACTTTTCCGTTATCGCCAACGATTTCAGCTAGGAAGCAAGTGTCATGGCCGTTTCCTAAAGTTGCATCTACAGCGTAATCGCCTTCTTTTACTGCCGTTTGCAAGAGAGTGCGAGCAAACGGTAATACACGTTCTAATTTCATTTTTGTTTCTCCTCATTTGCATATTTTCCTTGCCAGCTTCCGCGGCGTACAAATTCTGCATCGATGGAATTTAATACTTCCCATTTATTTAAGCTCCACATTGGACCAATCATTAAATCAGGTGGACCGTCACCTGTGATACGGTGCACAATTACGTCTTCTGGAATAATTTCAAGTTGGTCAACAACGAGATTTACGTAATCCTCAAGAGAAAGGAATTCTAGTTGTCCTTTTTCATATTGTTTCACCATTGGTGTTCCTTTTAATAAGTGAAGTAAGTGGATTTTAATTCCTTGTACATCAAGCTTCGCAACTTCACGAGCTGTTTCCATCATCATGTCGTAATCTTCAAGTGGAAGGCCGTTAATAATATGAGAGCAAACTCGAATACCATGCTTGCGTAATTTATTTACACCTTCCACATAAGACGGATAATCGTGAGCGCGGTTAATAAGGTTTGCAGTTCGTTCATGAACAGTTTGTAGTCCGAGTTCAACCCAAAGGTATGTGCGTTTATTTAAGTCCGCTAAATATGCAACAACATCGTCTGGTAAACAATCTGGACGAGTTGCGATAGAAAGACCGACAACGTCTTTTTCTGCTAGAAGCGGTTCGAATTTTTCTTTTAACACTTCAAGTGGTGCATGTGTATTTGTGTACGCCTGGAAATAAGCGATACATTTTCCGTCTTTCCACTTTGAGCGCATTTTTTCTTTCATTTCATGATATTGCGTTATAACATCATCGCGGCGATTGCCAGCGAAGTCACCAGATCCAGCAGCACTGCAAAATGTACAACCGCCATAAGCAACTGTACCATCACGGTTCGGGCAATCGAAGCCAGCATCTAATGAAACTTTAAAGATTTTTTCACCAAATTCATTTCGTAAATGGTAATTCCATGTATGATAACGTTTATTGTCGTTTGTATATGGAAAAGGGTTTTGAACCTTCATTATTTTCCCTCCTAAGCCGAGTCAAAATGAAACAAAATACATTATAACATACTCATAAGGTTTAGATGGAAGGGACACACTAAAGGGGAATTGAAGCAAGGAGGGACAATTATGGCAGAGCGTCAATCACTTGAATCGTATATTACACAAGCGGAACAAGCGGTGGAATATGCGAAAGAACAATTAGACCAAGGCATGAGACAAGAGCATTACAATACGATGGAGTATTCGGATGCGCAGTTACAATTAGAACAAGCATATAACGATTTACAAACGATGCAACAACATGCGAATGATGAGCAACGTGAGCAGTTAAATAGAGCACGTATGGCAATTCGCCAATTGCAACATCAAATGATTATTACACCCCACTAATAAGGAGTGAATGTAATGGCGAAACGTTCAGATCAAAATAACCCAGAGCAAAAAACGCAAAATGGACATAACGCAGAGTTTTCAAATGAACTTGATCCGATTGTTCAAGTAAAACAGCGTAACAGTAAAAAAGGACAACCGCAAAAATCGAAACAATCAGAGTAAACCAGGTCGAAATATGACCTGGTTTTATTTTGTTATATGACAATAATGTAAGATTGCTGTAAGGTTTGCCGATAGTTGTAAAATCACATTTCCAGTAGAGTAAGGGAGGATTACATTTTAGACAAGGAGTTGCTTTATGGGGAACAATATTACAAATAAACGAATTGATGAGTTAGATTACATTCGTGGCTTCGCACTACTGGGGATTATTTTAGTAAATATTCTTGCACTACTTAACATTAAAATTCCAGATCCTAATACAGTAGATGCCAGCTATCAAAGGTTTCTATACTTATTTGTAGAAGGTCGTTTCTTCTCAATTTTCTCATTCTTATTTGGAGTAGGATTCTATATCTTTATCTCTAGAGCAATTGCGAAGGGGAAGAATGGATATATTCTATTTCTACGCCGCTTAGTGGCACTATTTATTTTCGGTTTGATTCATTACATGTTTCAGCCTGGAGAAGCATTAACGTTATATGCAATTTGCGGGTTAATCGTTTTGCCATTTTATAAAGCGAAAAAAAAAGTGAACTTAGTTATTGGTCTTATTTTAACAATTGTTTTTAGTGTAATGGGTGTTAAAGAACTATTACCACTTGGCTTAATTTTATTAGGACTTGCTGCAGGACAATATCGTGTATTTGAAAATCTCACGCAGAACATAAAGAAAGTCGCTATTTTTACAGGTGTTATGTTTGTTTTAAGTGTCGTAGCTGTATGGTATCAATACGGGCACGTGCCTGCTGATCCATTTGTAAATATGATACTAATGAATGAAGATGGAACAATGGACGCTGCAAGCCAATTTTTAAAAATTGGTGTTACAGTGGGACCAATCATTTCAGCTTTCTATGTTGGAGCGTTAATTTTATTACTTCAATTAAAACCAGTTCAAACATTGTTAGCACCACTGAAATATTATGGACGTATGGCGTTAACAAATTATATTGGACAAACTGCAATGATTTTAATTGCCGGTAGTGTATTTAACTTTGCAGGAAACTTAACATACATGCAGACGTTATATGTGTGTATCGCAATTTATGCAATTCAAATTGTATTTAGTATGATTTGGATGAAAATCTTTAAGATGGGTCCACTAGAATGGATTTGGCGTGTTATTACGTATTGGACGGTAACACCTTTAAAGAAATAAAGTGAAACTTTAATCAGTGGGGGTCTTACTGCCCATTAAAGCGGGATAAAGAAAGAAGTGGGCTGTTCCTTTTGCGGAACAGCCTATTTGTATTGTCAGTTTTTGTCGGTAAGTCGATATATTTTGAAAATCGCTGATAAAAGTGAGGGAATCGCCGATATAATTTCATTTATCGATTTACTGTGTCAAAAAACGAACTAGTAGTAAAAGCCAAGCTTACAAGCACACCTTTTTTATATTACAAAAGTGTAAGGTAAATGTAATGTTAACAAATAGCAGTTCATCGCCAAAAGGCGCAAAATAGGTAATGGAAAAACAAGCGTAGGAGGATATATATGACGAAACCAGTTGTAGACGTGAAAAACGTTCAAAAAGTGTACGGTAAAAAAGGTGAGAATCAATCACACGCGTTAAAAGGTGTTTCATTCTCAATTCAAGAGGGTGAGTTTGTAGGGATTATGGGACCATCTGGTTCTGGTAAAACGACATTATTAAATGTAATTTCAACGCTGGATAAAGCAACGGGCGGCGTTGTTGAAATTGCAGGTACGGATATTACAAAAATGAAACAAGGTGAGCTTTCAGATTTCCGTTCACAAAAGTTAGGATTCATCTTCCAAGATTTTAATTTATTAGAAAACTTATCTATTTATGAAAACATCGCACTTCCACTTTCCTTGCAAGGTGTTCCATCACGTAACATTGGACCAAAAGTCGAGAAAGTAGCGGATATGTTAGGAATTACAGAAATACTTCAAAAGTACCCATCTGAAGTATCTGGTGGGCAAAAGCAACGTTCGGCAGCAGCGCGTGCTTTAGTGCATGAGCCTGCAATTATTTTAGGGGACGAGCCAACAGGAGCGCTTGATTCTAAAAATGCAGCGAGTTTACTTGATGCGATGACAAACTTAAATAAAGATCAAGGCGTATCTATTATGATGGTTACACATGATCCGTATAGTGCAAGTTACTGCCAGCGTATTTTATTCATTCAAGATGGTGAGCTATATAAAGAAATTCATCGAGGCGGTACACGTGAAGAGTTTTATAAAGAAATTTTAGACGTGCTTGCAGACTTAGGCACACAAAAAGCATAAGAAGGGAGGTTCTAGAGCATGTTATTTAAACTTTCCATGTCAGGGCTAAAAAGTAAGCTGAAAGATTATATCGTCTTACTTGTTGGTCTTGTCATGTCCATTTCAATTTTTTATATGTTCCAAACATTAGCGTTAAATGAGGCCTTCCTTAAGGAAAATTCTACTATTGGTCAAATTGGATTTGTATTCCAAGCAGGTTCATTTTTACTAGCTATTATAACGTTCTTCTATATTTTATATGCGAACTCTTTCTTACTATCTCTTCGTCAAAAAGAGTTTGGTATGTATATGATGTTAGGAGCAAAAAAGCATAAAGTTACATTACTTATGTTTATCGAAACAATCGTACTAGGTGCTGCGTCTCTTGCGATTGGTATTATAGTTGGAGTAGGCCTTGCAGAAGGTATCGGACAGCTATTAATGAAACAATTAGAATTTGCTGGTAAAGGCTATAAAGCATTTTATTTACCATCAATGACTGTTACTTGCATCTTCTTCTTTGCACTATTTGTATTATCCGCAATTATGAACAGTATTAAATTATCACGTATTTCTGTACTGCAACTTGTACATGCAGATGCACAAACAGAACGTGTTGCGGTAAAAGGAAAAATGACAGGTGTAGTTGCATTCCTTGCGGTTATTTTATTAGGAATGGGCTATGCATCAATGATTTACATGGAAAAACTAAGAGAAATGGGAATCATTATTGCATTAATTACAACAACAGCTGGTACTTACATGCTGTTTGGATCACTTCTCCCAGTCTTTATTAAAAAGTTAAAGGGTAATAAAAAGCGTAGTGAAAAAGGACTTAACGCTTTTACATTTGCACAATTAAATTTCCGTATTAATAGCCTAACAAAGGTACTTGCAACAGTAGCGATGTTAGTTGCTCTTGGAGCCGGTGCAATTTCAGGTGGTATGGCGTTTAAAAATAACGTTATAAAAATGGTTGATGGTTTAGTAATTTACGATTCAGTTGTTCATAATCCAACAGCTGAAGAAAAGAAAGTTTTAGACGGTATTACATTTAAAGAGAAAAATGAATATCGTTACAAAGTTGATAATAAATATATTTACTATGTAAAAGAAGATTTAGAGAAAAATCGTCCTTTAGTAAGAGATATGGCAAAGATGAAATCGATGAAGGATTTAGTGAACACGAAGAAAGTTTCAGCAGAACTGCCAGTAGGTGCAGTTTCTAGAGAAATGAATGAAAAAGATGCGAATGCTAAAGCACTTCCAGAAGAATGGGATGAGGCTTTTAGAACAATCCAGCCATTCTATGTACATGAAGATCATGCAATTAAAATTGTAGATCAAAAAATGTACGATACTGTAAATGGTAAAGAAGGAATTGTATTTACTGGAAAAACAGATGATTTTGAAGCACACATAAAAGAATGGAAAAAACTTGACGAGTTGCAACTAGATAAATATAAAAATATAGCAATTGAAAGATTAGATAGTAAATATCGAGCTTACGACATGTTCTATGGCGTTGCGAGCGGAACAGTATTTATGGGCTTCTTCCTTGGAATTGCTTTCTTAGCAATGATGGCAAGTTGTCTTATGTTTAAAATTCTTTCTGGTGCATCAAAAGATATTACGCGTTATCAAATGCTTCGTAAAATCGGGGTGCGCCGTGAATTATTAACAAAATCAATTTATAAAGAGTTATTCTTAGTATTCCTATTCCCAGCAATTGTAGGTATTGCACACGTATTAGTTGGTATGAATATTTTCGGATTTATTTTAATCGATCCGTACTTCCGTATTTGGGTGCCAATTGTAATTTTCGTAGTTATTTACACGATTTATTACTTCATTACAGTTCAATTGTATAAAGGAATTGTTCTTCCTAAGGAAGATTAATAAAAAAACCGAGCGAAACTGCTCGTTTTTTTTATTTTCAGAAAAAATACTTTGACGTTACTGAAATATATAATATAATGTAAATAAGTAACTTAATATAAAAGTAGAAGTAGCTGGATAGGGAAAGGAGGAATCCAATCTGTAGAAAGAAATTGAACTTTTATCCCCACATTTTTTACCGCAACGTATTTATACAATCGTAAGTTTCCACATTGAAAATTTTCAGAACCACCTGAGTATATTGTGAAAATAATGGATAACACATGGAAATCTCATAGCATGATAAGGTAAAATGGACAACATAATGAAAAAATTACCGTTCATAAGATGAGGAGAATACATGTATGGAAGTTGTAGAGCCATTAAAAGATATAAGCCAAATTGAGGCTATGAAAAAATATTTAAAAGAGCACTCCCAGCGAGATTATCTTTTATTTGTTATGGGAATTAACACAGGATTAAAAATTACAGAACTACTTAGTATGAAATTTGAAGATGTATTAAATGAAGATGGGACTGTTAAAGAGTTTTATACTCTTCCTGTGAAAGATGAAAAATTTAAACAAGATATTTATTTAAATACAAAAGTAAAAAAAGCGCTTTTAGATTACGTACAATCTATTGGCGTTAAAAGAGAAAATTACGTATTTCAATCTAATAAAACGCCAAATTCAATTACGCGCCAACAAGCGTATCGTGTAATTCATAATGCTGCAGAAGCAGTTGGAGTTGTTGGTAAGATCGGAACAAATTCAATGCGAAAAACGTTTGGATTTCATGCGTACAAAAGAGGGATAGCGATTGCGTTATTGCAAAAACATTTCCATCACGCAACTCCATCAGAGACGCTAAAGTATTTAGGTATCTCAAAGGATGAGCCCTTTAAAACGGAGATTGATGTCGATTTATAAAAGCCGTAACTAAAAAAATTAGGAGGCGGAAAATATGAATATTAGAGAGAGTGAACTGCCGGGTATTGGATGTAAGTTTGAAGTGATTACAAAAGGTAATGAAAAGGTGGTTATCGTTATTCATGATGATGGCCGAAGAGAAATGTACCATTTTGATGCTGATCATGAGGAGAGTATTTCAAGCGTTTCTCTTCGTGATTCCGAAGCGAGACAAATTGCAGCTATATTGGGCGGAATGGTATATAGACCACAAGCTTTAGATACAATTGAAATGGCTTTTGAAGGATTATCAATTGAGTGGTTTAAGGTGGAAAATAATGCACCAGTCGTACAAAAAACAATTGGTAGTTTACATGTCCGAAACACATATAACGTAACGATTATTGCCATTTTGAAAAAAAATATGAAGAAATTCTTTAATCCAGGTCCAGATTCTATCATTGAAGCTGGTGATATGCTCGTATTATCAGGCGAGAGACATGAAGTAAAAAGAATTATTAATGAGTTGCTTTCAGTAGGAGGGGATTCATAATCGATGGATACTTTAATCTTTGAAGTTGGAACTGCGTTAGTATTAGTCGCTTTTGCAGCTATTCTCGCTGCAAAGTTAAAGTTCTCGATTATTCCGTTTCTCATAATACTCGGCATGCTAGTGGGTCCCCATGCCCCAGATTTAGGGCTTATCGATTTAAGATTTATTGAAAGCGGAGAAGTTATTTCCTTCCTCGGCCGTGTTGGCGTTATATTCCTCTTATTCTATTTAGGCTTAGAATTCTCAATTAAAAAATTAATTAAATCAGGAAAATCAATCGCTTTTGGAGGAACTGTTCATATATCGCTTAATTTTATATTAGGTTTACTTTACGGATATATAATGGGTTTCCCCTTATTAGAAACATTAATTATTGCTGGGATCATAACAATTTCATCGAGTGCAATTGTTGCGAAAGTAATTGTTGATTTAAGAAGATCTGGTAATAAAGAGACGGAGCTAATTTTAGGAATCATTATGTTTGATGATATCTTTTTAGCGGTATATTTATCAGTCGTTTCAGGGTTAGTACTCGGAGGGGCAACGTCATTTGTAGGTGCTCTTACATCTATTTTAATCGCAGTAGGGTATATGTTATTATTCTTTGTAGTTGCTAGAAAAGCTACACGATTTTTAAATAAAATGTTAGATATTTCGTCCAATGAAATTTTTATTATTGTAATATTCGCTATTTTGTTCTTTGTAGCAGGATTTTCAGAAACGATTCATGTTGCAGAGGCAATTGGAGCATTATTACTAGGACTCGTTTTTTCTGAAACAGAGCATAGTGATCGAATTGAACAGCTCGTTGTTCCGTTTCGTGATTTCTTTGGAGCTATATTCTTTTTCAGCTTCGGTTTAAGTATAGATCCATTTTCACTTGGCGGAGCAGTGTGGTTGGCATTAGGAGCAGTTTTCATTACTCTTATCGGTAATTTTACCGCTGGAATGGTTGCGGGGCGTAAAGCGGGATTATCGCATAAGGCTTCTACGAATATTGGTTTAACACTTGTATCACGCGGAGAGTTTTCCATTATCGTCGCGAATATTGGAATTGCGGGTGGCTTAATGGCAACGATTAAACCATTCTCAGCCTTGTATGTTTTAATATTGGCATCGTTAGGACCTTTGTTAACGAAAGAATCTGGGAGAATATATTCTTTACTAGATAAAATATTTAAATGGAGCGCTAAAGAACGTGCGAAGCGAGAAAAAGAAGCTGGATAGTCCACCCTTTTATATATTGTTACTGTTGTCATTTTTTGTCGGTAAGTCGATATATTTTAATAATAGCTGATATATTTGTAGTTGCGCCGATATATTCTAATAATCGCTGATATAATCCAAGTAGCAATCAGTATAATTTCATTTACCGATGAACCGTTATCTGAATTTCATCAACTATTAATCAGTTGCCTTCCTATTTAAAAACGACTACAATTTTACTGTTATATATATGAACGAAAAAAATAGAATAGGAGGGGAAACTATGCCAAGGAAAGTATGGCTATTAGTAGCTGGGATGATTATTAATGTCACGGGTGCTTCTTTTTTATGGCCTTTTAATACAATTTATTTGCATGATCACTTAGGAAAATCTTTATCTGTGGCCGGAATGGTATTAATGATTAACTCGCTTACTGGTGTAATCGGAAACTTGCTCGGCGGTGTTTTATTTGATAAATGGGGCGGTTATAAATCAACTTTAGTAGGGATTGTGATTACACTTGTATCAATTTTAGGTCTAGTGTTCTTCCACGGTTGGCCTTTATACGTTGTGTGGCTAGCGTTAATCGGCTTCGGTTCTGGAATGGTCTTCCCATCGATGTATGCGATGGTCGGTACAGTTTGGCCAGAGGGCGGAAGACGAGCATTTAATGCGATGTATGTTGGACAAAACGTTGGTATTGCGATTGGAACAGCGTGTGGTGGATTAGTTGCTTCGTATCGTTTTGATTATATTTTCTTAGCGAACTTTATTTTATACTTTGTTTTCTTCTTAATTGCTTTTATTGGATTCCGTGGTATGGAAGACAAGAAGGAGCCAGGAGTACAAAAAGAAGTCGAAACGAAAAAAGGTTGGTCACTTACACCTGGATTTAAAGCACTTCTTATCGTGTGTGTAGCATATGCTTTATGCTGGGTTACATACGTACAGTGGCAAGGTGCAATTGCAACACATATGCAAGAATTAAACATTAGTCTTCGTCATTATAGTTTATTATGGACGATAAACGGAGCAATGATCGTTTGTGCGCAACCACTTGTTAGTATGCTAATTCGCTGGATGAAGCGTTCTTTAAAACAGCAAATTATGATTGGGATTTTCATTTTTGCGGCGTCATTCATTGTGTTAAGCCAAGCGCAGCAATTTACGATGTTCCTCGTTGCGATGATAACATTAACAATTGGTGAGTTATTTGTATGGCCTGCGGTTCCAACGATTGCAAATATACTTGCACCAAAAGATAAATTAGGTTTTTATCAAGGGGTTGTAAATAGTGCGGCGACTGTAGGGAAAATGTTCGGGCCGGTCGTTGGCGGAGCAATTGTGGATTTATACAATATGGAAGTATTGTTTATAGCAATCATGGTAATGCTTGTAATAGCGCTTATAGCAACGAGCATTTATGATAAACGAGTAAAAGTAGAAGAAACAGTTGAAGAAAAAATTGCAGTTTAGTTTGACGGAACATGTAACATGTTTTAGAATATATTTAAATAAAACAACCTTTAGAACAAGGGAGATAGCTCGGCTGTCTTAAGATGAATTCGTTAGTTATTAAGAGTAACGATTAACCGAGAAGTCCTCGCTTTAAGTAAGCTCTTAAGAGATACTAGGTGAAGGATAGTTCACTTAACTTATATGTGTAATAACAGTGAGAAGGAGTAGTAGTAATAGAAGCTGGTTTAGAGAGTTGACGGTCGGTGCAAGTCAATCCACGTTTCGTTATGAACTCGCCTTTGAGTTGCAGTTGTGAAACTAATAGTAGCAATTGCCGTTAATCCACGTTACGGATCTAAGCGAATGTATATTTGTACATTAATTTAGGGTGGTACCGCGGGAATCTATAACCTCTCGTCCCTTTCTAGGGATGAGAGGTTTTTTGTATTTTGGGCGGTGAAAATAAATAGAATTTCAAGGAGGGTATCTCATGAGCTTTAATCATCAAGAAATTGAGAAGAAGTGGCAAGGGTACTGGGAAGAGAATAAAACATTCCGTACGCCAGATGAGACAGAAAAACCAAAATTTTATGCACTAGATATGTTCCCATATCCATCAGGTGCAGGCCTACACGTAGGACATCCAGAAGGTTATACAGCGACAGATATTTTATCTCGTATGAAGCGTATGCAAGGATATAATGTTCTTCATCCAATGGGATGGGATGCATTCGGTCTTCCAGCAGAGCAATATGCACTTGATACTGGAAACAGCCCAGCTGAATTTACAGAGCATAATATTAATACGTTCCGTAACCAAATTAAATCATTAGGTTTCTCTTACGATTGGGACCGTGAAGTAAATACAACAGATCCAAACTATTACAAGTGGACACAATGGATTTTCCTAAAACTATTTGAAAAAGGCTTAGCTTACGTTGATGAAGTACCTGTAAACTGGTGCCCAGCACTTGGTACAGTACTTGCAAACGAAGAGATCATTGACGGTAAGAGTGAGCGCGGTGGACATCCAGTTGAGCGTCGTCCGATGAGACAGTGGATGTTAAAAATTACAGCTTACGGAGATCGTCTATTAGAAGATCTAGATGAGCTTGATTGGCCTGAAAGCTTAAAAGATATGCAACGTAACTGGATCGGTCGCTCTGAAGGTGCAGAAGTACATTTCAACATCGACGGTACAGGTGAGAAGTTCACAGTTTTCACAACACGCCCTGATACACTATTTGGAGCAACATACTGTGTACTTGCTCCGGAACATGCACTTGTTGCAGAAATTACAACAGCAGAACAAAAAGAAGCGGTAGAAGCTTACATTAACGCTGTAAAAATGAAGAGTGACCTAGAGCGTACAGAACTTGCGAAAGAGAAAACTGGTGTATTCACTGGTGCTTACGCAGTTAACCCAGTAAACGGTGAGAAATTACCAATCTGGATCGCTGACTACGTTCTTGCAACTTACGGAACAGGTGCTGTAATGGCAGTTCCAGCTCATGATGAGCGTGACTATGAATTCGCATCAGTATTCAATCTTCCAATGAAGGAAGTTGTAAAAGGCGGAGACATTACGAAAGAAGTGTACACAGGTGATGGTGCACACGTAAACTCAGCATTCCTTGATGGTTTAAATAAAGAAGAAGCAATCGCAAAAATGATTGAATGGCTTGAAGTAACAAGCGCAGGAAATCAAAAAGTAACGTACCGTCTACGTGACTGGTTATTCAGTCGTCAACGTTACTGGGGTGAGCCAATTCCAGTAATTCACTGGGAAGATGGCACAATGACAGCTGTGAAAGAAGAAGAATTACCATTAGTTCTTCCAAAAACAGAAAACATCCGTCCTTCAGGTACAGGTGAATCACCACTTGCTAACATTGATGAGTGGGTAAATGTTGTTGACCCTGAGACTGGTAAAAAAGGTCGTCGTGAAACAAATACAATGCCACAATGGGCTGGTAGCTGCTGGTATTACTTACGTTACATCGATCCAAACAATAGTGAAGCACTTGTAGATCCTGAAAAAGTAAAACAATGGCTTCCAGTTGATATTTATATCGGCGGAGCAGAACACGCTGTACTTCACTTACTATATGCTCGTTTCTGGCACAAAGTATTATACGACATCGGTGTAGTTCCAACGAAAGAGCCGTTCCAACAATTATTCAACCAAGGTATGATTCTAGGTGAAAACAACGAGAAAATGAGTAAATCAAAAGGTAACGTTGTAAACCCTGATGATATCGTAGCAAGCCACGGTGCAGATACACTTCGTCTATACGAAATGTTCATGGGACCATTAGATGCTTCAATCGCTTGGTCTGAAAATGGCCTTGATGGAGCTCGTCGTTTCCTAGACCGTGTATGGCGTTTATTCGTTCAAGAGAACGGTGAATTAAGTGAGAAAATTACGGATGCACCAAATAAAGAGCTTGAAAAAGCTTACCACCAAACAGTGAAGAAAGTAACAGAAGACTATGCAGAGCTTCGCTTTAACACAGCGATTTCTCAAATGATGGTATTCATCAACGATGCATACAAAGCTGAAACACTTCCGAAAGAATATGTAGAAGGTTTCGTAAAAATGATTGCACCAGTTGCACCTCACATCGGGGAAGAGCTATGGAGCAGACTTGGATACAATGAAACAATCACATATGCAAGCTGGCCAACATTTGATGAGTCTAAACTTGTAGAAGATGAAGTTGAAATCGTTGTTCAAGTCATGGGCAAAGTTCGCGCGAAACTAACAATGAGTAAAGACGCATCAAAAGAAGAAATGGAACAACTTGCACTTGAAGCAATTCAAGACCAAATTGAAGGGAAAACAGTTCGTAAAGTAATTGTTGTTCCTGGAAAACTTGTTAACGTTGTTGCAAACTAATTAACGCTAAATAAAAGCTCAGAGCATTTAGGCTCTGAGCTTTTTTGTGTAGAAAATCATCTCTGGATTAGATTAGTCTAAGTTTTTAATTATTCCATTACGTACAAATAAAAGAGCGGAATTCCCATACAGACAAACACCTATTTTTCTATAGGAAATATGATAAAAAAGGTAGGCTAAATTGAGTAGAAGAGGTGAAAGGAATGAAAGGGATGGACAATAATGCACCACATGGCTTCTTCGGAGGTGGATCGGGTAGTTATGAACAAATGATGTTAATGGGAGGAGCTGACCAACAAGGATACGGTGGAATTCCGAGCTGGATGGGTGGAGGCTCGGGCGGATTTCCAACATCGGTAGCTGGCATGCAAACTGGAATGCCTACATCAATGGGAGGCTTTTCGACAGCAGGGGTTGGAATGCCTACAGTAACAGGAAGCTTCCCAACATCAGTAGCTGGCGTACAGACAGGATTTCCAGTAGGAGCACCAACTACATTTCCTTCTTTCGTTGGAGGAGTGCAGACAGGATTTCCGGTACCAGGAATAGGTGTTGTAGCTGGAGGAATAGGTGGGTATCCGCAAGTTGTTCACGGTCATCATGGACATCACCACCATCAAGGCCATCATGGACACCATCATCACCAAGGTCAACACGGTCATCATGGACACCATCATCATCAAGGTCAACACGGCCACCATGGTCATCAACAACAAGTACATCACCACGGTCACCACCACATTCATCCGCAAGCTGTTCTTTATCAAATGCACCAAGGCCAACAAGGTCAGCACGGCCACCATGGTCAGCACAGCCAACACGGTCAACAGCACCAACAATACCAACAGTATCAACAACAATCTTCTCCTTGGACAGGAGGAATTGGAGCAGGAGGAGCAGGGGCAGCGGCAGGAGCGGCTAGTATTAGTGGAGCAGCAGGGCACGCTGGACACGTGGGTCATTAATGAATTCCAGAAAAAAAGACATAATAAAAAACTGCTAGGAAATTCTAGCAGTTTTTTTCAGCTTCTTGGCACTGACGTTCGATTTCAGCACGAAGTTGTGGTTCTGGTGCTTGCCAGCCTTCTGGTTTTAGAATTTTGCCGTCGCCTTCACGGAATCGAGGTTTTCCATCAGGGAATAGTTTTGCCATGTTTGCGTTATTTACAATTTCGAATCCTTTATCAGGACGTACACCCATTTCGGCAAACGTTCCGAATGCAAAGTAAATAAGGTCAATTAGTGCATCATATTGATCTTCAACAGTCGTTGCTTCCAGAAATTCTTCTAGCTCTTCTTGCATAAAACTTGCACGGATTTTTGCACGTTCTTCTGTTAGTTTTGTTGGAGTATTTGTCACAGGGTGTCCGAACTCTTTATGCATTTTTGCAACAAGTTCGTATCCTTTATCTAGACCTTTTTCGTTTGTCATGTTGTTTCATCCTTTCTCGCTTTGTCCGAATTTCATTGTAACATAGGGTGATTATGAAATGAAAAGGGACTGTTCAAAAGTTTCATCTTTTAGTTAAGATAGGGAAAGATTATATTGACTAAACGACAAAACATAAACCAATTAATAAAAGAAAGCCATCCCGGAATACTTTTGGGACGGCCCTGCTCGTTATTTTTCTTCTTTTATTAAAATGGATAAAATAAGGTCGATGCCAAACATACCGACGAGCAACATTGGTATAACGACAAGTAAATAACGTGTGAAGGAAACATTTTTTAAATATGTATGAGCAAATAAAAAGACGGTGAGAAATAAAATACCATTTAAAATAGGCTTTACTAATTTTTTAGACATAAGCTCCCCCATAAATATCTTCTCTCTATTTGATAATAAAAAACTCCTCTCTCCGTTGTATCATGCTGGAGAGAGGAGTTCAATCATTTCTCATTCAATTACACCAGAATTTGTAATATCTACGGTGTATTTTATAGTAACTGGAACATCTTTGTACATTTGTTTCCACTTTTCTAATTTAAATGGGCGATAATGTTGCTTATATTTAGCTCCTAGCCCGAGAGGATCGACATCTAAAGATTTAAACTGCTTAATTAATTTCTTACCTTGTGTCTCCAATTGTTTTTGAACGACCTTCTCAATCTTTTTTGTGTTCTTAGCATTCTCTAAGTTAATTTGTTTCGATACTTCTTGAATACGGGCATCAAGCTTCACATGAATGGAAAAGGAGGGCTTTCCGTTTTTTATTTTTATATCGTATGTTGGAACAGAACGAATATTGTTAATCATTACGTACCCAGGATCTGCTTTAAATTCATGTGAATCTAACTTATGCTCTTCTAACAGTCCTTTAAATATAAACATATCTGTTTCCGCGATTTTACCAACGTATTTATCCTTTTTAAAAAGACCAATTCCCGTGATTTTTATTTTATCACCATGTTTCTTTAAAATTGGAATATAGTAGTCTTGCCCTACTTGATAATAACGGAATGCTCCTACATGCAGATTATCTGTTGGTAAAGGACCGGTCTCCATATTATGTTCTAGCATTTTTTTTATATAAATCGCAACGTTGGATGAAGTCGTGTACTTTCCTTTTAAAAGTTCAGTACCATTACCTTCAAGTAAAGCAACATATAAGGCATTACCAATGTTTACATCGCGAATTAATGTATCGAAGGAAGCAACCATTCCTTTCTTAGCGATTCGGGTGGTAAATAGAGCAACCCGCATTTGCCCACTAGCAAATGGTTGAGAAGACTCTAAAGATGTGTCAGCTTTTACTTGTTTTACCGCATTTGCTGTTCCTTCAAAAACTTGAACTTTGTTCCCTTTTTGCTGAATAGGACAAACAAATGTTACCTTTATTTTATTATCTTTTGCTACATCGAAGACAGTTCCTTGGATAAGGTGTACGTCATCAATAATATTTTTTTGTAAACATCCAGTTAGACTAAAGAGTGTTATACAAGAGATAAGTATTAATTTATTTTTGATTTTTTCCATTTTCTTTTCACCCACACAATAATAAATAGAATTGGGATGTATACATAAATGAGCCAAAAGCTTCCTTTTGATGCATTACTAATAAAATTATTAATATCGTGTCTGTTTGTTAAAAGTTGTGAAACAATGAGGGTGATAATGATAAAAGCGATTAAAACACCTCTTTGTTTTACACGGAATATTTCGTGAGTTGCTCTCATTGACGCCCATAAAGGGAGGATAAAACTTGAAATAATAACGAGTGCATAGCCTGAGATTGCAATATATTCTAATCTTTCTATAAATGGTAATTGAATAACTTGGGTCATAGAAAGTTGGGCCCATATCGTTTTTAATAATTGTTTTTCACTAAAAAACGAAAAGGCTAAAAGGGTGCTAAATAAATATAGAAGGTTTGAGAATAGTGCCCCATATTGAGCAAATCTATGAGATTGTTTAGGGTTTTTCACAAATGGATAAACCATGAGGTAAATCTCAAAACCAGTCATACTGTAGATTGACAGTTGAGCGGATTTTAAAATATCTGAAAAAGAATGTGTGAAAATGGGTAATAAATTCTCCCAATGTGAGTATTTCAAAACGAATAAGCTTAGAAATAAATACCCTAGTGTACCACCAACAGAGATGACGCAAATGCCAGTAATGACACGAAATCCAGAAGAAATGATGTAATAGCTAACTAGGCACAAAAAAAGTGTTAACATAAAGGTGGAGGCAGTTGGGAACATCCATACTTGAATAATTTCAACATACGTTCGAATAACCGAAATACTGACGATTAAAAAATAAGCTGCAAAGATGATATTAAAGACGTTCCCTATCCACTTTCCAAAGGTTTGTCGTTGTAAATCAATTAAATTTCCGTTTGTTTCTTTTAATAAAAAATACATCATCCATATAAGAATCTGGATACAGATTCCAGTGATTAGAACGCCTATCCATCCGTCGTATCCAGCGGCTTTTGCGGTGATTCGAGCGAATCCGAGAACGCCAGCACCAAACTGTGCACCGTGAATTAAGAAGAAAACAAAGATAGGAGATATTTGATATTTTTCTTGAACTTTACTCATCAATGCACCTCATTCCTTAATCATCAAAGTCTGATCTATGTTTTGTTGAAATTCCTTTTGCTGATTTTTTTACATGTTGTGGCCTCGCTTGTACATCCCTTGTATCAATCATTGTTAAGGGAAAACGAATCCAAGAATCTTTAACAGATTGTTGTCTTGTTGGATAAAACAAAGCGTATGGCTTACGTAAGGAAGTAAGTCTAAATAGATGAGTAAATAAAAAGATAAATCCAAGAGAAATCCCGAAAAGTCCTCCTATTTCTGCAAATATGAGAAACGGAAAGCGTAGTAACCGAACAGCGTTACCCATTTTATAAATAGGTGTAATAAAGGAAGCAAGTGCTGATAAGGCAACGATAATTAATAAAATATTACTCGTTAAACCAGCTTGTACAGATGCTTGCCCAATTACGATACCGCCTACAATACCAAGTGTTTGACCGACCTTCATTGGTAACCTTGCACCAGCTTCTCTTAACAAATCGATAACTAATTCCAAAAAAAGTGCTTCAATTAGAGGTGGGAATGGGACTTGCGCTCTAGATAAAATTAATGTTTCCAGCAAATCACTTGGAATGAGTTCATAATGATAATTTAAAACAGCAACATATAATGGAGCTGCACAAATTGAGAAAAGAACAGCGATAAGGCGTAAAACTCTTGAAAATGTTGCATATAGCCAAGAGACATTATAATCTTCTGGTGAAATAAAGAAATCGAAATATGATACAGGAGTTAATAGAACGTTCGGTGAACCGTCGACAAAGATAGCGATTTTTCCATCAATTAGTGCTTTTGTAACTCTATCATTGCGTTCTGTATTGATATAGAGTGGGAAAATTGATTTTTCACCCGTTAATTCTTGTAAGTAAGCACTATCATTAATTTGATCATATTCAAGAGCGCGTAATGATTCCTCTAGAAACTCTACATTCTCTTTTTCAGCAAGATTATCTAAATACATCATGACAACCTTTGTTTTTGAAAATTCGCCGACAATTATTTCTTTTGTTTGTAAATCTAAAACAGGAAGACGTTTTCGAACTAAATTAATATTTGTATCAATATCCTCTACAAAACCTTCTTGAGGACCGATAACAGTCGATTCGTTTAAAGGAGGGCTTGGTGCCCGATACGTATCAATTGCAATGTTTGCAAGCAGACACTTTTGATTTTGCTGATTCAATTGAATAATTGCATGCCCCTTTAAAACCATATCCTCAATTTTTTGTAGGTCATTCGTAATTGTAATCCCGCTCATCGGAATATGTTCTTTTAGTTCTTCTAGTGAAGCGTTAGGTCGTTCTAAAAGAGTAGGCATTAAGTACTTTTGTAATTTCTCTCCATCAAGCGAAGGTCGATAGTAAGAAATCCAATAAGGCATCGTTTCATCGTCAGATGTATGGTAATTAACAAAATCACTAGACTTTTTGAGCTTTTCTATTAAATCTTGTAGAGAATGAATACGGTCTTTTTCTGGTTTTGTAAAATCATAAATACTATTACTTCCAGAGCTTTGCTGTTTATCTTGATTCGAATCATCTTGTTTAGAGCGTTGCTGTTTATCCTGAGCTGAGTCGTTTTGCTTAGAATCTTGCTGTTTATCCTGGTTGGATTCATCTTGTTTCAAACTTTGTTGTTTATCCTGAATTGATTCGTCTTGTTTAGAGCTTTGTTGTTTATCTTGATTCGAGTCATCTTGTTTAGAGCTTTGTTGTTTATCCTGATTCGATTCGTCTTGTTTAGAGTTTTGTTGTTTATCTTGATTCGAGTCATCTTGTTTAGAGCTTTGTTGTTTATCCTGATTCGATTCGTCTTGTTTAGAGCTTTGTTGCTTACCCTGAATTGATTCGTCTTGTTTAGAGCTTTGTTGCTTACCCTGAATTGATTCGTCTTGTTTAGAGCTTTGTTGTTTATCTTGATTCGAGTCATCTTGTTTAGAGCTTTGTTGCTTACCCTGAATTGATTCGTCTTGTTTAGAGCTTTGTTGTTTATCCTGAATTGATTCGTCTTGTTTAGAGCTTTGTTGTTTACCTTGATTCGAGTCATCTTGTTTAGAGCTTTGTTGTTTATCTTGATTCGAGTCATCTTGTTTAGAGCTTTGTTGCTTATCCTGAGCAGAGTCGCCCAGTTTAGAATTTTGCTGTTTGTCTTGAGAAGATTCCTTATGTTCCTCTTTTTTTTGTTCTCCATTGTTATCTTTATTATGTTTCATACTTCTAGTCTGTTCTTTGTTATCATCATCTTGATTGTTAGGTTGTTGCTCCGAATTATCTGTTTCGTTTTTTTCTGTCGTATTTGATTTTTTTTTCTTACGTAACCAATTCCAAATCATATGTACGCCCTCTTTAATCTTGTAATATAGTGCTATTTTGTGGCTAATTTTGTATATTATTCATTTATTTATGAAAAGAAGAAGGAGATTAGTTTGCATGGAAAAAAATCTTTAGTAAGCAGTTCATACTATAACGGAGAGAGGAAGAGTCTGTGCAAATTGTAAAAAAGGAGAAGTTTGTGTTAAAAGAGTTTACGTTTGAAAATGGCAGAGAAATTCCTATTCAAATGGGATACGAGACATATGGCACTTTAAATAGAGAAAGGTCAAATGTGATTTTGGTTTGTCATTATTTTAGTGCAACAAGTCATGCGGCAGGAAAATATACAGTGCATGATGAGGAGTCTGGTTGGTGGGATGGGCTCATTGGACCTGGAAAAGCAATTGATACAAATAAATATTTTGTTATATGTGCAGATAATCTTTGTAATGTGCAGGTGAGAAATCCATATGTGATTACAACAGGACCGAAATCAATTAATCCAGAAACTGGAGAAGAATATGCTATGGATTTTCCGGTTTTTACATTTCTTGATGTAGCTCGTATGCAATATGAGTTAATAAAAGGTATGGGAATTTCAAGGATACACGCTGTAATTGGACCGTCGGCGGGGGGAATGATTGCACAACAATGGGCGGTTCACTATCCACATATGGTAGAGCGGATGATTGGCGTTATTACGAACCCACAAAATCCAATTATTACGTCAGTAAACGTAGCGCAAAATGCGATTGAAGCAATTCGGCTGGATCCAAGTTGGAAAGATGGAAAATATGGAGAAGAGCAGCCGATAAAGGGGCTTCATTTAGCAAATAGAATGATGTTTATGAACGCGTTTGATGAGCATTTTTATGAAATGGCATTTCCTCGTAACAGTATAGAGGTAGAACCTTATGAAAAGTTTTCTACATTAACATCATTTGAAAAAGGGATAAATAAAGCGACATATACAAGTATAGAGTTAGTAGATGCAAATTCATGGATGTATACTGCGAAGGCAGTTTTATTGCATGATATTGCACATGGGTTTTCTTCACTAGAAGAATCTCTTTCTAACATAGAAGCGAATGTACTTATGATTCCGTGTAAACAAGATTTGCTTCAGCCCTCTCGTTACAACTATAAAATGGTAGATATTTTGCAAAAACAAGGGAAGTATGCGGAAGTGTATGAGATAGAAAGTATAAATGGGCATATGGCGGGAGCATTTGATATTCATTTATTTGAAAAGAAAGTTTATGAATTTTTAAATCGGAGAGTATCTAGTTTTGCTTAGAAGACAAATGATGGGGAAAAGGTGCAATGTTTGTAGTAGGCACCTTTTTTTACATGATTTGTAGACGGAAAATATATGTAGCGATTGCTATACCGAAAAACGCTATGCTAAGCAATAGAAATAAGAATGACATTTCTTGTGGTGATTTTATTTTTTTATTATTTTTCATACTAAGAGTAATAATTGCAGCGATTAAGAAAATGATGCCCATTATGAAAAGGGAAAGTGTCATTTTCATTGGCTCCTTTCATAAAACAAGTATATTGAGGATACAATGCAAGAGTTATGTTTGTAAAGAATAAGTTTTGCGAGAAAATTGAGAAATAGTTTTTCGATTCTTTGCGTTCTTTCTTTTGCGTGCTAAAATTGGTAGAGAATGTTTGTGAAAAAGAAACTAAAGGTTTTATTGTATATAAGGAGGAACTACATATGACAGAAGTTAAAACAATTACTACAGAAGAGGTACAAGAGCGTTTAGAAAATGGAGAAACGTTATTTTTAGTAGACGTAAGAGAAGATGAAGAAGTAGCGGCAGGAAAGATTCCAGAAGCTGTACATATTAAAATGGGCGATATCCCACATAAAGTAGATTTCTTTAATAAAGAGAATGAATATATCTTTATTTGTCGTTCAGGAATGCGCAGTGAAAATGTATGTCATTATTTAAATGAGCAAGGATTTAAAACAGTGAACATGGTTGGCGGTATGCTTCAATATGAAGGTGAAACGAAATAGTTAATAGCTAAAAACTTGAAACGAGTCTGTTTCAAGTTTTTTTCTTTTGCATACAGTATAAAAAAGGAGGAGGGGGAAATGGGGATTAATTTGCGTAAAGTAAAAATTATTAATAATACAGGAGCTGTTAATGTCGGCGACTGTTATGATATCTCGCCTTTAGCTGTAGCAAAAGTATATGCAGGTGCTGGAGGGTCGAGTGCGGCTATTTTTTTAAATGGGAAAAGACAGCCAGAAGCGGTCATTAGAACATCAGTGTTTCTTCCGCCATTAGCAACGAGTACACGTACATTAGGTTCATAGATGAAAGGTAGAGTGTAATTATGCCTGCTCATATAAAAGAGTTTGTTATTGTGAATAATACTGGAAATATATTTACCGGTGATAATTTGAGTGATACTTCATTTACTGCTTCGAAATCATACAGTGGTTCAATGGGGTGCACTTGGATTGATGTTGTTACAGTAATAGGGACGGAGACGAAGCTTTGTTTACAGCCGGGTGATTCGGTGACGACAACATATACAAGAGGCACTCCTGCTGGTACTGTAACAGGAACAAACATGGGGCAAAGTGCAAATGTTTCGAGTATAGCACAAGCTGTCCCTAATACAGATAATTTTGATTCGACTGCTGGACTCCCCTAAAATCATAGGGGGAGTTTTTGTTTATAAGAAGAGTTTATATAGCATAAAAATAGGAGTAATTGTTTGAAAAGTAGTATTGGAGGCCTTTTTGAAAAATACAATTCAAATAGAAGGTGGTTTTTTATCCCGCATTAACGGGCAGTAAGACCCTCCTACAAAATATGTTTCACCTTATATGAAACATATTTTGTAGTTGTATTTTTTGGGAGGTGGTGGGAGTAGTGGAAGGAAATGATGAAAATCAAAAAATACAGAGGTTGATAAATTCTAATTTTAAGTTATCCTCAGATCTTGTCGGCCCTACTTTCCCTCCAGTACCGACTGGAATGACAGGGACAACGGGAAGTACCGGGGCCACCGGAGAAACCGGAGAAACAGGTCCAACGGGAGTAACGGGTTCAACCGGAAGCACAGGACCAACAGGAAATACGGGGTCAACGGGAAGTACAGGAGCCACGGGAGATACAGGTCCAACGGGAAATACAGGAGTCACGGGAAGTACCGGAGCGACGGGAAATACAGGAACAACTGGGAATACCGGTCCAACCGGAAGCACGGGGGCTACAGGAAATACCGGTCCAACGGGAAGTACCGGAGCCACGGGAAGCACAGGAGTAACCGGAAATACAGGAGCCATAGGAAGTACGGGAGCAACCGGAGAAACGGGTCCAACGGGAAGTACGGGAACAACAGGAGTTAGTACAACTGCAACGTATGCGTTTGCGAATAATACATCAGGAAGTCTTATTTCTGTTTTGTTAAGTGGTACGAATATTCCTTTACCAAACAATCAAAATATTGGATCAGGAATAACCGTTAGTGGTGGGAATACTGTATTTACAGTTGCGAATGCAGGAAACTATTATATAGCTTATACAATTAATTTAACGGCGGGATTACTTGTAAGTTCTCGTATAACTGTAAATGGCAGTCCGCTTGCGGGAACGATAAACGCCCCGACAGTGGCTACTGGCTCATTTAGTGCAACAATAATTGCTAACTTGCCTGCTGGAGCTGCTATTAGTCTGCAATTGTTTGGATTAGTTGCAATAGCTACATTATCTACGGCAACACCAGGAGCTACTTTAATGATTATTAGATTAAGTTAATAAGCAGAAAACCTTGAAACTTTTATGTTTCAAGGTTTTTTTATCTTTGTATTTGTAAGTAAACCTCGTTAACCAGGTGGAGTGGATCCCCTCTAATTATTTAAAGTTTCACTTTATTCACTTGAGCAAAAACATCGCAGTTCGAAAATATATTATAATAGAATGAAAAGAAAGAAATTTGGCAGAAAGGGAGGGTGGCGATGCAGGAGATGGTTAAAGATTTTTTTAGACGCCCACTTCAAGATTTACGTATATCTGTCATTGATCGTTGCAATTTTAGATGTACATATTGTATGCCAGCGGAAATATTTGGGCCAGATTATGCTTTTTTGAAAGATGAGTTTTTACTAACTTTTGATGAAATTGAGCGTTTGGCAAAATTATTTATTAGCATCGGTGTACGGAAAATTAGACTTACTGGCGGTGAGCCACTGCTTCGTAAAGATTTAACAAAACTTATTGCACGTCTTGTGAAAATTGATGGGCTAATAGATATAGGGTTAACGACAAATGCTATCCATTTAACGAAACAAGCGAAGGCATTAAAAGAAGCTGGATTACATAGAGTGAATGTTAGTTTAGATGCGATAGATGACGACATATTTAGGAATATTAATGGTCGAAATATTAATACAAAACCTGTGATTAAGGGAATTATAGCAGCTAAAGAGGCGGGGCTGGCAGTAAAGGTAAATATGGTTGTGAAAAAAGGGATGAACGATCATCAAATACTTCCGATGGCTGCGTATTTTAAAGAGCAAGGAATCACGCTTAGGTTTATTGAGTTTATGGATGTTGGTAGTACAAATGGGTGGAATTTTGATCAAGTTGTTACAAAACGAGAATTGATTGAGATGATTCATAAGGTGTATCCGCTTGAGCCAGCTGAAGCACATTACTTTGGTGAAGTTGCGAAGCGATATCGATACGTTGGAACAAATGTTGAAGTTGGTTTTATTACATCTGTTTCTGAGTCATTTTGTTCCTCTTGTACGAGGGCGAGAATTTCGGCAGATGGAAAGTTTTATACGTGCTTATTTGCGACAGAGGGTTTGGATGTAAGAGAACTTCTTAGAGGAGATTTTTCGGATGAGGAGTTATTAAGTGTTATACAAGATGTATGGATGAATAGAAAAGATAGGTATTCGGATGAACGGACAGAAGAAAGTGCAAAAAATCGTCCGAAAATCGAAATGTCTTATATAGGAGGATAAGAAAGGGGGCTATCGTATGCAGGAGCGATATTCAAGACAAATATTATTTTCTGGTGTTGGAGAAGAAGGACAGAAAAAAATAAGAGAGAAGCATGTGCTTATTATTGGTGCTGGTGCTCTCGGTGCGGCAAATGCAGAAGCGATTGTTAGAGCAGGTGTTGGAAAAGTAACGATTGCTGATCGTGATTATGTAGAATGGAGTAATTTACAAAGACAACAACTATATACAGAAGAAGATGCAAAACAGTATAAACCAAAGGCGGTAGCGGCAGCAGAGCATTTAAAAGCGATTAATTCTGAGGTGGAAATAAATCCTGCTGTGACGGATGTAACGGTGCAAGAAATGGAAGAGTTAGTACGTGATGTAGATTTAATATTAGATGCGACAGATAATTTTGAAACGCGTCTTCTTATTAATGATATTTCACAAAAGTATAATATTCCGTGGATATATGGTGGGTGCGTTGGAAGCTACGGAGTAACGTATACAATTTTACCAGGGAAAACACCGTGTTTTCGCTGTTTAATGGAGCATCCGGCGAGCGGAGCAACCTGTGACACAGCTGGTATTATACAACCGGCAGTACAATTAGTAGTTGCGCATCAAACTACGGAAGCGCTGAAAATATTAGTAGAAGATTACGGGGCGCTTCGTGAAACGATGTTATCGTTTGATCTTTGGAATAATCAACAGATGGCATTTAAAGTGAATAGGCAGAAAAAAGATTCTTGTTTATCTTGCGGAAGGTTACGTACATATCCAAGTTTAACATTTGAAGCACAAACGAAAACAGAAGTGTTATGTGGGCGAAATACAGTGCAAATTCGTCCAGGTGTGCGGAAGAATTTTAATTTAGAAGAAATTAAAAAGCGCTTACAAAGAAGCGTAGAGATAAAGGCGACACCTTATTTATTATCGTTTCCGGTAGAAGAATATCGTTTTGTTTTATTTACAGATGGCAGAGCGTTCATTCATGGGACGAATGATATAAATGTAGCGAAAAGTTTATATGCAAGATATATAGGTTGAACCTAAAGGAAATCCTTTAGGTTCAACGGAGAAAGGATTATGAATTTCTCGTATAATCTCCACTTTTTCCACCTGTTTTTTCAAGTAAGTACGTTTCGCCGATAATCATACCTTTATCGACAGCTTTACACATATCATACACAGTAAGAGCGGTAGCCGAAGCAGCTGTTAAAGCTTCCATTTCAACACCGGTGCTACCTTCTGTTTTAACTTTTACTTCAATGAGTAAACGATATTGTTCTTCTGATTGTTTCCAATCGAAAGAAACGTCAACACCTTTTAATAGTAAAGGATGGCACATTGGGATAATATCAGAAGTTCGTTTCGCAGCCATAATTCCTGCGATTTGCGCAACTGCTAATACGTCACCTTTCCCAATTTCATTGTGGGAGATTTTATCGTAAATTTCTTTCGTAACGACAATGCTAGAGCACGCAATTGCTGTTCGAACGGTTGCTTTTTTGTCGCTTATGTCAACCATTTTTGCGCGTCCTTGGTCATTAAAGTGTGTGAATGAAGACATGGAATTCCTCCTTGAAGTAATTTCTATTTAATATATAAAGTTTAATCGAGATAAAAAAAATTGCAAATATGAGGTGAGAAACGATGGTAGAAAAACGAATTCCAATTCAAGTTGCTGAGGCAGTAGAACGGGTAATGAAATATGCAAAGCATGGTGAAGTAGAAGAAATTTCTATTACGGAAAGTTACGGGAGAATTCTTGGGGAGGATGTTGTGTCTGATCATGACGTTCCTCATTTTGATCGTTCTCCTTACGATGGTTTCGCCATTCGAGCAGAAGATACGAAAGAAGCAACTCAAGAGAATCCAGTTGAATTTGAAGTAATAGGAGAAATCGGGGCGGGTTCTGTTTTTTTAGAAGAAGTAGGCGCTTTTGAAGCGGTTCGTATTATGACAGGAGCAGCTATTCCAGAAGATTGCAATGCAGTCGTAATGCTAGAGCTGACAGAAGGGTTTGAGAAGAACGGGAAAACATATATGAAGTTAAAACGCTCTTTTAATAACGGTGACAATGTGTCGATTAAAGGAGAAGATATTAAACAAAATCAAGTTCTCGTTAAGAAAGGTGTTGCAATTAACCCTGGAGTTGCGGCCCTACTAGCAACGTTTGGATATAGTACTGTGAAAGTTATAAAACAGCCTATTGTCGGTATTGTAACGACAGGAAGTGAATTATTAGAAGTACATGAGCCTTTAGAACCGGGGAAAATTAGAAATAGTAACTCGTATATGATCGCAGCTCAAATTATGAAAGCTGGCGGGAAAGTTCGTTATTATGGTAAACTCGCGGATGAGTTAGATGCATGTTTTACAGCTGTTCAATCAGCGATGGATGAGGTCGACATTTTAATTACAACAGGTGGTGTATCAGTAGGAGATTATGACTACTTACCAGCTATTTATGAAAGGTTACAGGCGAATGTACTCTTTAATAAGATAGCCATGAGGCCCGGAAGTGTAACGACAGTAGCTGAAGTTGATGGAAAGTTACTCTTCGGTTTATCAGGAAATCCGTCTGCTTGTTATGTAGGCTTTGAATTATTTGTGCATCCAATTATAAAAACGTATTTGTATGCGAAGGAACCTCACGTATATAGAGCGGTTGCTATTTTACAAAAAGATTTTCCAAAGCCAAATCCATTTACTCGTTTCGTAAGAGCGAACGTAACAATTGTGAACGGGGCGTTACAAGCGATGCCGGTTGGTTTAGATAAATCGAGTGCGGTATCTTCACTTGCAGATGCGAATGCTTTTATCGTGTTACCTGGAGGAACGAGAGGATTTGAGACCGGAATGAAAGTGTCCGTATTATTGTTAGAGCACTCTGAGGGATGTGATTGGCCATGGGCAAAGCCCCTTCAATCTTACAAATAGTAGGATATCAAAATAGCGGAAAAACGACACTTGTAGAGAAAATTGTGCATGCAGTAGCTGAAAGTGAAATGAAAGTTGCTACAATTAAACATCACGGGCACGGAGGCTTTCCAGAAGTAGCGCAAAAAGATAGCGAAAGACACCGTAAAGCTGGTGCTGTCGTAAGTAGTGTAGAAGGTGCTGGATTGCTTTTACTTTCTTCACTAAGAAAGAAATGGTCTTTGCAAGAAATTATTCGCTTATATGAGTTTTTTGAAGTGGATACAATTTTAATAGAGGGCTATAAAAAAGAGAATTACTCGAAAGTAGTGTTACTTCGTTCTGCGGAAGACGTTGAGATTTTACATAAAGTAGAAAATATAGTGGCGGTTATTACGTGGTATGATGTTCCGGCAAATATACGAGAAGAATATAAAGTATTTCATATAACAGAAGAAGAGCTGTACATAGACTGGTTTTTACAAACGGTTAGGAGTGCGAAATGATAAAGACATATTATGAAGTAATTGACACAGAAATCTCGATTGAAGAGGTAACGAAGAAAGTAATTCGACGTGAATGCGGTGCTGTTACAACATTTATTGGAACGGTTAGAGAGTTTACGAAAGGGCGTCGTACATTATACTTAGAGTATGTTGCTTATAAGACGATGGCAGAAAAGATGCTAGAGAAAATTGGCCTGGAAGTGAAAGAGAAATGGCCAGGTACATATGTTGCCATTACACATCGCATCGGTACGTTGCAAATTTCTGATATAGCGGTTGTTGTTGCTGTTTCAACACCACACCGTAAAGCGGCTTATGAAGCGAACGAATATATTATGGAACGCATAAAACAAATTGTTCCGATTTGGAAAAAGGAGTTTTGGGAAGATGGTGACTCATGGATTGGTGATCAATTAGAAAAAACACCATATCCGGCGGGAGAGCCTGGGAAGGAGCTATAAGTATGATTCGAGTATTGTTATTTGCGCACTTGCAAGAAGAAGCAGGGGCAAGTGAATTACAAATAGAGAAAGAAAATATTACAGTTGCACAGTTAAAAGATGTTGTTGCGAACGAATATAATGTACCAGTTTCAGAGCCAATTATGGTTGCGATTAATGAAGAATACGCAAATGAAGATGACAGAGTCCAATCTGGTGATGTTGTTGCACTAATTCCACCAGTGAGTGGTGGTTAATATTGGATTCATTAAAACGACTTTCCTACATAGGGAAAGTCGTTTTTTTATGGCAGTTTTGAGAACACTAATCTATAGAACAAGGAGGGAACTATGAAAAAAATATGTGTAGTTATCACAATGCTATGTGTGGCCTTTTTCTCTTCTCCAATTGATTCTTTCGCGAAAGAATCAAGAGAACAGCTTTTAGAGAGTGCATTATCAAATAGGTACTATTCAGTTATTAGACAAGTGACAGAAGACCAATATGAATGTGCTTCAGTTATAAATATAAAACGTCTCGGCAAGAAAGGTGAGTTCGTTCCTAGATATGAAGTGACGCTACAATTTCTTACATTTCAAGGAGCGCATAATCCGCCGAATGACAAAGTTACGCTTACTTTGGAAGATCGTTTAGATCACGTAAAGATAAAGAAAGTGGAGCGAGAAAAGAATGTTTCTGGCGCTATTGTAGAAAAAGTTTGTGAACGGGAAAAAGAAAAAATAAAAGCTCACTCTAACGACTTAGAGTGATAACCTATGGCGTTTAGTAAAGAAAGGTAATGAGTGATGGATATATTTTTAGCGATTTTACCAGCTATATTTTGGGGAAGTATTGTGTTATTTAACGTAAAACTGGGCGGGGGACCGTATAGTCAAACGCTCGGAACAACGTTTGGAGCACTTATTTTCTCAATTGTTGTTTATATTTTTATGAAGCCAGTATTAACACCTACCGTTATTGGAGTTGGAGTTGTGTCAGGTTTATTTTGGGCGCTTGGTCAGGCGAATCAATTGAAAAGTATTGATTTAATGGGTGTTTCGAGGACGATGCCAATTTCAACAGGACTTCAATTAGTCGCGACGACTTTATTTGGCGTTATCGTATTTCATGAATGGTCCACGACAATATCGGTCGTCCTTGGGATTCTAGCACTCGTTTGTATTATTATCGGTGTTATTTTAACATCGCTTCAAAGTGAAGAAGAAAAAAATGCAGAGCAAGCAGCAAACTTTAAAAGAGGTATCGTAATTTTATTAATTTCAACAGTCGGTTATTTAGTTTACGTAGTAGTGATTAGGTTATTTAACGTAGATGGTTGGTCGGCTTTGTTGCCACAAGCAGTTGGTATGGTGTTAGGTGGGATTTTGCTTACCTTTAAACATCATCCATTTAATAAATATGCAATTCGAAATATTATTCCAGGATTAATTTGGGCAGCTGGAAATATGTTTTTATTCATTTCGCAGCCGCGAGTTGGAGTCGCAACAAGTTTCTCGCTATCGCAAATGGGGATTATTATTTCCACGCTTGGTGGGATTCTTATATTAGGTGAAAAGAAAACGAAACGTCAATTAACGGGTATCGTTGTCGGTATCGTTTTTATTATCGCAGCCGGAATTATGTTAGGTATAGCCAAAAGTTAAAGGAGGTATGGAAATGTATAGTGATTTAGCAGGGAAAGTTGTCGTTATTACAGGATCAGCAACTGGTCTCGGAAGAGCGATGGGAGTGAGGTTTGCTAAGGAAAAAGCGAAAGTGGTTATTAATTATCGCTCACGAGAATCAGAAGCGAATGATGTGTTAGAAGAAATTAAAAAGGTGGGCGGCGAAGCGATTGCTGTAAAAGGTGATGTAACCGTCGAATCAGATGTTGTGAATCTCATTCAATCTGCTGTGAAAGAGTTTGGTACGCTTGACGTTATGATTAATAATGCAGGGATAGAAAACGCGGTACCGTCGCATGAAATGCCGCTTGAAGATTGGAATAGGGTAATTAATACAAATTTAACAGGTGCTTTTTTAGGAAGTCGTGAAGCGATTAAATATTTTGTAGAACATGATATTAAAGGGTCTGTCATTAATATGTCTAGTGTTCATGAGAAAATTCCGTGGCCACTATTTGTACACTATGCAGCAAGTAAGGGTGGCATTAAACTGATGACAGAAACGTTAGCGATGGAATATGCGCCAAAAGGTATTCGAGTAAATAATATTGGACCAGGTGCAATTAATACGCCAATTAATGCCGAAAAGTTTGCTAATCCTAAAAAGCGGGCTGACGTAGAAAGTATGATACCGATGGGCTATATTGGAAAACCTGAAGAAATTGCAGCAGTAGCAACTTGGCTTGCTTCTTCAGAGGCGAGTTATGTAACGGGAATTACGCTATTTGCAGATGGTGGAATGACGTTATATCCATCGTTTCAAGCTGGGCGTGGGTAATATAAAAGGACGAAGAGATAAAACTCTTCGTCCTTTTTTACAAAAAAAATAGCGGCCAGCTATTTTAAATTTAGTGATTAATTGTATCTTGAAGATATTCTGTTGCTTGATGTTCAGAAACATTTTGTACGAGTGCAACTTCACTAATCATCATTTTTCGGGCGTTATCTAGCATTTGTTTTTCGCTCGCATTTAAAGTTCTCTCTTTATTGCGGCGAAGTAAATCACGAACAACTTCTGCACTATCTAGCAGATTGCCGTTTTTCATTTTTTCCATATTCATTGTATATCTTTGTTTCCATGAGAGTGATGGGTCTGACTCCCCGTTTTGAAATTCAAGAAGTATATCATCTAACGTACCTCGATCAACGATATAACGAATACCTGATTTTTTTAATTGATCCATCGGAAGCATTACTTGCATATCTTTACTAATGATGCGTATCACACAATATTGACGTGAAGTACCTAATATTTCTTTCTCTTCAATTGCTTCGATGATTCCTGCACCGTGCATTGGATAAACGATTTTATCACCAATTTGAAACAAATCATCCACCTCCATATGTGGTAACCACTTTTAATGATAGCATACGTATGTAAAAATGTCAAATTTTATATAATAACATAATATTTATATTCGAGTCAATAATGTAAAGCGCTTTTTTTTAGATCTTATTTATCCCGCATTAACGGGCAGCCCGATTGGTGAGGGCTGATAATCAGTGGGGGATGAACAAAACCCCCCCACTGATTAAAGTTTCACTTTATAGTGATTTTTTTAGAAAAATAGTACAGGTGAGAAAGAAGGCATATCCACTTATTTTTAAGCATAAAATGTAAAAGCGCTAATACAATATACCTAAATCCGTTCTTTGCAAAGGAGGGAGAGAAGGTGGGGCGCACAATAAAAATTGATATTACAAATAAAGTTGTAGCTAAATTTAGACCAAATTATTTGGAATTATATACGAGTAAATTTATGATAGGTAAGTTTTATGTCTATACTGAAGATAAAAAATATGTGTTAGAAGACGGATATATATATGAGAATGGAAAGTTTTATCGCATCATAGATACGCACCGTGGCAATAATCAAGCGGCGGAGGGCTGCGATCTAGGATGGTGTTAACATGATTCGTGTGAAAGTGTTTGATGAAAGTCACGAAAAAGACTTAGAAGACGCTGTGAATGTGTTTTTGAAAAAGATTGATGATAGCAACTTTGTAGATATTAAGTACCAAGTCGGTGTTTCTATTAACGATGACGAAAACCAAATTTATTGTTTTTCAGCAATGATCGTTTATAAAGCATAAAAAAGAGCTGGATGAGCCAGCTCTTTTTTATGCTTTATGTTGGGACAACATGTGTCGGTAATACGTTCATAATAGATTGGGTTGTGCCTAATTTCTTTGTCGTTAAAAGAGGCTCCCCTGTCTCATGATTTTGGGCATCTTTACACATACCAAGGTGATAACGATCACCTAAAAATGGATCAATATAAAAACCATTTTTGAATACTTTATCATTCGGATGTTTTTCATGGTGAATATCAGAGCAGTTAATGCAATAGAACATAGCGTTCAACCCCTTTTTATTTTGTTTGAAAAAAGTGAGTCGGTAGTCATTTCGCTCCTAAGGAAATGTTGAGGAGAAGAGAAATAACTACCTACTCAAATGGTGGGCATATTCCTTCTGATTTTTCATATCCCGCGTAGTGTCCCTGAGGGAAGGAGGAGAGACGAAATACGCATGATATACGTAAGGCGCTTCTTTCAAGATGAATGATGGAGTTTCATGTTGAGAGAAGTTTTTATTTTTTGTTGCCTTTGTGAGTATATTATGAGGAAATGTGCAGAGGGTGTTTGTCCTGTTGAAAAAATGTTGAGAATTTCTCAACAGTAAAAAAGAATTAGCGTTGACATGAAACTAAAAGGTGTTATATTATCTAAATGAAACCAAAAGGTGTTATATTTGAGTGCTGAATAAAGGAGAATGAAAATGGAACAACAAAATACATTAACTGATATTAAACAAACGATCGTTTTTAACGCGTCTATTCAAAAAGTATGGAATGTAGTATCGACTGCAGAGGGGATTGCATCATGGTTTATGCCAAATGATTTCGAATTAAAGGTAGGACATGAATTTCATGTGCAATCACCATTTGGGCCATCACCATGTAAAGTGCTAGAAATTGATGAGCCAAACCACCTATCTTTCTCATGGGATACAGATGGCTGGGTTGTTTCATTTAATTTGAAAGACCTAGGAGATAATAAAACAGAATTTACATTAATTCACGGCGGCTGGAAACATCCTGATGAAATTCTTCCGAAAGCGAATGCGAAGAGCTCTATTATTCGCGATAGAATGAGCGGCGGCTGGGTAGCGATTGTAAATGAAAAACTGAAAAAGGTTGTCGAAGGCTAAGTGTCCTCATCAGCAGCAAAATATGATGTATTTCAAGCAATTGCTGACCCAACCCGCCGAGAAGTAATACGGTTATTAAGTGATAAAGAGTTACCGATTTCCAAAATAACGGATCACTTTCCTATGAGTCGTACTGCGGTTGTAAAACACCTTCATATTCTTTCAGAAGCGAATTTAGTAAGCGGAAGAAAGAGCGGAAGAGAGAAGATATATCGTTTGCATCCAGAACCATTAGAAGAATTACAACAGTGGCTCTCGTATTATGAACGTTTTTGGGATAATAAATTATCCATGCTGAAACATATTGTGGAGAATGAAGAGTAAAAAGAGGATGACCGAAATGGTCATCCTCTTTATTATTGCTCATTTGTTTGTGTAGCGGGCTTTAATAAAAGCCAAGCGATAATTAATGTACATACTGCTAATACGAAAGTGCTCATATAAATGACGTGTACACTTGCTGCTAATGCGGATTGTGATTCAGTTGCTACACTTGCTGTAGCCCCGCCGTGTCCGCCAGATACAAGATCAAGGTTTTTAATGCCACGTGCGTGAATCATCGTATTGAAGATTGTTCCAAAGATTGCAGCACCTAACGTTTGACTAAATGTGTTAATAAATGTGTTTAAACCAACGGCTGTTCCGCGTGTATGAGCTGGTACAGCTGCTTGAATTGTTACCATGTAAATTGGTGTCACAAGCCCCATTCCTAAGCCAAATAATCCGACTGCTACATAAATAAGGAACGATGGTGAATGTGTTGATAATGTAAATAATAAGAACGTAGCGACTGATAAAATGCTAGCTCCAAGTAAAATGATTTGTTTCGTTTTTAATTTGCCTACTAAGTTACCAGAGAAGATAGCACCAAATGTCCACATAACAGGAATTGGCATTAAAATAAGTCCGGCTTCCGTTGCATTTTTTCCTAATACACCTTGGCTCCAAATTGGAAGGTACATTGTAATACTAATAATCATTGCGCCAGCAATAAGCGTTAATATGTTTATTGTAGATAATGTACGGTTAGAGAAAAGTGCTAGCGGAATTAATGGTTCCGGAGATTTTTTCTCTATGAATAAGAAAATAATGAATGAAACGACGGCGAAGATTAATAGGCCGATAATTGTTATGTCTCCCCAGTTTTGCTTACTGCTACCTGTTAATAATGCGTATAGTAGAGCGATCGTACTTAATGAGAAGACTGTTGCACCAAGATAGTCGATATGGTGTTTAGCGGGCTTAATAGATTCTTTGTAGTAAATGGCAATCATTAAGCAAGCGATAATGCCGAATGGAACGTTTAAGAAGAAAATATAACGCCAAGATAGGGAGTCAACTAAAAATCCACCTACTAACGGTCCGATAACACCAGATACACCCCAAACGGCACTCATCCAGCCCTGTGCTTTCGCGCGGTCTTTCGCTTCGCTATATAAGTCTCCAATAATTGTCATTGTAATCGGCATAACAGCACCAGCACCGATACCTTGAAGAGCGCGGAAGAAAATTAATTGTTCCATCGATGTAACGACTCCGCAAAGTGCAGAACCGACTAAAAAGATTGTAGCTCCGATAAGTAAAACTTTTTTACGGCCAAACAAATCAGCAAGCTTTCCGTATATTGGAGTCGAAACAGCTGTTGCAAGCATATAAATTGCATATACCCAACTAACAAGTTCGACGCCTGACAAATCACTCGTTATACGAGGGATTGCTGTACTAACAATCGTTCCTTCTACTGCAGAAAGAAACGTCATTAGCATTAAAGACATCATGACTTTTTTTCTCATACGTTTTCCCCTTACCCTTTTTCAAATATTCAACAATATAAAATATAAAGGTACTAAGGTATATAAAGCAACAAAAAAGCAATGGGAAGTTAAGGGGAGGGGATGTTTGTCGTTTTTTGTCGGTAAGTCGATATATTTGAAAAATCGCTGATATAAGTAGCAGAATCGCTGATATATTTGAAAAATCGCCTATATAAGTAGTAGAATCGCTGATATATTTACAGAATCGCCGATATAATTTCATGTACTTAAAAAAAGAAACAGGAATCCCTGTTTCTCGGTTTAATATTGCATTTTCGCGTTTTCTCCAGCTGTTGTTCCGGCAATTCTACCAGTAACAAGAGCAGATGTAATATTATAGCCACCAGTATAACCGTGAATATCAAGAACTTCCCCACAGAAATATAAGCCGTTCGTGAATTTAGAAGACATTTCTTTCGGATTAATTTCTTTAACGGATACACCGCCGCCAGTCACGAATGCTTTTTCAATTGACTGCGTACCATTTACATTCACAGTAAATTCTTTAAAGTCTTTCACAAGTGCACGAATCTTTTCGTGAGAAACTTGTCCAGCTTGTTCGCTGCCATCAATTTCATTTTTTTCTAATAAGAATAGGAAGTAACGCTCAGGTACATAACCTTTTAACACGTTTTTAATTCCTTTTTTCGGATCTTCTTTCATTTGTTTCAGCATGCGTTGGAATAGTTGTTCACTATTTTCGTCTGGCAATGCATCGATACTCATTTGAATGGTATTTGTTTTGAACTTTTTCAGTGCTTTCACGACGAATTGACTACAGCGAAGTGCAGCAGGACCAGATAGGCCGAAATGAGTGAAGAGCATGTCCATTTTGTGAGAAATAATAGTTTTTCCTTTTGGGTTTAATACGCTTAAGTTTACATCGCGTAAAGCTAGACCTTGTAAGGAGCGATCACGAATAAATGGTTCGTTTGAAAGGATTGGTACTTCTGTTGGGAATAATTCTGTAATTGTATGCCCGGCTTTTTTAGCCCAAGCATATCCGTCTCCAGTAGATCCAGTTTGAGGAACAGATTTTCCACCAACAGCGATAACGACGTGATTTGTTTCTAACACTTCGCCAGTTTGTAGTACAACTGCTTTCGTTTGACCATTCTCATATTCAATCGTTTCAACGGGTGTATTCGTACGGATTTTTACACCTAAGTCTTTTAATCGTGTTAAAAGTGCGTCTACTACCGATTGTGCTTTATTTGATACAGGGAACATGCGACCATGATCTTCTTCTTTCAGTTTTACACCGAGATTTTCGAAGAATGTAATAATATCTTCATTATTGAAAATAGAAAAAGCGCTGTATAAGAAGCGGCCATTTCCTGGTATATGTTTAACGATCTCATCAAGTGGTAGACGGTTCGTTACGTTACAACGGCCGCCACCTGAAATTGCAAGTTTACGCCCTAGTTTATTTCCTTTATCAAGAAGTAAGACGCTTGCGCCTTCTTCTGCAGCACCGATTGCAGCCATTAGCCCAGAAGGACCGCCGCCGATGACAATAACATCATAATGCATAATATATCGACCTCATTTTCTACATTTCCTGCCTAAAAGAATAGCATGTTTTCCCTTAAAAGAAAAATAGAGTGAAGTACTGCTTAATGAGAGAATTGTGGTACAATACAAAAGTTAGAGTTCAGTACTATCCTGCCATTTGTAGGTGATAAGACTAAAACCTCAAGATTTAGGAGAAGTAAATAGGGAGTTTGTTAGCCTGTAAATGCTCGAATGGTTCAACTAATAAGGAGTAGGAGAGAAGTCTCCAACTAATTATAGTTTCACTTTATGTAGATGTAGGAGGATTTTTGTATGTCCGATTCGAAATTTCTGCGCGGAACGCTTATTGTTACGCTAGGGACATTTTTAGTAAAGTTCTTAGGCATGATTTACGTCTTTCCGTTTCATGCATTAGTAGGAACAGAAGGCGGAACGCTCTATACATATGGATACATTCCATATACGATCTTTTTAAGTATCGCAACGGCAGGTGTGCCACTTGCTGTTTCAAAATTTGTTTCCAAATATAATGCGCTTGGCGATTATAAAACGAGCCGGAGAATGTTCCGCTCGGGAATGGTTATGATGATAGTAACAGGAGTTCTTTCGTTCCTAGTACTGTACATGACGGCGCCATTGTTTGCAGAAGCGATGCTTGGTAAACAAAGTATACACAATAATGTAGGAGAAGTTACGACGATCATTCGTCTTGTAAGTTTCGCACTTATTGTTGTACCAGCAGCGAGTTTAATTCGTGGTTATTTCCAAGGTCACCAGTCTATGGGACCAACTACCGTTTCACAAATTATTGAACAAATTATTCGTATCGTCTTTTTATTAGCAGGTAGTTTTATCGTTATTAAAGTACTTGGCGGTACAGTTGCAACAGCAGTTGGAGTAGCGACATTTGCTGCGTTCGTTTCAGCGGTTGGAGCACTCGGAGTGTTAATTTGGTACTGGTTAAAACGTAAAAAATATTTGGATCAATATTTAATTGAACAAACTGTACCAGAATCAACAGTAAGCACCGTTCAATTGTTTAAAGAATTATTTGCATATGCGATTCCTTACGTTGTAATTGGGTTAACAATTCCTTTATATCAACAAATTGATACATTGACATTTAACTCAATTATGCAGGCGATTGGTCAAGGTGATATCGCAGAGCGAGCCCTCGGTATTTTCACAATGTGGACGCATAAGTTAATTATGATTCCTGTATCACTTGCGACAGCGTTTAGTTTAACGCTTGTACCAGCAATTACAAAATCATTTACTGAAAAACAATACCGCTATTTGAAATTACAAATTACACAAACATTCCAGGCGAATATGTTTTTAACATTGCCAGCAGTTGTCGGTATTTCTTCACTGGCATATCCAATTTATACTGCGTTTTACGATTCAGATCCACTAGGTGGACAAGTATTAATGTGGTATGCACCAGTTGCGTTGTTATTCGCTTTATTTACAGTAACAGCGGCAATCCTGCAAGGTATTAACCAGCAGAAGCATGCGATTATTGCGCTTATAATGGGCGTTATTTTGAAATTTGTATGTAACGTAATCTTTATTCGTTATTTCGGTACAGTAGGAGCAATTCTAGCGACAGCAGTTGGTTTCTTAGCTTCTGTTTGGTACACAAATCAACAAATTAAAAAATACGCACACTATTCATTCGGTGTTGTATATAAAAGAACATTCCAAATTGCAGTACTGACACTTATAATGGTCGTTACTGTAAAACTATCACAATGGATTCTATCCTTCATGATTTCGCCTGATGGCCGTATTGGTGCTCTTATAACAGTTGCGATTTGTGCAGGTATTGGCGGTTTTGTTTATGGATTGTTAGCAATTCGTACAGGAGTACTTGAAAGAGTATTTGGCGGAGAAGCATTAGATAAAATTCAACGTAAACTTGGTAGTAGATTTAAAATAAAGTTGAAATCAAGAGGGGCGTAATTACGTCCCCTTTTCTATGATAAATAAAGAAGGTGAAAAACGTGAGATTAGATAAATTATTAGCGAATATGGGATATGGAAGTAGAAAAGAAGTAAAGAAATTATTGAAAGATGGCGTTGTGAAAATTGATGGAACGCCAGTAAAAGATGCGAAAGTTCATGTAAATGTAGAAGAGCAAGAAGTTATGATTCACGGTGAAGTTGTGGAATACAAAGAGTTTGTTTACTTAATGATGCATAAACCACAAGGTGTTATTTCAGCGACGGAAGATGATAATCATGAAACAGTAATAGATTTATTAGAATTAGAAGATGCTATCTTTGATCCGTTCCCAGTTGGACGACTTGATATCGATACGGAAGGTTTCTTATTGATAACAAATGATGGGAAGTTATCGCATCAATTATTATCTCCGAAAAAGCATGTGCCGAAAAAATATTATGCACACGTTGCAGGAGTAGTAACAGAAGAGGATGTAAAAGAGTTTGCTAAAGGTGTTATTTTAGACGATGGCTATGAAACAAAGCCAGGTGCACTTACAATATTGAAAAGCGATGATATTTCTGAAATTGAGCTTGTGATTACGGAAGGGAAATTCCATCAAGTGAAGCGTATGTTTGAAGCGGTAGGGAAAAAAGTAGTCTACCTAAAGAGAACAGAGATGGGTCCGTTAGTATTAGATGAGGAACTAGAACTTGGACAATACCGAGAGCTAACAGATGAAGAAGTAGAAATGTTAAAAACATATCAAGTAGATACTGAAAAGTAGTACCTTTATAGGCGCAGAAAAGACCCCTTTCTAATTATTAGAAAGGGGTATGTATTTATTTACCATACAATTATTTTTCGTTATGAGGTCATTCTCACTTTCTTTCCTGTTGTTGTCCACTTACCGCGGCAAGGGCTATACACGAGTTCATTAAACTGCAACACATTTAGATCACGTTGTATCGTTCGCGGTGTGATCCCGAACTCATCTACAAGGTCTTTCGTCGTTACCGTTCCGTTTTCATTGATGTACATATAAATTGATTTAATGCGTGTTAGCATACGAGTAGTTGTAGGTTTCAAGAGAAAACCACTCCTCTACTAGTTTTTTTGACCCCATTCAGGAAAGAAGGTCGTTACTACCATTGTACTCTACATGATAAAATTCATGCTTTAATCTACTTAAATTTTACAGAAATTTAACAAATATTCATATAGAAAAATATTGGTAGTTGACATTGTATATATGGTCAGTCAACTAACACATAAAATTCTACGTAAAACGCCAAATTCCTGCAAATTTTTTTAGAAAAATAAAAGAAAAACTAATGAGAAATATCTGAAATATTACAATTGTTCGGTATTTGATTTTCGTGTATGGCATAAGAGATTTCGGTTTGTTATGATGAAAGAAACAATATAGTGAAGGATGGATGCGTGATGTCAGCAATTAATTGGACAGAAGAAGTTGCAAAACGAAAAGATGATTTAATTCGTGATACACAACAATTTTTACAAATTAAAAGTGTATGGGAAGAAGAGTCAGCGAAAGAGGGCGCACCATTCGGTGAAGGTGTAGAAAAAGCTTTATCTTTCATGTTACATAAAGGAGAAAATGAAGGTTTTACTTCTAAAAATTTAGAAGGATATGCAGGTCATCTTGAAATGGGACAAGGAGAAGAGTTAGTAGGTATTCTTTGTCACGTTGACGTTGTACCAGAAGGAGATGGCTGGACAACTCCTGCATATAGTGCAGATATTCGCGACGGAAAGATTTTTGCGCGTGGTGCAATTGACGATAAAGGTCCAACGATGGCAGCATATTATGCGATGAAAATTGTGAAAGAATTAGACTTACCTCTTTCAAAACGTGTTCGTATGATTATAGGAACAGATGAGGAAAGCAATTGGAAATGTGTAGATCACTACTTTAAAAATGAAGAAATGCCAACGATTGGTTTTGCACCAGATGCAGACTTTCCAATTATTAATGCAGAAAAAGGAATTTCTGATATACAAGTTGTGCAAAATGGTAGTGAAGAGAAAAAAGGTACATATGAACTTGTTTCATTTGATTCAGGGCGCCGTTTAAATATGGTCCCTGATTTTGCAGAAGCGGTTATTACAGGAGAAGATGTAAATGCACTTACAGTAGCATATGAAGAGTATTTACAAACTGCTAAAAAAATAGGGAAATCGACTATAGAAGGAAATACAGTGAAGTTGCAAATAGAAGGAATTTCAGCGCACGGATCTACTCCTGAAAAAGGAGAAAATGCAGGTTTATTATTAGCAAACTTCTTAACTACAGTTTCACTTGATGGAAAAGCAACTGCATTTGTGACATTTTCAACAGAAACATTTACTGGTGATATTTTTGGTGAAAAAGCTACTATTGCTTATAAAGATGAAATTAGCGGTCCGTTAACAGTGAATGTCGGTCGCATTTCTTATACGAAAGAAAACGGTGGTAACTTAGGGCTAAACGTACGTTACCCAGTTACAACTAACTTTGAAGAAACAATTGTGAAGTTGAAAGAATATGTTGGTACGCATGGTTTTGAAGTGGCTGACTATTCTAATTCTCGCCCACATCACGTCGATAAAAATCACGTATTAATCCGTACGTTACAACGTGTGTATGAAGAACAAACGGGTGAAAAACCAGAACTATTAGCAATCGGCGGCGGTACTTATGCTCGTTCATTAAAAGCTGGTGTGGCATTTGGCCCGCTGTTCCCTGGAAAAGAAGAACTTGCGCATCAAAAAGATGAGTATATCGAAATTGAAGACTTATTAAAAGCAACAGCAATTTACGCGCAAGCAATTCATGAATTAGCGAAGTAATGGATATATAAATAATGTCCGCTCTCTATTTTGGAGAGCGGCTTCTTTTTACCTGAATGAGATAAGAAAGAAAAGCAACAATAGAAAGAAGGAGAAGATGTACATGGAACTGCATTATTTTGTCGCAATTACGTTACCGAATCATATAAAAGAAATGCTGTCTAACTATAAAGAGGACATGCAAGAGGAATTGCAATTTCGTTCATGGGTACATAAAGAAGACTATCATATTACCCTTTCATTTTTAGGGAGTGCAACGGAGGAACAGTTAGAGGGAATAAAGAATGGATTACAAACAATTGCAGAAACAAAAGAACTATCGTTCACGTTACAAGGTTTTTCAACGTTTGGTAGGGAAGATCAGCCCCGTATTTTTTGGGCGAAGGTAAGTGAAAATCACGATTTGTTTCAGTTGCAAAAGCAAATACATGCCATTTGTGAAGAAAATGGATTTTCTCTAGAAACACGCCCGTATCACCCGCATATTACCGTTGCTCGTAAATGGATAGGAGAAGAAAAGTTCGATTTAGAACTTATAAAAGAAGTGCCTGAAATATCATTTCAAGCAGATACAATTACTTTATACGAATCCCACGTGAAAGAAACCCCGAAGTATAAATCGATTGCTGAAATAAAATTACAAAAATAGAATGTTGAAAACGTTTTTTATGCAGGTGAATATACTATAGAGAAGAATGGAGTTACTGTATAGAGTCTTGTTGATAAGAAAAGTCTTATCATTTGCAGCTCATTTTATCTCGCCTAATTGGTGAAGGCTAATAATAAGTGAGGATCGAAAAGTTTTCTCGCTCATTAAAGTTTCACTTTATTTTAACTTTGAGAATGATGGTGATTTTTTTATGTTGAAAGTAAAACGTCCATTTGATGCCTATTTAGATGAAATGAATAAAATTACAATTTTGCTCCCACATGCGTATGGAACAAGTCGGACATTTCGTTTGCAAGAAGGAAGTAATGTGAAAGATTTACCGATTGCTCATACTATTGCGCTTCCAGATGCAACGAAGTATGAGTGCTTTATAGAAGAGCCGCTAGATGTGGGGAAGTATTATACAGTACGAGATGAACGGAATGAAGAAACTGATTTACAAATAGGTGCTGTTATTCGAACGACAATTTTCGATGAAAAGTATTATTACGAAGGTACAGATTTAGGTGCTGTGTATCAAAAAGAAGAAACGACATTTAAAGTATGGGCCCCAACTGCAAGGCTTGCGAAAGTAAGAATTTATAAGAGTGATAAAGAATATATCGATCATGAAATGTACAGGGGAGAAAACGGAGTTTGGATTCAAACATTACAAGGTGATTTAGACGGAGCACGCTATACATTTCTTGTTTGTATTAATTTAATATGGAACGAAGCTGTGGATCCTTATGCAAAGTCGGTGACGGTAAACGGAAAACACGGTGTTGTTATCGATTTAGAAAAAACGAATGTAACAAGACGAGAGGGATTACCAACATTACAATCAATGACAGATGCCATATTGTATGAACTGCATATTCGTGATGCGACTATACATCAAAATAGTGGAGTAATTCAAAAGGGAACATATAAAGGATTGATGGAGGATGGAACAACAGGACGGAACGGGGCGTTAACAGGGTTGTCTCATATAAAAGATTTAGGTGTTACACATGTTGAACTATTACCTTTATATTGTTTCGGTGGTGTAGATGAGGCGAATCCTTCATCCGCCTATAATTGGGGATATAATCCATTATATTACAATGCACCAACAGGATTTTATGCTACAAACCCCTCTGATCCGTATAACAGGATAGTTGAGTGTAAACAACTAATCGAAACATTTCATGAACAAGGTATTAGGGTGATTATAGATGTTGTATATAATCATGTTTATGAAAGAGAGCTATCATCATTTGAGAAGCTTGTTCCAGGATATTATTTTCGTCATGGTGAAGATGGTATGCCTTCTAATGGGACGGGAGTTGGAAATGATATAGCATCTGAACGGAAAATGATGAGGAAATTCATTGTAGAGTCTATTTTATATTGGCTTACTGAATACAATGTCGATGGATTCCGATTCGACTTAATGGGAATTTTAGATGTTGATACAATGAATATGATAGAAAAAGAAGTGCGAAACATAAAACGAGATGCTTTGTTATTAGGGGAAGGATGGGATTTACAAACACCGCTTCCTGCCAAAGAAAAAGCAACGTTAAATAATGCGAAGAAAATGCCACATATCGCGCAGTTTAATGATCAATTTCGTGATGGGATAAAAGGGAGTACATTTCATATAAATAAGCGTGGTTTTGCATTTGGTGGGCATGTAGACTGTAACCATTTGCAGTATATTGCAGCAGGAAGTCTTTTAAGTATGAAAGAAACGGGGCTGTTTCTAGAGCCGGCGCAAAGCATTAACTATGTAGAATGTCATGATAATATGACGATGTGGGATAAACTAGTGCGCAGTAATGAAGAATCAGAAGCGATTTTGAAAAAACGTCACCTGTTGGCGAGCGCGATGGTTATTCTTTCACAAGGCATTCCTTTCTTACACGCAGGGCAGGAGTTTTATCGTACGAAGAAAGGAAATGAAAATAGTTATAATGCAAATGATGAGATCAATCAATTAGATTGGGATCAAAAAGAGAAAGAGATAGAGACCGTTAACTATATAAAAGGTTTAATCGCGATTCGTAAAGAGCATGGGGCATTCCGATTACAAAACGCAGACCTTATAAAAAAACATATGACTTTTTTACAAACATCTACAGAAGTACTTGCATATCATCTAGAGCATGCAGAATCGTTTGGGCCGTGGAAAGAGATTGTCGTCTTATTTAATAGCTGTTTAGAAGCCAAAACTGTGCAGCTTCCGAAAGAAGCAACGTGGCATGTGTTAGTAAACGAAAACGAAGCGAAAATAGAGCCAATTTCTTCATTTAGAGGAAAGGAACTTAAGCTGGCTCCAATTAGCACGTATATATTGACGATAATGTGACAAATCGCTACTTGACGATGAGAATGTAATAAATGTAGAATTGACAAAGGTGACGATTTTGATAAGTTGTCATTCTATGACAGGTTTTGTAAAATAAAATAGAGGATTTTTGGCTTAGGCTAATTTTTCTTTTCATTTACAGTAAAATATATGAATCCACAACATATGTAGAAATGTTGCGGTTTTTCTTTTCATAACTATAAAAGATAAGGATTTGTTAACGGGTAATGAATATGGAATGGTTGGAACAATTATTAGGAAAAGAGTGGAGTCTTGTACCGGCTGGTGGAGTAACGGGCGATGCATATATTGCGCAAAACGGACAACAGAAGTTATTTTTAAAGCGGAATACATCGCCCTTTTTAGCGGTATTGTCAGCAGAAGGAATTGTTCCAAAATTACTTTGGACAAGAAGGGTAACGAATGGTGATGTAATTTCTGCTCAAAAATGGCTTCCGGGACAGAAGCTAGAGCCAGAGGATATGAAACTAGAACGTGTTGCGAAACTTTTGAAGAAAATACACTCCTCTAAAGCGCTTGTACAGATGATTCAAAGACTTGGGAAGCAGCCGCTTCACGCACAAGAGTTATTACAACAGCTGCAACTCGTTTTAAGAGGAGATATAAGGGATGATGAAACAATTCAGCAAGGCCTTCAATATTTAATGGATTCATTAAAAGCTATTGAATACAATGAATTCGTTGTATGCCATTGTGATGTAAACCATAACAACTGGCTATTGTCGGATGAAGATGAGTTGTTTTTAATTGATTGGGATGGAGCTGTAATTGCTGACCCAGCTCTAGACCTCGGTATGTTATTATATTGGTACATTCCGCGCCAGGAGTGGAGTGAGTGGCTCGGTTATTATGATATTGAAATGGATGAATCGCTGCTTAGGCGTATGAGATGGTATGTGATAGCACAAACGATTTTGTCTATTCAATGGCACACAACAAAAAAGCAGCAAGCAGAAGCTGAATATTGGCATCAATATTTACAGCAACTACTTGCTTCAGAATAATACTTAAGAAAAATTGTCCATTCCAGCAATCCACTGAGTAAGTTGTTCTTGATTATTGGAAATATGGTTGTCCAAATTAGAGGAAGATTTACCCGATTGACTATAAGAATATACATCGTTTAGCATTGCTTTAGCGTCACTACTTATATTATCGTTTGCGAGTAACGATTGAATGAGGCGCTCTAATTGCTCGCATTCTGAAACTGTCCCGCAACAATCACTTTGGTGGTTGACTAAAATATCTTTCAGCACTTCTAATTGATGTTGTTGATTAATTGGCATGAACGGATCATCCTTTCGATTGTTTTTCTCTTCAAATGTAAGAGAAAAAGCTGTTTCGTCATGGAATGTTTAATGCTGTATGTAGTTTTTATCAAAATGGTACATCTTATACTTGAAAGAAACGGACCGAGTGCTCGTACGTACTTGGTTTTTTGTTTGGTAGATTGATTAAAAAAGAAAGAAGGAATTATTCCTTTAAAATAGCTATGTAAAGAGAGGGAAACATCTATGCGTTTAAGACATAAACCGTATGCAATGGATCGAATTAATGAATATTCACATATCGTAATCGGAAACCCAGAGGAGCGCGCTGGTAGCTGGAAAGAAGTATTTGGAAACGAACAACCAATTCACATTGAAGTAGGTACAGGTCGTGGCCGCTTCATGTATGATATGGCAAAAGCGAATCCACATATTAATTATATTGGAATTGAAAAATTCACAAGTGTTGTTGTAGATGCACTTGATAAATTAATTGAAGAAGAATTACCAAACTTAAAGTTAATTAATAAAGATGCTGAAGATTTAACAGTTTTCTTTGCGAAAGGTGAAATTGATCGCGTTTATTTAAACTTCTCAGATCCATGGCCAAAGAAACGTCATACGAAGCGTCGTTTAACGTATAAAACATTTTTACGTAATTACGAAGAAGTATTAGTAGAAGGCGGAGAAATTCATTTCAAAACAGATAACCAAGGTCTATTTGAATATTCTCTTATGAGTATGGCTGAGTATGGTATGTTACTAACGTACTTAAGCTTAGATCTTCATAACAGCGACTTTGAAGGTAACATCATGACTGAATACGAAGAGAAATTCTCTAGTAAAGGTCATCGTATTTACCGAGTTGAAGCAAAATATCGTACAGAGCCTATGCAGTAATGCATAGGTTTTTTTACAGCTAAAATAATCAGAATTTTATGTTAAGATTAATTGAAAGGGGGATGTGTAATGGAACAGTTACAAATTGGAGATATAAAAGTAACGTGGTTAAAAGGCGGGAATACACATTTAGATGGAGGAGCAATGTTTGGTGTTGTGCCGAAAGTACTTTGGTCACGTAAATATAAACATAATGACACAAATCATATTTATTTACGAACAGATCCGTTACTTTTGCAAACGAAAGACGGAAATATGCTCATTGATTCCGGGATAGGAAACGGTAAGTTGAATGAGAAGATGAAACGAAATCAAGGTGTAACAGAAGAATCATCGGTTTATGAATCATTAGAAAAATTAGGATTAAAGCCTGAAGATATCGACTACGTCTTGATGACACATCTTCATTTTGATCATGCATCTGGTCTAACAAAATGGGAAGATGATCACCTTGTACCAGCATTTCCAAATGCGAAAGTTTACGTAAGTGAAACAGAATGGAATGAAATGAGGAATCCAAACATTAGATCACGTAATACATATTGGAAGGAAAATTGGGAGCCAATTGTAGATCAAGTTGTTACGTTCCAGCAAGAAATAGAAATTACAGATGAAATCAAGATGGCGCATACGGGTGGTCATAGTGATGGACATGCAGTTATCACTTTGGAGAGTCAAGGGGAGACGATGCTACACTTAGCAGATCTATTGCCGACGCACGCGCATCAAAATGTATTATGGGTAATGGCATACGATGATTATCCTATGACCTCGATTGAAAATAAGCAAAAGTGGATGAAGTATGGTGCTGAAAAAGATGCTTGGTTTACGTTTTATCATGGCGCGTATTATCGCGCTGTGAAGTGGAATGAGGAAGGGCATATTGTAGAAAAGATAGAGAGAAAAACGAGTATAGAAGCATAGAAAGAGGAGGTTGTTCCATCATATTTATTGGAGCAGCTTCTTTTTTATTGTCGGGTTTTGTCGGTAAGTCGATATAATTGGGAAATCGCCGATATAATTTGAGTTGCGCCGATATAATTGAGGAATCGCTGATATAAAACGAGTTGCGCCGATATATTCGAAAAATCGCTGATATAATTTTAATCAATAGCCGCAATTTCAAAAAAATAAGAGGTTCACCTAATGGGAACCCTCCTTTTTATGCTGCTATAACCTCTAAAACAGTACCTGTTTTAGCATCAACTAAAAATTCAAATCGTTCTTGTATATCATCTAACATTGTTGTAAGACCGCCGCGATAAACTTCATATGCGACATCATATTTTTCAAATGTCTCTGGAACCATATGTACCCAAGAGCCAGTAATTTCACCTTTATGACTTAATGCTTGTTTCACCATTTTCAATGCTTTTTCTGAAGAAATATGGGATTGTTCTTGTACTTTGTTTGCAACGAGATAACCAGCTGCGAACCCAACGCCAAGACCTGCTACTAAACCTTTCCAGCTCATATATTCACCTCAATTCTATAAAATAAAAATAGTGTACCGATAATAATTATAAAGCAAATACAGCCAAAAAAGAAGAAACTAGAAACATTTCGAAAATTTCGTTACAATAAAAGAGGTATTCTACTAAGGTTTGAAAGAAGGGGACTTCGTGAATAAAGAGACATTACAATTATTTCGTACGTTAACAGAATTACAAGGTGCATCAGGTTTTGAACATGATGTACGCCGTTTTATGAAACAAGAATTAAGCAAATATGCGGATGAAATTGTACAAGACGGTTTAGGTAGCGTATTTGGTCTGAAAAAAGGGGACGAAACTGGCCCGCGTGTTCTTGTAGCAGGTCATATGGATGAAGTAGGTTTCATGATTACGCAAATTACGAAAAACGGAATGCTTCGTTTTCAAACGTTAGGCGGATGGTGGAGTCAAGTTCTATTAGCACAGCGTGTACAAGTTATGACGAAGAATGGTCCTGTTATTGGGGTTGTTGGTTCTATTCCTCCTCATTTATTAAGTGACGCGCAACGTGCAAAACCGATGGATATAAAAAATATGTTAATTGATATAGGTGCAGATAGTTATGAAGATGCGATTGAAATTGGTGTAAAACCAGGACAACAAATCGTGCCGATTTGCCCATTCACGCCGATGGCAAACGAAAAGAAAATTATGGCGAAAGCTTGGGACAACCGTTACGGATGTGGCCTTGCAATCGAATTGTTAAAAGAATTAAAAGATGAAACATTACCAAACACATTATACTCTGGTGCTACTGTACAAGAAGAAGTAGGTCTCCGCGGAGCGCAAACAGCTGCCAATATGATTCAACCAGACATTTTTTATGCGCTTGATGCAAGTCCAGCAAACGATGCATCTGGTGACAAAACGCAGTTCGGTCAATTAGGAAAAGGTGCTCTTCTTCGTATTTATGATCGCACGATGGTAACACATAGAGGAATGCGCGAATTCATTTTAGATACAGCAGAAACAAACAACATTCCGTACCAATACTTTATTTCACAAGGTGGTACAGATGCGGGCCGTGTACATACAAGTAACTCTGGTATCCCATCAGCAGTAATTGGTGTTTGTGCACGCTACGTTCATACACATGCTTCAATTTTACATGTTGATGATTATGCAGCGGCGAAAGAATTAATTACGAAGCTTGTAAGAACAACAGATAAAACGACGTTAGAGACAATTAAGAATAACGCGTAGAGAGAAGGGCTGAAGAGCCTTTCTTTTTTTGGCTTGAATAGATGACCCATCCATGTGTGGGAGCGGTCAGTGCCTAATTGGTGCTCGCATGATGTATTAAGACCCTGGATAGGAAAAGAGAGGAAGGCTGTTTTTGTATTCGAGGACGGTAATGGTGAGGAAATCCACCTTCTTTTTTAGGTTGAATAGGTGCCACGGTGATGTATGGTAGTGATTAATGTTTAATTTAAGTAGAACGAAATGATGAATTTTTATAGAGGTGAACGAAATGAAAGTAGTAGTAGGGTCAAAGAATAAAACGAAGGTTGGGGCTGTGGAGAAGGTTTGGAAAGATGCTGAAATTACATCTCTTTCTGTTCCATCAGGAGTATCAGCTCAGCCTTTCTCAGATGAAGAGACGATGGAAGGAGCGATTAATAGAGCGAAGCGAGCGCTAGAGGAAGGAGAAGCTCCAATTGGTATTGGGCTAGAAGGCGGTGTAATGAAAACGGAGCACGGTTTATTTATGTGTAACTGGGGCGCGCTAGCAACAAGTGATGGGAAAGTATTTGTGGCCGGAGGAGCGCGTATTACGTTACCAGACGATTTTTTAGCACCTCTTGAAGATGGTAAAGAATTAAGCGAAGTGATGGAAGAGTTTGTGCAGCGAAAAGATATTCGTAGTCACGAAGGTGCGATTGGTATTTTTACAGATGATTATGTCGACCGCACGGAATTATTTGTACACGTTGTTAAGTTGTTAGTTGGGCAATATAAGTATGACAAAAAGCAAGCATAAACCTTGCACCGTGCGCGATGTATGGTAGTATAAAAGAAAGATTATAACATGAAAAATGCACTCGTTAGAGGAGGAAATATAGATGAAGTCATTAGAAAGCATGGAGCAATTCCAAGATTTAAAAAATGAAGAGAATGTAGTCTTTATGTTCTCAGCAGAATGGTGCCCAGACTGCCGCTTTGTAGACCCATTTATGCCAGAAGTAGAAGAGAAATATAGTGATTTCTCATTTTACTATGTAGATCGCGATGAGTTTATTGATCTATGTGTAAAATTAGACGTATTTGGCATTCCGAGCTTTGTAGCGTACAATAAAGGTGAAGAAACTGGTCGCTATGTAAACAAAGATCGTAAAACACAAGAACAAATCGAAGAGTTCATTGAAGGTTTAAAATAAGGCAATTTGCCAATTGAATTGTAAAACAACCTCTACCTTCGCGGGGGAGGTTATTTTTTTGGAAGGGAGGAAAAAGAGATGAAGATGACAAGTAAAAAGATGAAAGATGAGTTAATAAAGAAATTATCTCGCCCAGAATGGGACTTTCAGTATGATAGTGAGAAAGAATTTTTACGTATTGAACAAAAAGACTCCAAAAAAGGTATTAACGTATCGCTTCCAGGAGTTGTGGCAAAATGGGAAGTGAACAAAGAAAAGGCAATTGAAGAAGTTGCTTATTACGTACAAGAAGCGCTAATTGCGATGCATAAAGAAGAAAATAGCGGAGCGAAAATTTTACCTGTTATTCGCTCTACTTCTTTCCCGAAACAAGCAGAAGAAGGAAATCCGTTTATTATGACGGATCATACGGCGGAAACACGTATTTACTATGCGTTAGATTCGAATAAAACGTATCGACTAATTGATGAGCGTCTATTACAAAAATTAGAACTTACAGAACAGCAAGTGCGTGAAATGGCATTATTCAACGCACGCTCGTTAGGTTATGAATTTAAACAAGACACAGTAGCGGGTAATACATTCTACTTTTTAAACACAAATGATGGGTATGACGCGACTCGTATTTTAAACGAATCGTTACTACAATCGATGCGTGAAAAGATTTCTGGTGACATGGTTGTTGCTGTTCCTCACCAAGATGTATTAATTATTGCTGATATCGTCAACGAAATCGGTTATGATATTATTGCACAAATGACAATGAAATTTTTTGCCGAAGGGCATGTTCCGATTACATCACTTTCATTCGTATATGAAGATGGAGAATTTGAACCAATCTTTATTTTAGCGAAAAATCGGAAGAAGACAGATGGAAAAGAGAAAGGATGAACGAAGTGAACGTTTTTTACAACCTTGAAGGAATTGGTGACACTTTAATTGTTGCCTTACAAGATATTACTTTAGAGAACCGTACTTTTGATCGCAAAGGAGATGTTGCACGCGTATACGATCGTGAAAGCAACGAGACAGCAGGATTCAACATCTTTAATGCATCTTCTTACTTAGAAGTAAAAGAAACAGGAAACCTTACATTAACGAAAGAGCTTGTAGAGAAAATCAACGAAATTTTAGCGAAGAATGGCTTTGAAGAAACAGTAGAAGCAGATCTTTCTCCGAAATTTGTTGTAGGCTATGTAGCTGAAAAAGAAAAGCATCCAAATGCTGATAAGCTAAACATCTGTAAAGTAGAAATCGGTACAGAAACATTACAAATCGTATGTGGCGCACCAAACGTTGATGCAGGACAAAAAGTTGTCGTTGCAAAAATTGGTGCTGTAATGCCAAGCGGTATGTTAATTAAACCAGCAGAACTTCGCGGTGTTCCTTCTTCTGGAATGATCTGCTCTGCACGTGAATTAGAGCTTCCAGATGCTCCACAAGAAAAAGGTATTCTTGTATTAGAAGATAGCTTTGAAGTTGGACAAGAGTTTAAATTTTAATTGATATAAGAAAAGAGGGGTTGTCCTTTTGGACAACCTCTCTTTTTTTGCGTTCTTTGTCGGTAAATCGAAATTTCGTGTTGAATCGTTGATATATTGAGAGTTGTGATAGATATATTTAAAAAATCGTTAATATGATAAGGATGTCACCTTTTTTCTTAAAATCTATATTGTATTTTATAAACAAACTAGTTAAAATTTAGAAAAATAGAAGGCGATAGACGTATGAAACAACAACTAAAAATCGCAGAACTTCTAAAACGAATTGAAACTTCAAAACAGCAAGATGTTGAGCTAGGTACTTATGAAATATATGTGTTTAGTGAAAGTGAATTAGAAAAAGGACAAATCGGTTATCGATATGATAAACATAAAAATTCATTAATAAGTGAAGAAAACGGAAAGTGGCAAGAAGGATGGATTACAATTGGATATGAAACGGATATGGGCGATCCAGTTTTCGTAAATATAGATGATGACGCTTATCCGGTTTATACTGCAGAACGTGGTACAGAAAAATGGCAGCCAGTTTATATTGGAAATATGGATGAGATTATAGGGCAATTATAAGAAAAACTTTGAATCCGGTGCAAAGTGATGGGAGAGAAGTATGAAGTATATAAAAATAATGAGCATGATTGCATTCATTGGAATATATATGGCCGGTTGTTCACAAGAGCAGCCGAAAAAAGAAACTACATCTTCTATACAAGAGAAAAACAAAGATACCAAAGAAGACGCACCGGTAGAAAAGCAGCAAGAACAAGAAAAGAATGAAGAGTCACAAGCAATTCAAACGAATGAGCAAATAGAACATAAGCAAGAGGAAGTATCATCTGAGGAAAAGAAAGAAGAAACTACGCCAGTACAGCCAACTGAGCAACCAGTGCAAAATAATGAACAAAAAGTAGAGAGTAATGAAAAACAAGAGAAGTTTCTCGTCGTTATTGATCCAGGGCATCAACAAAAAGCGAATTTAAATTTAGAGCCGATTGGACCAGGGGCAACAACGCAAAAATATAAAGTGACAGACGGTACAACAGGTGTTGTGACGAAAAAGAGAGAGGCTGTACTTGTATTAGAAATGGCTTTTTTATTAAAAGAAAAGCTTGAAGCAAAAGGGATACAAGTATTAATGACGAGAACATCACAAGACGTTGATATAAGTAATAAAGAACGGGCGACATTCGCAAATAATCATAAGGCTAATTTATTTTTACGTCTTCATGCAGATGGTTCTGAAAATCCAAACCAAAGTGGATTCGCTGTATTGACGCCGGCAGAAGGAAGTCCGTATACGAGAGAGATTTATGCGGAAAGTCTTCAAATCTCTCAAATGATTGTAAATAAAATGAGGGAGAACCAGCAAGTAAAAGTAAATGGAATTAAATTTCGGGATGATCTTTCTGGATTTAATTGGGCAAAGGTTCCTGGTGTGTTATTAGAACTTGGGTTTATGTCAAACCATGAAGAAGATAAAAAATTATCTGACCCGCAGTATGTAAATTCTTTATTGCAAAGTGTAACGGATAGTATAGATGTATATCGGAAGAGTAAAGCTTAAGCGCAGTCTTACATGAAAGGCTGCGTTTTTCTATATGAAACACTCGTAAATTAGAATATTGTGGATAAATATGACATGCTTAATTTTACCTGCACTTTTTGCCGAATGCTGATACAATAAAGGATGTTACTATTTAGTAGAAAGAGTGGTAAGCATGTTAGATTGGATGAAAAAGCTGTTTAACAAAGAGGAAGAACAAACAGCGATGAATAAAGAAGTACCAAAGCAAATTGAAAGTCAGCCGAAAATTCCTCGTGTAAACCACTACACTGAAGCAAGAGAAGCACAAATGGCAAGTAGGAATGCAGGTAAATGCCGTTTTCCTTTAGTACCGGATAATGGGTTCGATGAAGAGGATGAAAGCGAAGTAAATCGCTTCGAAGAACAACCTGTTCAAGGAGTAACATATGAAGAACCGACTGCCCAAAGAGGAATAAAGGTGGAAAGAAGCAGACGACCGTATGTGGAAAAGGTAGTTTCTACATATGAAGAGCCGGAAGTGCAATATGAACCGGTGCGGGAGTCTGTCGTTAAAAAGGCATCTGTACCTTCGCAAGAGAGTAACCGTAGACCATTTCGTCCAACAGAAATGATTTCGCCAATTTATGGATATAATCGTCCTTCAGTAGAGAAAAAGAAAGAAAAGCAGGAGGAAGTAAAGGAAAGAGAAGACCTTGAAATATCTGTAGAGGGTAAATCAGTCGTTGATGCATGGTTAGAGAAAAAAGGATATACATTATCTGATTTCTCGGAAGGACAAGCACCAACTCCTTCTAGTCATAGAGCTGCTAACCAGCATGGAGAGCAACAATATGAAGAGAATAAAAAGGAAGAAAAGTCAGTAGTTGATCAATGGCTAGAGAAAAACGGTTATGAAATTGAACGCCAAGTGCCTTTAGTAGAAGAAAAAGAAGTGATTCAAGAAATGAGTACACCGCAGGAAGTTTCAGCGGATGAATTACTTCATAAAACAGTAGCTGAGCAGATGGAAAGTGCTAAGCTAGAAAAAGATGTAGTGGTGTTAAACGAAAACAATCTACAAGAAGAATTAGTAGCTTCTAAAGTAGAGCACGAGGATACAATATTATCAGAAGAAATTAAACGTAATACAGAAATAAAACAACCTACTATTGAAGTAGAAAAGCAAGCTCCAGAAGAATCAGTGATTGTCAAAGCAGAAGAAAAACTTGAAGAAACAATCATTGTGGAAATACCAGAAGAAGTGTCAAAAGTAGAAGTAATTGCAGAAACGGAAGAGTTTGAAGAAGTAGTTATGGAAACAGAGGCACCTGAAGAAGTGGAAGTAATTGCGGAAACAGAAGAGTCAGAAGAAGCTGAAGTAGTTATGGAAACAGAGGCACCTGAAGAAGTAGAAGTAATTGCGGAAGCAGAAGAGCTAGAAGAAGTAGAAGTAATTGCGGAAGCAGAAGAGCTAGAAGAAGTAGAAGTAATTGCGGAAGCAGAAGAGCTAGAAGAAGTGGAAGTAATTGCGGAAGCGGAAGAAACAGAAGAAGTGGAAGTAATTGCGGAAACGGAAGAAACAGAGGAAGTGGAAGTAATTGCGGAAGCAGAAGAGTCAGAAGAAGCTGAAGTAATTACAGAAGCAGAAGAGTCAGAAGAAGTAGAAGTGATTGCAGAAATAAACGCGCCTGTAGTAGAGACATTTGTAGCACTTGAGGACATTCAGCAAGAAGATGAAGCAATTGAACAAAAGAATGAATTCATACATGTTGCTGAGGCTGATGAACAAACGAAGAAAGATGTTCAAAGCTTTGCGGATGTTTTAATTGCAGAAGAACAACCAGTTGCAGAGGAAGCACGGATTGCAGAAGAACAGCCAACTGCCGAGGAAACACCGGTCGTAGAAGAACAACCAGTTGTACAAAAAGAAGAACCAAAACGTGAGAAAAAGCGTCATGTACCATTTAATGTTGTTATGTTGAAACAAGATAGAACACGATTAATGGAAAGACATGCAGCTAGAGCAAATGCAATGCAGCCTTCTGCTAATGTACGAGTAGAGAATAAGCCAGTACAACAAGAGGTAGCAGAACCACAAGTGGAAGAGCAACCAGTGCAGCAAGTAGTAGCAGAGCCACAAATGGAAGAACGCCCAGTGCAACAAGAGGTAGCAGAACCACAAGTGGAAGAGCAACCAGTGCAGCAAGTAGTAGCAGAGCCACAAATGGAAGAACAATCAATACAGCAAGTAGTGGTAGAGCAAGTACAAAAGCCAATTTCAAGTACGGAAGTACAAGAGAAAGCATATGTTGTAAATCAAAGAGAGAACGATATGCGAAATGTATTGCATACACCACCGACATATACTGTTCCACCATTAGCGCTGTTGTCGATTCCACAGCAATCAGCGTTAGATAATACAGAATGGTTAGAGGAGCAGAAAGAATTATTAGATACAACGTTTAATAATTTTCACGTTGGAGCACATGTTATTAATGTATCGCAAGGGCCAGCGGTAACTCGTTTTGAAGTACAGCCAGACCCAGGTGTGAAAGTAAATAAAATTACAAACTTAAGTGATGATATTAAGTTAAGTTTAGCTGCGAAAGATATTCGTATTGAAGCGCCGATTCCAGGGAAGAGTGCAATTGGAATTGAAGTTCCAAATAAAGAAAGTAAGCCGGTATTTCTTCGCGAAATTTTAAGAAGTCCTGTATTCACAAAGAGTGAATCACCGCTTACTGTTGCGCTTGGACTTGATATTTCAGGGGATCCAATTGTAACGGATATTCGAAAAATGCCACATGGACTTATTGCGGGTGCAACCGGTTCTGGTAAAAGTGTGTGTATTAACGCCATTTTAACGAGCATTTTATATAAAGCGAAACCACATGAAGTGAAGTTAATGTTAATCGATCCGAAGATGGTTGAGCTTGCACCATACAATTCTGTTCCGCATCTTGTAGCACCTGTTATTACGGATGTAAAAGCAGCAACAGCTGCATTAAAATGGGCAGTTGAGGAAATGGAACGCCGTTATGAATTGTTTGCACACGCAGGTGCTCGTGATTTAACTCGCTACAATACGATTGTAAGTGAGCGAGAAATTCCAGGAGAGACATTACCTTATATCGTTATTGTCATTGACGAGTTAGCCGATTTAATGATGGTAGCACCTGGTGATGTTGAGGAAGCGATTTGTCGCATTGCGCAAAAAGCACGTGCTTGTGGTATTCATTTATTAGTAGCGACGCAGCGTCCATCTGTAGATGTTATTACAGGTTTAATTAAGTCAAACATTCCAACGCGTATTGCGTTTACTGTATCATCTCAAGTTGATTCGCGTACGATTATTGATATTGGGGGCGCGGAGAAATTACTTGGCCGTGGTGATATGTTATTCTTAGGGAACGGTACATCTAAGCCAGTTCGTGTACAAGGTGTATATGTATCGGATGATGAGATTGAAAAAACAGTTGATCATGTGAAAAAGCAAATGAAGCCGAATTACTTATTTAAGCAAGAGGATTTATTAGCGAAAACAGAACAAGCTGAGTCAGAAGACGAATTGTTCCTTGATGCATGTCAATTTGTTGTAGAACAAGGGGGAGCGTCCACATCTTCTGTACAGCGAAAATTCCGCATCGGTTATAATCGCGCGGCACGTCTCATTGAAGAGATGGAATCGCAAGGGATTATTTCTGAAGGTAGAGGAACGAAACCGAGAGATGTCCTTATTTCTGAGGATGAATTTGCCGCTATGCAGGAAACAAATGTATAGTAAAAGGTTTTGCTGTATACTAAGAGAAAATGTTGGATAGTAAAGTAGGGAGTAAAGCGACATGAAAGAAATTGAATTAAAATTAAAAGGTGAAATAAATAGACTAACAAATAAAACATTTAAATTTGACGAACGTGTTGGAGAAGGTTGGTTCTCTGCCGTTTACTTTTTAAAAACTAGAGAAATCATCGAAGAATTTCGCCCGAAAAGTGTTGTAACGATGCAATTTTTCCAAAAGGAAAATGCAGTTCTTTGCGGAACGGATGAAGTAATTGCATTGCTACAAACATTCGCTAAAAATCCTGAGGAACTTGAAATTAACTCTTTAAAAGATGGCGATAAAATTAGTCCATTTGAAACAGTGTTAACAATTCATGGTCCTTATGAAAATTTCGGATTTTTAGAAGGTGTCATTGATGGGATTTTAGCTCGTCGTACATCGGTTGCGACAAACGTATATAACGTTGTCCAAGCTGCGCGTAGCGTAGATAAAGAAAAACCAGTTATTTTCATGGGAGATCGTGACGATCATTATACACAACAAGCTGGTGACGGTTATGCAGCATACATCGGAGGTATGAGCGCACAAGCGACGCATGCGATGAATGAATGGTGGGGCAAAAGTGGTATGGGGACGATGCCTCACGCATTAATTCAAATGTTTAATGGTGATGTTGTAGAAGCTGCAAAAGCATATCATAAGAAATTCCCAGAAGATGAATTAGTTGTATTAATTGATTACAACAATGATGTCATTACAGATGCACTTCGCGTAGCGCGTGAATTTGGATCAACATTAAAAGGTGTACGTGTAGATACGTCCCGCACGATGATTGATCAATACTTCATTCGCCACCCAGAAGTACTTGGAACATTCGATCCACGTGGTGTAAACCCATCGCTTGTATTCGCACTTCGTAAAGCACTTGATGAAGAAGGATTCCAGCATGTAGACATCGTTGTAACTGGTGGATTTGATGAGAAGCGTATTCGTGAATTTGAAGCTCAAAACGTACCTGTTGACATATACGGGGTAGGAAGTAGCTTATTAAAAATGAATATTGGCTTTACTGGTGATAACGTAGAATTAAATGGAAAACCAGAAGCGAAAGCTGGTCGTAAATATCGTCCAAACCCACGTTTAGAGCGTGTTCAATTAGAAAAAAGAGAAGAGATGTAAAAGAGAGAAAAACTGATAGGTGATTGACCCTATCAGTTTTTCTGTTATCATAGTATAGCGGCTTCTTTTTTGCTATAATGGACTTGTTATAGACATATAAAGAAGTACGTACGAGTTTATCCTGATAAGTGAAGGGAAAGAATAACTTCACTACATCAAAAATGTATGATGATTACCAAAATAAGAAAAGATTCATATACTGTCTTATAGATAGGCCGTTGTATTAGTTCGAAATGTTGGAGGTTCTTTAAGATGACAGTTTACCATTTTGTAGGAATTAAAGGAACAGGAATGAGTTCATTAGCGCAAATTCTTCATGATATGAAGCATACTGTTCAAGGGTCTGATTATGAAAAGCGTTTCTTTACACAAACAGCGTTGGAAAAGCGTAGTATCTCGATCCTTCCTTTTGATAAGAATAATGTAGAAGAAGGACAAGTGATTATTGCAGGAAATGCATTTCCTGATACGCATGAAGAAATCGTAGCAGCAAAAGAATTAAACATCCCAGTCCATCGTTACCATCATTTCTTAGGTGACCTGATGAGCCAATACACAAGTGTTGCTGTAACTGGTGCACACGGAAAAACATCAACAACAGGTTTGTTAGCCCATGTAATGCAAGGTGCACACCCAACATCTTACCTTATTGGAGATGGAACAGGGCATGGGGTAGAAAATAGTAAGTATTTTGTATTTGAAGCTTGTGAGTATCGTCGTCATTTCTTGTCTTATAATCCAGACTATGCAATTATGACGAATATTGATTTTGATCATCCAGATTATTTTGCAGACATCAATGATGTATTCAGTGCATTCCAAGAGATGGCATTGCAAGTGAAAAAAGGCATTATTGCATGTGGAGATGATGAAGAACTTCAAAAAATTCAAGCGAAAGTACCTGTTATTTTCTATGGATTTGGAGAAGATAATGATTTCCAAGCACGCAACATCCAAAAGAGAACAGATGGTACTATTTTTGATGTATTCGTTCGTAATACGTACTATGACACGTTCAAAATTACAGGATACGGCAATCACAGCGTATTAAATGCGTTAGCAGTAATTGCACTTTGCCATTATGAAAACGTTGATGTAGAAGCAGTTAAGCATCAGCTAACAACTTTTGAAGGCGTAAAACGTCGCTTTAATGAAAAGCCGATGGGAGAGCAAGTGATTATCGATGACTACGCACACCATCCGACAGAAATTAATGCAACGATTGAAGCAGCTCGTCAAAAACATCCAGAGCGTGAAATTGTCGCTGTATTCCAGCCACACACATTCTCACGTACAGAAAAGTTCTTAGATGAGTTCGCAGAAAGCCTAAGCAAAGCTGATCAAGTATACTTATGTGATATTTTCGGATCAGCACGCGAAAACAAAGGTGAATTAACAATCGAAGATCTGCAAAAGCGTATTGACGGTGCAGAACTAATTACAGATACAACAACGGATGTATTAAAGAAACATAAAAACGGCGTTCTAATTTTCATGGGCGCAGGTGACATCCAAAAATTCGAAGCAGCTTATGTAAAAGAAGTTCAAGTTGCAGAGAAGTAATAGGAAAGACGCATAGCTTGGCTGTGCGTCTTTTTTTGTTGTCGTGGTTGTGTATTAATGTTGAAACGTCGATATATATGGAGTTGTGTTCGATATATTTCAAAAATCGTTGATATATTGGTACGCGTTTTGAAATGTAAGTGTTAGAATAATAAGAAAACTAAAAAGGGGACTAAAAAACATGTTCACACTCCGAGTAGATGACGAAATCGAACTACAATTATTAGAAAAACATCATAAAGAGGAATTATATCAATTATTAGATCAAAACCGTAATCATTTACGGAAATGGCTCCCTTGGGTAGATGGGACAAAATCTGCTGATGCTTATGATGAGATTTTTCCGATGTGGTTAAAGAAGTTTGCAGAGGGAGATGGTTTTGAAAGTGGCATACGTTACAAAGGAAAGCTCGTTGGGATGGTAGGTATTCATCCAGTGAGCTGGGGGAAGAAAGCGACGAGTCTTGGGTATTATCTTGCAGAAGATGCTGGCGGGAAAGGTATTATGACGCGTAGTGTGAAGGCTGTACTTCACTATGCATTTGAGAATTTAAAATTAAATAAAATGGAAATTAGATGCGGTGTTGAAAATGTGAAAAGCCGCGCTATTCCAGAACGTTTAGGATTTAAGTTAGATGGCATTTTAAGAGATGATGAATGGCTATATGATCATTTTCACGATATCGCAGTATATAGTTTACTAGCTTCAGAGTGGAAGGAGATTCGATGAACGAGAAGATACGCATTATTCCGTATGAAAGTACGTTTCAAGATGAAGTAGTAGATCTTATCGTTCATATTCAGCAAAAAGAGTACAATGTTCCCATTACGAAAGAAGAGCAACCTGATTTACTTGAAATAGAAACATTCTATCAAAAGGATTACGGAAACTTTTGGATAGCAATTTATGATGGTAAAGTAGTTGGAACAGTAGCTTTATTAGATATTGAGAATCATCAAGTAGCGTTAAGAAAAATGTTCGTGAAGAAAGAGTTTCGCGGAAAAGAATGGGGCGCATCACGTATGTTGCTTCAAACAGCAATTTCATGGGCTGAGGATAAAAAATTGAAAGATATTTACTTAGGAACAACAGTAAAATTTTTAGCGGCACATCGTTTTTATGAAAAGAATGGTTTTGAAAGTGTGAGTATAGACGAGTTGCCGAAAAACTTTCCGGTGCTACAGGTAGATAAGAAATTTTATAGGTACATTGTGTAAAAGGTCATTTAGAAATGGCCTTTTTCTATGAAGCAAAATGGAAATAGTGGTATAATTTGGGTTAGGGGGTGTAGGTATGAACTTTCCAATTCAAAGAAGTAAGTCAGTAGTCATTTTCGTTTGTCTTACGTTAGCTTTTATGTTTATATATCCAATTGTCATGCTTTTCACCAATAAAGCGCATTGGATGTCAGCGTTGATTGGGATGGGTTTATGCTTCCTTGTAAATGTACCACTCGTTTGGGAAGTATTTATTAAAAAACATAAAGTAGAAAATGGCGTATTAAAGTACGGTATTTTAAATGATGATATTGTATTAAAAGATGTGAGAATTATACGTCAGGTCGGAAAGTCTCTTGAAATTACGACGAATGCATATAAAGTACATATGGTTGCGATGCCGCAAAATATGAATGAATTTTTGACGCTTATCGAGAAAGAAAATCCACATGTGAAGATAGAAATGGTAGGGAAGAAATAAAAAAACGTTCGGAGAAAATTCCGAGCGTTTTTATTATTATTTTAAGTTCTCTGGGTTTAAAGCTTCTAATTCAGGTACAACGAAGCGTCCGTCTTTACGGATTAGTACGTCGTCGAAGTAAATTTCGCCACCGCCGTATTCAGGGCGCTGGATGCATACTAAATCCCAGTGAATGTTCGAGTTGTTGCCGTTCCATGCATCGTCGTAAGCTTGTCCAGGAGTGAAGTGGAAGCTGCCATCGATTTTTTCATCGAATAGGATGTCTCCCATTGGATGTAAGATGTATGGGTTTACGCCGATTGCGAACTCACCAACGTAGCGTGCGCCTTCGTCTGTATCGAAGATTTTGTTAATGCGCTCTGTATCGTTTGCAGTTGCTTCAACGATTTGACCGTTCTCAAACTTAAGTTGTACATTTTCAAATGTATAACCGTTGTAAGGAGATGGTGTGTTGTAAGAAACTGTACCGTTAACAGAATCACGAACTGGTGCAGAGTATACTTCACCGTCTGGAATGTTTAAATGACCTGAGCATTTAATTGCTGGAATGTCTTTAATAGAGAATGTTAAGTCAGTTCCGGGACCAGTTAAACGAACTTTATCTGTTTTATTCATTAATGTAACAAGGCTATCCATCGCCTTATCCATTTTACCGTAGTCTAAGTTACAAACTTCGAAGTAGAAGTCTTCGAAAGCTTCTGTACTCATTTTAGCAAGCTGTGCCATAGAAGCATTTGGGTAGCGAAGAACAACCCAGCGCGTTTTCGGAACGCGAATGTCTCTATGAACTTTTTTACCAACTGTTTGGCCATGAACTTTCATACGCTCACTTGGAACGTCAGCTTGTTCATTAATATTATCGCCAGAGCGAAGGCCGATATAAGCGTCCATGTCTTTCATTACGCTTGCTTCATATGCAGCGATTTGTTCGAAATGTTCTTCAGTAGCACCCATTAATAAAGAGCGATCTACTTGATGATCTTTTAAAGAGACGAATGGGAAACCACCAGCTGCATATGCTTCTTTTACAAGTGCAGTTACAAGTTCTTTTTGTAAGCCAAAGTTTTCAATTAATACTTTTTCACCTTTTTGTAAGCGGATAGAGTAGTTAATTAAATTGTATGCTAACTTTTCAATACGTGGATCTTTCATATGTAAAGCCTCCCTACTAATTATGTATCCTCTCCTATTGTAACCTACTTAGTGGAATTTGTTGAATGATTTATGTTACAGTTAACGAATAAGTATGAAAATTCTAATGATGAGATAGGGATTAGAATGAAACGGAAAATGATTGTATAATAGGGGAAAGTATGAAAAAGATAAAGGAAGTGATGAAATGCAAGTTCTTTTATATGTAAGTGCGGCTATTATCGCGGTTGCTTTCGCAGTATTAGTAGTGTATGTATGCAGAACGTTGTTATCGGTTCAGAAGACGTTAGAAAACGTTGCAAGCACGTTAGAAGGTTTAGAAAAACAAATGCAAGGAATTAGCGTAGAGACAGAGCAATTATTACATAAGACGAATGCGTTAGCTGATGATATTCAACAGAAGTCACAGTCATTAAATAAAGTGGTAGCGGGTGTAGATGGGATTGGAACGACAATCCAATCTTTAAATACGAAGCTTCGTAATGTATCAGACTCTGTAACGGATGAAATTGAAAATAACGCTGATAAAGTAGCGCAAGTTGTACAGTGGAGCAGTGCGGCGATTGAAGTATACAATCATTACCGTGCGTCGAGACAAGAGAAGAAGGTTGAAAAAGAAGAGCGTAAATTAGAAAGAATTGAGAAAAAAGCTGAAAAGAAAGAGAAGCGCTCTAGATTTCGTATGAGAGGTGAATCGTGATGAATATGACAAAACTTGAAACAATTGAAGAGCTTGAAGTCTTAGTAGAAAAGAATGAGCCGTATGTTCTTTTTAAACATAGTACGACATGCCCGATTAGTCACGGTGCATACACAGAATTTCAAGCGTATTGCAGTGAAGAAAGAGCGGTACCAGCGTATTACTTATACGTACAAGACGCGAGAGATGTGTCGAATCGTGTTGCAGAACAGTACAGCATTAAACATGAATCTCCGCAAGTGTTATACATAAAAGATGGGATCGTAGTATGGAATACGTCTCATTGGAACATTAAAAAAGACGCTTTAGAAGAGAATATTAAGTAAAAAGAAGCAAGCTAAAGGTGCTTGCTTCTTTTTTTTGTTTTTGTTGAAATATATTTAATGGTACACTGTTATTAGTTCAAATTAAATAACTAGATTGTTGAAAGTAGGTTTTAAGTAATGAAGAAAATGGCATTATCCTTCGCGGTCGTAAGTTTATTACTGGGAGCTTGTAGTAACGATAGTAATACGATTAGTAAGAAGGATGAAGTTATACAAAAAGATACAAAAGAAAAAAGTATGATTCCGAGAACTGCTGTTTCTAAAGATTATTATAGAACTGTTATTCCTTTAAAAGAACAAAAGGTTATTAATACAGCTAATATAAAAACAAATTCTAAATTAGATTTAGCAGAGTATGAAAATGGTTTAATAAATATTGCAACGCAACAATTTGATACAGAGAGTCACGTACTGCAATTAAATCAGTATATTCCAGAGAAACTAGTTGATGAACTAGTTGCGAAAGTAGAAGCGCCAGTTTTGACGAATATTATAGAACAAGACTATTTTGGAAAACAGAATTCAAATGAATTAAGTTTATCTGGTGTTATGATTGGCTTAGCTATGTCTTCAAGTGTATCGAATGAAGAAGCTATGTCTAAAGGGTCTGAAGTTGCTAAACAACTTATTGAAGCTATTAACAAAAATGATAAGTATAACAAATCTCCAATTACGTTTGCTATCTTTAAGCAAGAAAGTACTAGTTCTTTAAAAAATGGTACGTATATTGCTAGTGCTACTGTTCAAAAGAATGATACGAACCTTGGAAATTGGAGTACAATTGATGAAAAGTCGTATTCATATCCTTCTGATGAATTTACACAAGCACATGGAGAAGATAATACAAAAATAAATAACTTTGCTAAGGAAATAAAAGGTTTTTCTAATGGAGATTTTATTCCAGTCAACGCTAAAGTTTCTTATAAGAAAGATCAAATGGATACATTAAATATGAATATTGTTATTAAATATAACGGTAAAACAGAATTAATGGCTCTTACCCAATTGGCTGCTCAAGGCATGTTAGACAAATTGCCTAAAGATGCGAAAGTACAATTACAGATTAAGTCCGAGAGTAAAATTGAGGCCGTTATTATAAAAGAGAAAAACAGTGATAAACCGTTTGTTTCCTTCTTGTAAAAAAGACAGTATGTAAACTGTCTTTTTTTTATTTTAAATAAAAATATACAATGTTTTTTGATAGTAATTCATTGCTGTATATCGTGTGACAATCGTATATGTATCAGCTATAATAAGTTATCTTAAAAAAGTAATATATAGGAATTTGAAAGAGGTGGCTTTCTTATGGCATCACAACAATTAGGTCGTTTACGTTCTAAAATTGATCAACTTAATTTACAAATATTAGAGTTACTAAACGAAAGAGGTCGTCTCGTACAAGAAGTTGGTAATTTAAAAGAAATACAAGGTGTGAAACGTTTTGATCCTGTACGTGAAAGAAATATGCTGGATTTAATTGCAGAGAATAATAATGGTCCATTTGAAACTTCGACTTTACAACATATTTTCAAACAAATTTTTCAAGCTGGTTTAGAATTACAAGAAGATGATCATCGTAAAGCATTACTTGTTTCTCGTAAGAAAAAAACAGAAGATACAATTGTTGAAATTAATGGTGAAAAAATTGGTGACGGAAATCAGCATTTTATTATGGGACCGTGTGCAGTGGAAAGTTATGAACAAGTACGTCAAGTTGCTGAAGCAATGAAAGAGCAAGGTCTGAAATTAATGCGTGGTGGTGCGTTCAAACCACGTACTTCACCGTATGATTTTCAAGGTCTTGGATTAGAGGGATTACAAATTTTGCGCCAGGTAGCAGATGAATATGATTTGGCTGTTATTAGTGAAATTTTAAATCCGAATGATATTGAGATGTCATTAGATTACGTTGATGTTATTCAAATTGGCGCTCGCAATATGCAAAACTTTGATTTGCTAAGGGCAGCTGGTGCTGTAAATAAACCAGTATTATTAAAACGTGGTCTATCAGCAACGATCGAAGAATTCATTAATGCGGCAGAATATATTATGGCAAAGGGAAATGGAAACATTATTTTATGTGAACGAGGTATTCGCACGTATGAAAGAGCGACGCGTAATACGCTTGATATTTCCGCTGTGCCGATTTTAAAGAAAGAAACACATTTACCTGTCGTTGTCGATGTAACGCATTCTACAGGGCGACGTGACCTTCTCTTACCAACTGCAAAAGCAGCGATGGCAATTGGTGCAGACGCAATTATGGCTGAAGTACATCCAGATCCAGCTGTAGCTTTATCAGATGCGGCGCAGCAAATGAATATACCGCAGTTCAATGATTTTATGAATGAATTAAAATCATTTGGAAGTAAATTATAAAAACTTTTAATGAGCTGTTCCAAGAAGGCATTTTGGAACAGCTTTCTCCTATTGTATAGCGACTGTCATTGTCGATTTTTGTTGATAAGTTGATATATTTAAAAAATCGCTGATATAATTAGAGTTGCGGTCGATATATTTGGAAAATCGCTGATATATTTCGAGTTACAGTCGATATATTCGAAAAATCGCCGATATAAATTTCATTTACTATCGTACTGTTTAAAATAAGATTTCTACTTAGGAAACATCTATTTTTTTACAAAAAATGCCCTTTTTTCATAAAAAATACGAAAATACGAGAAAAGAAGCGAATTTTTTCGAAACTTTTGCGGGAAAATATTGTATGAGCCTGCGTTTTTATCGTATCATTAGTAAAAGGAAGAACTCGGGACGATTGGTGGCATCTGCAAATAGAGTTGATGTCTTTTTTTCATTCAAGTAACCGATACATAAAAATAGATAACAAAAATAGAAGGAGTGTGCGATGAGATGAACGTAACAATATATGATGTAGCGCGCGAAGCAAACGTTTCAATGGCTACCGTATCACGCGTTGTGAACGGTAACCCAAATGTAAAGCCTACAACAAGAAAGAAAGTATTAGAAGCAATTGATCGTTTAGGATACCGCCCAAATGCGGTAGCACGTGGACTAGCAAGTAAGAAGACAACTACAGTAGGTGTTATTATTCCTGATATCTCAAATACGTTTTATGCAGAACTTGCACGTGGAATTGAAGATATCGCAACAATGTACAAATATAACATCATTTTAAGTAACTCTGATCAAAACAAAGAGAAAGAGTTCCATTTATTAAATACGATGCTTGGAAAACAAGTGGACGGAATTGTTTTCATGGGTGAAGATATTACAGACATTCACATTGAAGAATTTAAAAAATCTCCAGTACCAATTGTATTAGCAGCGTCATTTGATGAGCAAAATGAAACGCCATCAGTAAATATTGATTATACACAAGCAGCTTATGATGCAATGAAGCACTTTATTGAGCAAGGACATAAGCGTATCGGTTTCGTCTCTGGTCCTTTCATTGATAAAGCAGGAAGTGCGAAGAAGTTACAAGGTTATAAAAAAGCTCTAGAAGAAGCAAGTATTTCATATGATGAAAATCTTGTAATCGATGGAGATTACACATATGATTCAGGTATTGAAGCATTTGAAAAGCTTTGGAGCAATGATGAAAAGCCAACAGCAATCTTCGTGTCTTCTGATGAAATGGCACTAGGTGTAATCCATGCAGCACAAGACGCTGGATTAAACGTACCAACTGACGTAGAAGTACTTGGTTTCGATAATACACGTCTTGCATTAATGGTTCGTCCGCAGCTTTCAACAGTTGTTCAACCGATGTATGATATCGGTGCAGTAGCAATGCGTTTATTAACAAAGTATATGAACAAAGAAAAAGTGGAAGATCACACTGTTATCTTACCTCACCGTATCCAATTTAGAGATTCAACCAAGTAAGTATAAAAAAGCTCACAGCATTTGCTGTGAGCTTTTATTCGGATTCAGGATAGTATTTTTGTACGACTGTATCCACCGCTTTATTTTTCTTAACGTGTAAAAATCTTGCGTACAATTCTTTTCCAGTTTTAAAGGGGTATCGTCTAATTCAAACACATGCAACACTTTTCGAAACGTCCACGTTACTTGCTCATCGTACATATTATCGTACGTATCTTCAGATTGCATAGCAATTTTTTTACCAAGTTCGTGAGCATCCTCTAAACTGTTTGCTTTAACAAGAATAATGCTTTCTTCAAAAAGTGTATTGTGATTCTCTTCATAATGCCCATCAATTTTCGTAGAATTAGGCTCACTAGAATGAACAGACTCAAACAATAATTTTACAGCGTACATATTATGCTGCATGTTTCACTTTATAAACAATACTTGCGACAAGCGAAGCAGGTATTGTAAATACGTTACTTTGATAATGGTAATGTACTTGGGATTCTTCATAAGACATATTGTCATATAGTTCGTTTTGTGAGACATTCATTTTTTTCTGTTTTTCTTTGAGCATTTTAATGTAGTTGTACTGTATTGGGACGAGAATGATGAAATAAGCTAATACGATTAGTGAAATCCAAATCATTATGAACACTCCCTTACAAAGGATATTTGTATATGGTAATTATATCAATTTACATGAGGGATATCCATATTTTTCTAGTGGTCAATTTCTTTTCCAAAATGCAAAAAGTTCTTCAGGACTTCGTAAATTATGTTCAAGGCATGTTTGTGAAGTGCGTTTAAAATATCCTACAATATCATCTTCCAATTGAAATCCTCCCTAGTATATAGCTTACCTGGAAGAGTTCTCTATAGATTGTATGATTCCTTGTTATATGTCACATAAGTGTAAAAATAACTATTATAGGGCAATGTCATGTATAATAGAAAGAAAAGGCTTGTGAGGGGGGAAAAGAGATGATCGTTCTTTGGATAATTACGCTTTGTATGACTGCTATTTTTGCATATATGACGTTAAAACAAAATGGTTTAAAGCGATTTGTTCCAGGAAGTATTCTTGCAGGAATTGCCCTTATCACGTATGTAATTTCTATTTTTATTGAAAGTGTATCAGTAGATATGAGCAAAAGTTTAATGTTTATTGGTATTACACTATTTGCAGGTAGCATTATGGTACTTATGGTTGCTGGTATTATTTTATTTATTCATATGAATTCGGAAACGTTATAGCATATAGAAAAGGCATGTCCCGAGGGACATGCCTTTTTATCCGTTCAATTATGCTCTATCTTTAGAAGAATTTTGTTGCTTTAATAAGTCACGAATTTCGCCAAGAAGTTCTTCTTCTTTTGTTGGTTCCGGAAGTGCCTCTTCTTTTTCTTCTTCTCTCTTAGATGTTAGTTTGTTGAATACTTTAACGAACATAAAGATAGCCGCTGCAATAATTAAGAAATCAAAAATAGTTTGGATGAAGTTACCGTACATAATAGATGATTTACCGAATGTAATTTTTAAATCTGTAAAGTCAACGCCACCTAATACCATACCAAGTAATGGTGTGATGATATCTTTTACTAAAGAACTAACGATTTTACCGAATGCAGCACCGATTACAACCCCGACAGCTAAATCGATTACATTCCCTTTGAAGGCGAATTTTTTAAACTCGTTCCACATATGTTAATCCCATCCTTTCCACGATTCATTATGAAATTTATAATTCCTATCAACATATTCTATAGAAATTTGTGACAGAAATAAAGGGGGAATGGGAATGAAAGTAAATTCTGAAAAATGTATCCGTTTTAATTTTTGCTTACATTATCTAGTAGAGATTGCAATAGTTGCTGCGTTTTTAATCCTTCTAATCCATCTACAACAGGCTTTGTATCTCCGTGTACACATTCAATAAAATGACGAACAGCATCTTCAAAACCACGTTGTTTTAACGTCGTATCCCATGATGGGGAACCACTTTGTGAAACTGAGTTTTCCTGTTCAATTTCAAATGTATTCATATTTTTTACGCGAATGATTTTCCCTGGCGTTACAAGTTCAATTTGTTCTAAATTAGTACCGGCATGGCGATGCATTGCAGTAGAAAGTAATAGTCCACTTGGAGTTGTATATGTATGATGTCCGTAAAGAAGTTCATTCTTTTCATTGATTTGTATCATATTGTGAACGGCGTTAAGGTCATCATTAGCTAACCAGCGAGCAGTATCTACAATGTGTAAATAATCATCTAACATAGTGAAGTCGTACGTATATGGCCCGACTTTATTTGTACGATGCTTTTCAATGCGAATCCATGAAATATCATTAGCCTGTTCTTTGGCAGCGACATACATAGGAACGAATCTGCGATTAAATCCGACCATTAATTTTCGGTTATACTTCTCGCTTAACTCGACTAGTTGCTCAGCTTGTTCCACTGTAGCTGCTAGTGGCTTATCAACATAAACGTCGATTCCCTTTTTCAGAAGTTCAGAAACGATTTCATAATGTGAAGCAGTTGAACTATGAACGAAGATTGCATCGCATTCCGAAGCTAACATTTCAATAGAATGAAAGTCTTGAATACGGTATTGCTGGCAAACTTGTTTTCTTTTCTCAGCGTTAGGTGTAAACGCCCCTACAAAATTCCAATCTGTTTCTTTTGTAAGTGTTGGAAGGTAGGCTTTTTGCGCAATACTTCCAAGTCCAATCATCCCAATTTTAGGTTTGTTCATGTGTATTCCCACCCTATTAATAGTAATGTAACGGGTTAAATGTAGCATAGGGTGGGGGAGGAAGGCAAAAAATAGCTTTTTACTTATTCCCTTCTAACAAAATCTTCTCTATCTCTTCAAAGTTATGAGCACGAGCATGCTCTAGCGGGGTAACACCATCGTTGTCTGGAATAGTTACATCTGCGCCGTGCTCAATAAGAAGGCGAATGACTTGTTGCTGTGTTTCGTTTCCGTTACTTAGTACGATGGCTTCCATTAAAGCTGTCCATCCCAGGTTATTTACATGATTTACATCAATATTTGTTCGAGTGAGGAGTTCTTTTATAACGTCAATATAGCCATGTTCTGAGGCTGGGATAAGAGCTGTTCCGCCGTAAAGATTTGTAATCGTAGGATCTGCACCAGCATCAATTGTTAGTTTTAAAATGTCTAAGTAACCTTCCGCACCGGCGTATAGAAAGGGATTGTTTTTCATGTCATCTTGGATATTTACGTCAGCACCAGCTTCGATAAGTGCTTTTGCGGTTTTTACATCATTTTTGTATGTAGCAATCATAAGAGGGGTACGTCCTTGATTATCCGTCGCATTTATATTTGCACCTTGTTTTAGTAAAGATATAACAGTATTCGTTTCATTTTTTTCAGTAGCTGCTAGTAGTGCAGTCTCCATGTTTGTCATCTCCTTTTTGACTTCTTGTTCTTGCGAGCATCCTTGTAAAAAAATTACGCAACATATCATACTGAATGTTTTTTTGAACATGGAATTTCAACCTCCTAATTTCAACTGTAAAATAGGAACATTAAATTTTTATAAACTGACGCTAAAATTACTATAAAATTGCTTGAGTAATTGAACATATATTTTTATGCTTATAAATAATAAGGTTTGATAAAGTGAGGATTTAAGATATGTCTATTAAAACAAGGTTTTTATTTTCTTATATTGCTGTTATCCTCGTTTCCATTACGCTTATATTAGTCGCGGGATTTTTAATCGTTTTTTCGATAACAGGTGACTTGGAAGCAGTAAAAAATTTCTATAAAAGTTCTTATATTCAAAAGCCACTTACACCAGAAGAAGAGAATGCCTATCTTGAGTTGAAGTCAGCAGCTAAACAGCATCAATCTCAATTGTTAGATGAGTCGTTTGTCTCAGCAATAGAAAAAGAGGGTGTGAAAATAGTAGTAAGAAAAGGAGAAACACTTTCATATGCTTCAAACGTATTTGAAAGTGTATCTTTAAAAGAAGCCCTTCCGAAATTTGAAGCGGCAAATATTAATAGTCGTGGTACAACGGAACTAGGCGATACATTTTATCGATATGTAAAGTTTGATTTTTATTTTCCTCAGGAAGAAGAGGGAAGTATATTTGTACTAAAAAAGCAAAGTTCATTTGTAGATCTTACACAAAAATTATTTCCAATCTTATTCGTATCTCTCTTACTACTAGCCATTTTACTCATTGGATTATTAAGTTACCTCGTTTCAAGAAGTGTAATAAAACCAATTTTTGTATTGAAAGGCGCAACGGAGAAAATTAAAGAAGGAAATTTAGATTTTCAAATACCAGTTACATCACACGATGAAATAGGGCAATTAAATCAAGGATTTGAGGAAATGAGGAAGAGATTAAAAGAATCGATAGAGATGCAAACACAGTATGAAGAAAATAGAAAAGAGCTTATTTCAAACATCTCTCATGACTTAAAAACACCGATTACATCAATTATCGGATATGTAGAAGGAATAAAGGACGGGGTAGCAAATACGCCAGAAAAAATGGATAAGTATTTAACAACTATCCATACGAAGGCAAAACATATGGACACACTAATTGATGAACTCTTTTTGTTTTCGAAGCTCGATTTGAATCGAGTTCCCTTTCAGTTTGAAACGGTTGAATTAAATATGTTTATGCAAGAGTTAATCGAAGAGATGCAAATGGATTTAAGTAAAGAAGGTATAGAAGTTAACTTACAATTACATGCATCACCACTATATGTAACGGCTGATTGCGAAAAGATCAATAGAGTTATATCAAATTTAATTCATAATAGTGTGAAATACATGGATAAAGAAGAGAAGAAAATTACTGTAACAGTATCGAGTGATAATAATAAAGTTATTGTGAAAGTGATGGACAATGGATCAGGTATAGAATCTGATACATTGCCGTATATCTTTGAACGTTTTTATCGTGCAGAACAATCGCGGAATTCTAGCACAGGTGGAAGTGGACTTGGTTTAGCAATAGCGAAGCAAATTGTTGAAGAACATGGCGGGGAAATTTGGGCGGAAAGCGAGCTTGGTAAAGGGACAAGCATTTTCTTCTCATTGGAAAAAGTAGAGGAATGTGGTGAGTAAATTGAAAAGAATTTTACTAATAGAAGATGAAGTAAGTATTGCAGAATTACAGCGAGATTATTTAGAAATTAATGATTTCCAAGTTGATGTAGAGCATTCAGGAGAAATAGGTTTACAAACAGCCTTGCAAGAAGACTATGATTTAATTATTTTAGATATTATGCTTCCGAAAATGAACGGATTCGAAATTTGTAAACAAATACGTGCTGTAAAAGATATCCCGATTTTACTTGTTTCAGCAAAAAAAGAAGATATAGATAAAATTCGCGGACTCGGATTAGGAGCGGATGATTATATAACGAAACCGTTTAGCCCGAGTGAATTAGTCGCAAGAGTAAAAGCACATATTGCCCGTTATGAAAGATTATTAGGAAATGTGAGTAAGCAACGTGATACGCTATATATTCACGGAATTTCTATCGATCAACGAGCGAGGAAAGTTTTTATAAACAATGAAGAAATCGCGTTTACAACGAAGGAATTTGATTTATTGACATTCTTTGTAACGCATCCAAACCAAGTATTAAATAAAGAACAGTTATTTGAACGCATTTGGGGATTAGATTCCGCTGGTGATTTAGCCACTGTTGTCGTCCACATTAGAAAACTACGTGAAAAAATTGAAAGAGATCCTGCTCACCCGCAATATATTGAAACGGTATGGGGAGCTGGTTATCGTTTTAATGTGTAGGGAACCTGTCAAAGTTTTGGCAGGTTTTTTTATGTGATCAAAAGGGGAAAATAGGTAATTTATGTTAAAATATAAAGAGAGATAAAACATAGGAGAGTGTGAGAGGGCGTGCTACATTTTGGGAGATACATTAAAAGATAATAAATCAAACAAGGCTTTAAAGATTGGAACCAATATCATACTTATCTTATTAATTATCGGTGCAATACAAATGTTTTATGATGAAGACCCTACAAATGATCATTACGGTGGGTTATTTATGATGGTCTTTTTTGGAATTAAAATAATTTCTAGTTTTATAATAAGTGTAAAAGAAGGAGATAAAAAGGCAGTATTTATTGATTTAGGTTTGGTGATTTTGTGTGTTCTTCTTTTAATTGTTACTAGTTGAAATATTTCTTTTGAAAAAAGCTCATAGTCTTATAGAGGCGGTGAGCTTTCCTTAATAGTAACGGTACTAGTGTAACGATTTATCCCGCATTTAACGGGCAGTAAGACCCCCACCTCAAAATTCAGCGAAAGCAAAGAAGTAAGGTGGGGGATCAACTGCCCGTAAAAGCCCGATTGGTTCAACTAATAATCAGTGGGGGATGAACAAAACCCTCACTGATTAAAGTTTCACTTTATAAAATGTTTGAGTAGTAGAAGTAAACTGAGCAGCTTCTTCTAAAAAAGGATAATGATTACTCTCTTCAAGTGTCACAAAAATAGAATTACGTATGCCCTCATGCATATCGATAGAATACTGAATCGGGCACTGCACATCGTGTCTTCCGCATATAATAAGGGTCTTTGTTTGGATGGAAGGTAAATTCTTTCTTAAATCAAATGAAAGATATTCATTGGTGAAAGCATTCATACGGCTAGCGGACATAGTTTTTTGGATTGGTTTACAAAAATAAGAATTGTAGTTTTCCGGTTTATATAATGATAATTTTGTTCTCTTAGTAGATAGCTCTTTCCGTTCTTCACTTGTAAGGAGAGGGTTTTTTAAGTTTTCGATGAGTTTTTGCATATAATGAAACTGCGGATGTTCTGGATGATAAATGCAAAAGGGTGTTTCGGTGTAGTTGCTTGCTGCCGCTCCAACGAGTACTAATGATTGTAAGGAATTTGGATAGGTAATTGCATATAAAAGTCCAAGCATACCACCTGTTGAATGACCGGCGAAATGCCATGTTGGAAGTTGTAATGCTTCTCGTATGGCTTCTAAGTCGTGGATTGTTTCAATCATGCTTAATTCGTTTTCTGACTGGGCGGTTACAGAGCGACCAGTATCTCGTAAATTAATGAGAAATACACGATGCGTAGCAGTAAAAACATCCGCAAAGTAATCCCCAGTTTCATTAAATTGTGAATAGTGATGTGTAATACAAAGCGATTCGCCATTTCCTTGTGTAAAGAGTTCAAATGTACCGCGTTTCGTGTTGATTATTTGTTGTGTCCACATAATATCACGACCTTTTCTCATAAAAGTTGGGCCAGACTGTTATAAAATGAAAATATATCAGCGATTATTAGAATATATCGGCGCAACTCGGAATATATCAGCGATTATCAAAATATATCGGCGTAACTCGGAATATATCAGCGATTATTAACATATATCGACTTACCGACAGAAAACGACAATAATAGCAAGCTTCAAATAAAAGGAGGCTATTCAAAAACGAGCCTCCTTTTCGTTTAGTATAAAGATTTTGTCATATTATTCCGAATAATTTCAAGGGATTTCGCTACAGTTAATGCGTTTTTTTCTTCAATTTCTGGTTTACGGGGGATAGGTTTATACATGTTGTCTGGATCTTCCCATGTGAGGGGAAGTTCTGTTTCTGCTTGTTCTTTCCAAGCTTCAATCCATTCTGGAGGGAGATAACCTGAGATGTTTTGGATGTTGTTCATTTCGAGCCAAATGAGTGCCCAAGCTCTTGGAACGACGCGCCAGTGATCGTAGCCACCGCCGCCGACAGCAATCCAGCGACCGTCGCAATATTCGTTAGCGATTTCGCGAGCGAGCTTCGGTATTTCGCGGTAAATATTCATCGTCGCACAAAGATGTGTAAGTGGGTCATAATAATGTGCGTCAGCACCATTTTGCGTTAAAATAATATCCGGTTTAAAGTACGCTGCAACTTCTTTTACAACAGTTCGATATGATTCTAAGAATGATTCATCTTCTGTAAAAGCATCGAGTGGAACGTTAAAAGAATAACTATAACCATTACCTTGTCCACGTTCGTTTACAGCGCCAGTTCCAGGGAATAAATAGCGACCAGTTTCATGCAGTGAAATGGTGCATACGTTAGGGTCATCATAAAACGACCACTGTACGCCATCACCGTGATGAGCATCTGTATCAATATATAAGACGCGTAAACCGTATTTCTTCTGAATATACTTCATTGCTATGGAGCTATCGTTATAAATACAAAAGCCAGATGCTTTACCACGGAAGCCATGATGTAAGCCGCCTCCTAAGTTAAGCGCGTGTTTTACTTTCCCGGAAAGAACAGCATCGACAGCTGTTAACGTACCACCAACGAGCAATGCGCTTGCTTCGTGCATATTTGGGAACATCGGTGTATCTTCTGTTCCGAGTCCATATGTCATCGCAATTGATTTTTCTAACTTTCCTTCTCCAGCACGTTTTACCGCATTTATGTACTTCTCTGTATGAACGTAGGCAATCTCTTCATCTGTAGCCATCCGTGGTGAGATGATTTGAGAGGGAGAGATGAAACCGCCCTTTTGTAATAAATCATACGTAAGTGTGACGCGCAGTTGGTTAAAAGGATGATCAGGGCTAAATGAATAGCCCAGAAAATCATCCGAATAAATAAACGCGCTACTCATGCTTGCATCCCCATGATGTTTGGCCATAATACGCGGTAGCCTTCTGCTTCAAGTGCATCAATCACTTTTAGAGGATTCATTGTTTGAATGCGGAAAACGAGTACTTTATCATTCTCATCTTTTGCTGGGTAGACGAGAACGCTCACGATATTTATTTGTAAATCACTAAAAATAGCAACGACTTTTCCAAGAATACCAGGTTCATTTTTTACTTGAATTTCAATTTGCGAACTTGGTTGATGTGCTCCTGTTAATTTTACTAACGTGTGCAGTACTGTAGATTCAGAAATAATTCCAACTAACTTCCCAGCCTTTGTAACAGGAAGACAGCCAATTTTATTTTCAAAAAATAAAGTAGCAATTTCCTCAACGAAATCGAGAGGATGGCAAGTCATAACAGGATGTTTCATAATAAGTTCGAGCGGTTGCTGTAGCATATCGAGTGAAACTTGTTCATCTAGAATAGACGGACTTGCATCTCTTACATCCCGATCAGAAATAATGCCTACGACGTGATTATTTTGATCGACAATTGGAATGTGCCGAATGCCTTTCGTGCGTATCGTTCGGATTGCTGTTTCGATTGTATCGTTTGGATGTAATGTAACTACATTTTGATTCATAATTTCTTCTACAATCATTCCAGTTGCCCCCTTTATTAATACATAAAACGATTGTGAAAACGTAGACGATCAAAAGCTTGAATAGAATCCGTATCAACGCGTTTACCGATGCGGACCATTAAACAGTTGGCAGGATGTGAACAAATTTCAGGATCGTCTGTAGCCATCCATTGTAACCCGCCAGCATTCATCATCTTCTCCATTACTTTTCGGTATTCCCACACATTCAATCCTGTTTGTTTCAAATCCCAGTGCCAATAATATTCAGTCGTCAATATAATGTAATCTTCCATATAATCGTCCATCATAGAAACCTCTAGTAAGTTCTTTCCGACAGAACTCCCGCGGAAGGCTGGGACTACTTCAATTGCCCCAAGCTCAATTAAGTTTTCCATTTTTCCTTCTGACCATCGTTCAAGTGGATCAGGATACAAGTATGTAACATATCCAACAATTGTTTGGTCATGTCTAGCAATAATGAGACGAGCTTCTGGTAATTTAGAAATTTCGACAATTGCTTTATATTGTTGCTCGGCAGGACGAAACGCAATTAAGTCTGGATGAAACTCATACATTTCTAAGTTATGTGTAGAGACAGGACCTTCAATAATTAAAGTGCCTTTCGCTGTTTTTAAGTTTCTAGCATTATATATTTTTTTATGAATCAATGTATTGCTCACCACCTTGAGGGTTTGTGAATCTATTAATATCGTACTTTATAATATATGCGATGTGAATCGAAATTTGTCATTAAAAATTTGTCTAAAAATCAACAAATATACTGAAAATTTTAAATAATGTCATTATAATAGATAATAGAATACATAGGAGGGGGATGTAAAGTATGAAAGTAGAAACGCTTCCTGTCATTAAAGGAGAAAATAATTTGCCGAATTATGATGAGGCATACGCGAATTTTAACTGGGAAGAGGTTAATAAAAACTTTACTTGGAATGAAACAGGCCGAGTAAATATGGCGTATGAGGCAATTGATAAGCATGCGAAATCCGATCGAAAGAATAAAGTAGCTCTTTATTATCAAGATGGATCGCGAAAAGAGAAATATACATTTAAGGAAATGAAGGATTTTTCTAATAAAGCAGGAAACGTCCTTAAGAATTATGGCGATGTAGAAAAAGGCGATCGCGTTTTTATTTTTATGCCACGTTCTCCAGAGTTATATTTCGCACTTTTAGGTGCAGTGAAATTAGGAGCAATTGTTGGACCGCTATTTGAAGCATTTATGGAAGGCGCAGTTCGCGATCGCTTAGAAGATAGCGAAGCAAAGGTGTTAATTACAACGCCTGAATTGTTAGAGCGCGTACCATTAAATGATTTACCGGCTTTAAAAACAGTTTTCCTTGTTGGAGATAATGTAGAAGAAGGCGGTAAAACGGTAGCGTTCAATCCTTTATTTGAACAAGCTTCAAAAGAATTACATATTGAATGGTTAGGCCGTGAAGACGGCTTGATTCTACATTACACGTCTGGTTCTACTGGTAAGCCAAAAGGTGTGCTTCATGCGCAAAACGCAATGGTTCAGCACTATCAAACGGCGAAGTGGGTATTAGATTTAAAAGAAGACGATGTATATTGGTGTACTGCTGACCCGGGCTGGGTAACTGGAACAGCTTACGGTATTTTCGCACCGTGGTTAGTTGGAGCGTCAAACGTTATTTTAGGTGGACGCTTTAGTCCAGAAGCTTGGTATGAAGCACTGCAAGATTACGGTGTGACGGTTTGGTACAGCGCACCAACAGCATTCCGTATGTTAATGGGAGCTGGACAAGACGCAATTAAAAAATATGACTTATCACAAGTTCGTCACGTATTAAGCGTTGGTGAGCCGTTAAATCCAGAAGTAATTCGCTGGGGTATGAACGCATTTGGACTTCGTATTCATGATACGTGGTGGATGACAGAAACAGGTGGACAAGTTATTTGTAACTACCCTTGTATGGAAATCCGTCCAGGTTCAATGGGTAAACCAATTCCAGGTGTGAAAGCAGCGATTGTTGATAATGAAGGAAATGAAGTGCCTCCTTACACAATGGGTAACTTAGCAATTGCGAAAGGTTGGCCATCTATGATGCGCGGGATCTGGAATAACCAGCAAAAATATGAATCTTATTTCATGCCGGGAGATTGGTACGTATCAGGCGACTCTGCCTATATGGATGAAGATGGATACTTCTGGTTCCAAGGACGTATTGACGATGTAATTATGACGTCAGGTGAGCGCGTTGGTCCGTTTGAAGTAGAAAGTAAATTAATCGAGCATGCTGCTGTTGCAGAAGCCGGTGTAATTGGTATTCCTGATCCGGTGCGCGGCGAAATTATTAAAGCATTTATCGCACTTCGAGCAGGATACGAACCATCTGATGAATTAAAAGAAGAAATTCGTCAATTTGTAAAGAAAGGCCTAGCAGCTCATGCAGCGCCGAGACAAATTGAATTTAGAGATAAATTACCGAAAACGAGAAGTGGTAAAATTATGCGCCGCGTATTAAAAGCGTGGGAGTTAAACTTACCAACAGGTGACTTATCAACGATGGAAGATTAAGAGAGAAAGGTCTGAACGAAAAATGTTCAGGCCTTTCTTTTTTATGATATCATGAACTTATATATATAAGTTAAAGGGGATAGTATGATGAAAACAGAAAAGGAAAAGATGATACTAGGAGAAATGTACATACCGGCTGATCCAGTTTTAGTACAAGAAAGAGAGCAAGCACGTATATTAACGAGAAAATTAAATGATACGCCAGAAGAGCAATTGAAAGAGCGTAGCGAAATCGTAAAAGAATTATTCGGAACGACAGGAGATAATATTCATCTTGAATCTTCTTTTAGATGTGATTACGGCTATAACATTCATGTCGGTGAAAATTTTTACGCGAACTTTGACTGTACGATTTTAGACGTATGCCCGGTAACAATCGGAGTGAACTGTATGTTAGCTCCAGGTGTTCACATTTATACAGCAACGCACCCACTTGATCCGGTAGAGCGTATAAGCGGATCAGAATACGGAAAACCAGTTACAATTGGCGATAACGTATGGATTGGCGGAAGAGCAATTATTAATCCAGGTGTAACAATTGGAGACAATGCGGTGATCGCATCTGGTGCTGTCGTAACGAAAGATGTGCCTAATAATGTAGTAGTTGGCGGGAATCCTGCAAAGATTATAAAAAAACTAAAATAATATTTGAACGAAGTGCCTTCCTCGTCTGTATACATTTATGAAAGAATAGATGAGGGAGGCTTTTATATGTCTAATAAATTACTTCTTACTTTTGCTGTAATTGGAATTATAGTTGTATTTTCTTGTGGTCTTTTCTTACCGATACCAATTGGATATAGAGTATCAATGCTTACAGCTGGAGTTATAATGGGTGTTATGTTTTCAATCATTATTCCATTTGATAGAAAACATATAGTACGGAAAAATGGATATAAAATTGATTTTACAAAAACAAAAGTGTATTTTCGCTGGAATGTATTTGACACTATTTCTATCTGCCTTGCGTTGTATGCATGCATATGTGTGCAAGCGTTAAATACTTTAGTTACAATGGGATTTACGATTCAAAACCCATATGTGCAATTTTTTACAAATCAATCACAATTGTGGATTTTTATTGCGATTGCATATTTAATTTCCCGTATTTCATTAACGTTAAAAGGAATAAAGGAGATCAAAAATCATGGCGCAGATTGGGATTGAGGAGGAGCTCATGCTTGCGTATCAAAGTGGAGATAAACAAGCAGGAGAAAGACTATATGTTTTAATCAAACCAGCGCTATACACATTTTTATATCGATTTAACCGAGATGAACAATTAAGTATCGATCTTGTGCAAGATACGTTTTTGACGCTAGAGCGTAAGAAACATATGTATGAACTTGAAAAAGGTAAAATAAAAACGTATTTATTTCAAATTGGTTATCGTCTTATGATTAATAAATTAAATAGGAGAAAAAAGTGGCGTACGCTTTTGCCATTTTTAGTGCCGATTCCGGAAAAAGAATTTTCTCACGAAGATCGGCTCACAGTAAGAGAAGCAATTTTGAAAGTTCCAGAAGAGCAAAGAGCGGTCCTAATCCTTTCTTATTATCATGACATGCAGCAAAAAGAAATTGCAGAGATATTAAACATTCCGATTGGAACGGTGAAATCGAGACTTCATAACGGGATAAAGAAATTGAAACAATTGCTGGAGGTGGACGAAATTGAGCGAAAATCCCTTTAAGAGTGAATATAAGTTAAAGCAACATTTAGATAGTGATCATGTAGAAATACCAAACTTTCCAAAAACGGTAAGTCGATTCGATCGATTAATCGGGTTTCTTGGTTCCCCAGCGAAAGATCCTGTGGAGGCGACCATTGGGAATGATTTATCGATTGTGTTTCATGTATCATTATTAGTTGGGGTTCCAATTCTTTCTCTTATTACGATACTCTTTATGGTGTTGTAAAGGATTGACAAGAAGGGAAACCTGACCTCTATTTGACACGCCTATATAAATGATGGTATAAAGAAAAGTATATGAATAATTGAGCGTGGAAAGGGAGAAGTAGTGATCATTTCCCTGTTTTAGAGAGCTGATGGCCGGTGAAAATCAGCACATAGATGATCGCGAATTACGCCCCTAGAGCATCTTTTTTCGATTGAATTGTATTCAAAAGGGAAAAGACGGTGCTAAGCCGTTATGTAAATAAGGTGGTAGGCTTTTTTTTGCCTGCAACTAGGGTGGTAACGCGATAATCAAAATCGTCCCTTATTTGAAGGGGCGATTTTTTTATGTTTTCAACTTTCACGCCAGTAATGAACTTAAAGGAGAGTATGTAGGATATGGGTATTTTACAAGATCTTGAATTTCGCGGTCTAATTAATCAGCAAACAGATGCTGAGGGCCTTGAGCAATTATTAGAAAAAGAAAGCGTTAAATTATACTGTGGTTTCGACCCGACAGCGGATAGCTTACACATCGGTCATATGTTACCAGTATTAATGTTACGTCGTTTCCAATTAGCTGGTCATCAACCAATCGCACTTGTTGGCGGTGGTACTGGTATGATCGGTGACCCAAGTGGTAAAAAAGCAGAGCGTACATTAAATACGAAAGATACAGTTGCTTACTATACAGAAAGCATCAAAAACCAACTTTCAAACTTCTTAGAGTTTGAAAACGTGGACAATCCAGCAACGATGGCTAACAACTACGACTGGCTTGGTAGCTTAGATGTCATTTCATTCTTACGCGATATCGGTAAAAACTTCGGTTTAAACTATATGTTAGCAAAAGATACAGTAGCATCTCGTTTAGAAACTGGTATTTCATTCACTGAGTTTAGTTACATGATTTTACAATCATACGACTTCTTAAACTTATACCAACAACATAATTGCCGTCTGCAAATCGGTGGTAGTGACCAATGGGGTAACATTACAGCTGGTCTTGAATTAATCCGTAAATCAGAAGAAGATGCGAAAGCATTCGGTTTAACAATTCCACTAGTTACTAAATCTGACGGTACGAAGTTTGGTAAAACAGAAGGCGGCGCAATCTGGTTAGACCCAGAGAAAACAACTCCTTACGAGTTCTACCAATTCTGGATTAACACAGATGACCGCGACGTTGTTAAATACTTAAAATACTTCACATTCTTATCTCATGAAGAAATTCTTGAGCTTGAAAAGCAAGTAGCTGAAGCGCCAGAAAAACGTGCAGCACAAAAAGCATTAGGTGCAGAAATGACAAAACTTGTTCACGGCGAAGAAGCATTAGAGCAAGCGATTAAAATTTCAGCTGCATTATTCAGCGGTTCTGTAGCAGAACTAACTGCAAGCGAAATCGAACAAGGATTCAAAGACGTACCATCTGTAGAACGTACTGCAGAAGATACAGTATTAATCGACTTACTTGTAGAAAGCAAAATCTCTCCATCAAAACGTCAAGCACGTGAAGATGTAACGAACGGCGCAATCTACGTAAACGGTGAGCGTACACAAGCATTAGACTACGTTGTAACAGAAAACGACCGCATCGAAGGTAAATTCACAATCATTCGCCGCGGTAAGAAGAAATATTTCTTAATTCGTTACTAATAAATAAAAGCTTTGAGGAAATTCCTCAAAGCTTTTTTGTTTTAATCTCCTTTTCGAGTTCATACGGAAATCACATGTAAGCGGTATGATAAACGTATAACAATTAGAAAGGAGTGGTAAAACGAAATGTCACTAGAAGCATTGATTATTTTTTCTTTGCTAAACGCGGGTCAACTTGCAGAGAATTCGAAGGTTGATATACATAAAGAGCAGAAAGATGCTTATGTATATGTTCAAAAAGAGGAAAATAAATAACTTTAATATATATAAATAAAAGCTACTCGAAGTAACTGTTTTGGTGTCTTCGGTAGCTTTTTAAATTATGAATAAATAGGAATTAATTCTCGCTTAAAATCTTCGTACATTTCAAAGGCAATTTTCATGATTTCTTTGAGTTCATCGTAACTATGGAAACATGGACGAAGTATTTTTTCTGTATCATTTGATAATATTGTTACAAACATAGCCCATGGATCTCCAGCTCTTATTTCACCATTATGTCGTGCAGACCAAATAAACTCAACAAGTCCATGTTTTAAACTAATATTAAATCTAAAAGTATAGATGTTTTTATTCTTGACCTCTCCAACAATAAAAAAGTTTTCTTTTTTCATAAAACGAGCTTTATAGCCAAGAGACTCAAATACTGCAATTACTTTTTCGTTTTCATAGTTTTCAAATGTATTTTCTCTATCTGGAAATTGTTTTGATAATGCTTTATATCTCTTAATAAAATCAATTTTTGTAAGGCAGGCTTGTATTTCAGGTTGTAATGAATACGCCAATAATTACTCCTCCCTAATTTTTAATATTAGATCAAATAAAACAGTATACATGTTAGATACATGAAGAAATCCGGCTCTTGTGAGTCGGATTTTCTTTTTATATATATAAGATAAGATTGCCTTTCTTATATATAAAATTATGAATAGATAGGAATTAATTCTTGTTTAAAATCTTCATACATACCTAAAGCAATTTTTAAAATTTTTTCTAAGCTGTCATAATCGCTAAATAGTACGGGCTTAATTCTAGTATCTGGAGAAATTAAAAGTCTTGAATATAGACTCCATGGACTACCTAATCTTAGTTCATCATTATGATAAACTACCCAAGTAAAATCCAGAACGTTTACTTTAATACCAATATGAAAATAAAATAAATTTTCTTTTTTATCACCTAGTTCTCCAACTTTTAAAAACTTTTCTTTTTTATCATAAACTGATTTATAACCTAGCTTTTCAAGTATTTGTTGAATTTCTTCAATATTGGGATTAGGAATGATTTCTTCGGCATCATAATTTTCTCTCGAAAAAGAAGAAAGTTCTGTGTATCTATTAACAAAGTCAATTTTTTTAAGTGCTGTTTCTATTTCAGGTTTTAATTTTAAGTTCATAATTAATTCTCCTAAAACCTTAAGTCTGTCCTTGTTTTTTAGTCATTACTTCATGTATTTTTAAGGTGAAATTATGAATAAATAGGAATTAATTCTCGCTTGAAATCTTCGTACATTTCAAAGGCAATTTTCATGATTTCTTTGAGTTCATCGTAACTGTGGAAGCATACTGCCGGCAATCTTTCAGAACCATTGGATAATACTTTTACAAACATATCCCATGAATTCCCAACTCTAACTTCACCATTATACCTTGCAGACCAAATGAACTCAACAAGCCCATATTTTAAGCTGATATTGAATCTGAAAGTATAGAAATCCTTGTTCTTTACTTCACCAACAATAAAAAAGTTTTCCTTTTTCATAAAACGAGCTTTATAACCAAGGGATTCAAATATTTCAATAGCTTTTTCGTTTTCATAGTTTTCAAACGAACTTTCACTATTTGATGAAAAATTTTCAGATAGCTCTCTATATCTCGTTAAAAAATCAATTTTCTCAAATACTTCTTGTATTTCAGGTTTCAATGCATATGCCATTTTTTATTCCTCCCTAAATCTAATATTAATGTCATATTTGTTTTTCGCCAATTTTATATATTCATCTATTTTTTTGAAATTTTTATTAGATGCTGGAATCTCTAATATTTGTTTTCCTTGTAGTTCAGTGCCGTCTATTTCGTCGTATTTATTTGAACGAATTTTAGTGCCAACTGCATACTTAGTTTTCATTTCTTTCAAATGTTTTTCAAAAGTTTTAATATCGATATCCTCTAAATCTGTTGCTTTTCTAGAAATTATTTCTCTTTCAAATGGGTCATATGAATCTAATCTTTTACCATTACTTAAATGGACCTCATTATTTGGATACCATCTATTTTTTTCTGCAGTTTTATTAAACTTATTTCCTCTTGCCATAGGTGAATCTTTTGTCCAATAATCACTTGCTTCTTTCCAGTTCAATCTATCTTTAGGTATTTTACCGTCTTTTGCTTTTCTAACGCAATATTCCGCATATTTTAATTCTAAATCAGATTCGACAAACTTACCATCTTTTAAAAGATTTTTAGAGGAACCTCCAGAAGAAGACTGAAACCTTTGCAAAGTATCAATACTATTTTGAACGGTATTATACCATACAAATGTACCATGTGTAGCAACACCTGCTCCAGCGGTTGTAAGAGCTAAATCAGCTGGGATAACAATTGGTGATGCTGCCCCGAAAGTTACTCCTTCTAACAATACGGTTCCAACATTTGATCCTGTTACAATAGCTATACCGCCCAAAATTTCAAAAATAGATCCTACCCCTGATACAAAATTACCCACAAGATTTCCGGCTTGAAAGGTTGTTTTGTTTTCTAATTCATTGCCCATTGGTAATTCTGCGCCTGTAAAATTTTCAGCGGCTGAATTACAAATTCCTTGGAAGAATTCCCAAGCGCCAATAGCTGTTTTTTCGTACCACGGTCTATTAGCTTCTTGTTCCTGCAAAGCCATTTTTTCTTCAATTTCTTTTTTTATTTCGGCTTCTTGAACTCTTTCCTCTGCAATTTTTTGAATAGAGGTTATCCATTCCATATTCAACCCTTGTGTACTAAATGTACCACTGGCGGGACTAAAACCTTTTCCGCTTTGTACTTCCGCCAAACCTGTCGCAATGCTAGCGGCTAGTTGGAGTGCAGTATCATAATTATTACTAGAAGTATAATTAAATTCATATAGATGTTCTAATTTTTCTTGCAGTTTTTGCCTCATGACAGTAAAAAGATTTACCATAGCGTCCATACCTGGGATCGACATAGTTTGGTTGAGCGCTTCTGTACTTGCTATCATTCGATCGATTTCTCGAATTTGTTCTATTATCTCCTGTTCGATAACATCTGTAGAAGCTACCTGTGATTGAAAGTCTCTTGGAAAGGCATCATTTTGAAGGATTAATTCTTCGCATAAGTAAATGATTCCTTGTGCTAACGGACGAAAGGTTTGTAAGAAATATGCTTTTGCACTGCTATATGTTTGCCCTTGTAGAACAGTATCCAATGCAAAAGCGTCAATAGAATGAATAATTTGTTCCATACCTTGAATAGTAGCGTTACATAAAGAGTTCATACTTTCTGTTTGAGCTTGTACTTCACCGAGATACATATTTAAAGACATGAACTTTCCCTCCCCTTACAAGAAAATAATACCAATTTAAGGAAGGGGTTGTAAATCGAATATTCTAATAATTTGACAGTTAAAGAGATACTTGTTCATTAAGTTTTTTTAATCTTATTCAGATGCTCGGGTGATGAAGAGGTTTTTAAGTTGAATGTGAATAGAAAAAGGGAAGGTATAGATTATGTACAAATAAATACGTTGTAAAAATAATGTTAAGAAAAGGAGAGTACAGCAAAGAAAAATGAGTTATGGGGTAGAATGTAGTGTTTTTAAGTGTTAGAAGAAGGTAAACTGGCTAAATTCAGAAATGATAATTCTAATGTTGTATTAGCATTGAAAAGAAATACTAACATTAGAACAAATAGGACAGTATAAAATGAATTAGATAATGAAGAAAGCCGCTCGTTTTGAAGTGCACCCCAAATTTTTTAATGTGTCTAACATTTTGGGTGCACTTCATTTTTTCGGGGCGGCTTATTCTTTACATGTTTTAGTTTTCTTCTTTTTTGTAATTTAATGCAATCTCTACTATTTCTTCCGGTGTTAAATCCCTAAAATCCCAAAAGATTATATCACTTGGAGCGGGATGAGGTACACCGCTATTATTAAATTGGTTTACGTATTCATTAAGTTCTTCTTCAGGTAATTTAGGATTACAAATCTTTGTTACAAGTTCAATAAGTTCTTCTTTTGTCATTTTGAGTGTCATACTAACCATCCTTTCATAATCATTAACCTTTTTTACCGAAATGATATGAACGATCTAAAACATTTTGATGCATTTTAGGAGAAACAATTATTAAGTTATCGAGATTGTACACATCTCCACCCTGGTGAATTGGTTGTTTATGGTGCAAAATATATTGATTGTGCTGACCATACTTCTCAGATAATGGAGCGAATGGAGCTTTACCCTCTTTCATAAGGTTTATATTTCTTTGGTTAAATTCTGCCGCATAGTCTGAATCAGCAACTGTTTTCCAAAACTCTTTTCTAAAATCATCAAAAGAGTTGAAATTTTTTCCAATTAGCTTATTTCGAATTTCTTGTGGAATAACACCAATTGAACCTTTATTATACATTAGTTTCTTTTGAGTCCCTAAACTTCGTTCAAGATTAAAACTTGAAGTTACTGTTCCTGGAGAATTTCTTTTTTGTGCACTTGAAATCGTAGTCTTTGCAAAATTATAGTAGGCTTGATTCAATTCGCTTTGAGGTATCTTGGTTATGATAGTTCCAACAGAGAAAGCATAAGAAACATCTTTCTTAAAAGATTGTAAAATCTCAGATGCGTGCTTCATTTCTTTTATTAGTGTTACTCCTTTTGTTAATGTAACTTGCTCCACTTGATGCTTTTACTCCTTTTATAACAAGTCCTGCTCTACCTAATCCCTTGTCGGCGATTAGACCAATACCTATTTGGGTTAATGCATAAGTAATCCATTGCGTACGGCTCTCTGCATCTCCATTTATCATATCTCGTTTCACGGTACTTGAAAATGTATGCCACATATTTTTCGCCGTTTCATCCAAATGTAAAATCGCATATGTAACATTAATAAAAGTTTCTATATCCATATTCCTTATATTCATATTACTTAAAGTTTCCATGGACTTAATTGCATCTTCAACAGCTTTCCCTGTTCCGATTACAGTACCATTCCATATCTTTTTTACTGTTTCGAACATTTTAACTACACTGTCTACCTTATTGAAGTGAACCCGAATAGTGGTACATGAAAAAAACACCTCCTGAATTCGCATACTAAGTATGCAAATTCATTGGAGGTGTTTTTCGTTTGAAGACAAGAGTTCATTAC